>CAYHPR010000006.1:5136-45592 GCA_964358895.1 Microcaldota archaeon
ACTTAAAACCTACGAGCAAGCCTGGGTCGGACAAGACATAAAAAAGATCCTCAGCCTATTCAAAAAAGACGGCATTTACCACGAAAGAGTCTTGAAGAAACCGTACAAAGGCCATAAAGAAATAGAGGAGTATTGGAAAACTAAAGTTGTTGATGAACAATCAGATATCAAATTCAAACTGCTAAACTATTACATATGTGGAGACGTCGTTATTGCTGAGTGGGATGCTTCATTCCATAGCAATGTAGAGAAAACTAGGATTCACATAAAAGAAGTTGCCATTCTGGAGATTAAGGACAACAAGATAAAATCACTAAGAGAATACTGGCAGTCAGAGAGAATCAAATAAGAGTTGGAAGTTCTAAGAAAGAGTTAGTTTGGATAACTTATTTGTAAAAACCCTGAACTTATTCCTTTACGAATACCTAGGTTATAAGTATAATTCGTACATTGTTTATTAAGTACCAAAACAATTCCTTGCTTAGGTTCCAAGATGTAAGGAAGAGTTGGCAAAGTGATAGTTGCATTACATTTTTCACCAATTTCATTAGCTCTGTCTAAAACAATTAGGTCTGAACCATCATTTGAAACTAAGAGGTTCTCTGCACTGGACTGTAAGTATAACGGATAATGCGGTAATAAATCTAAAAAAAGTGGATTTAAAAGAAGCTCAAGCGAATATACAAAGTAAACACCGAGATATATCAAACTAATTACAAACAAAACAATCTTCCAGGTATTACTAAGTTCAGATGGTTTAGAGATAACAGATAAAATCCAAATAGCTAATACTTCTAATAGTATTAAACAATAAAGCGCAATCCCTGCGATTGCTTTCAATTCTTCAAAAAAGAAGTCGACTCCACATTTAACTACGTTGTTACGCGTATAACAGCTTGGTTGTCCTATAGTTGAAATAAGTATCAAACTAAAGAGAAGTCCGTATACCATAATTCCTGTTCCTAAGGACTTGAGTATTTCTTTTAAATCAGATATAGATTCGTTCGTTTGTTTAAGCAATAACCATCTGATAAGGTACCCTGGCAAAAATATGTAAACTAAAATTTCGATAGGATTTGGAAATAAGCCTATTAAATCTACCATAAAGGTATTTGGAGCATTAACTTTAAGCTTGTATTGATTTGTTCGACCGTTTTCGCCCCATAAACGGTCGTATATGTGTCGTAAAAATTTTGTACTAGAGTCTAGTACAAAAAATACCTTTTTGAGACGCTACATAATTTTGGGACAGTAAGCATTAGTCTAATTAACTATTAGAATTTCTAATAAATTCCAATTATTTCACAAACATACTTGCCTTAACTGCACAGTCTACTACATAGTTACTAATCTTTCTTACTGGTTTTGACGCTGACAAAGCAACGGATAAGATCGCAGTTATAGCCATCATTATCAAGTCATCAGATGTTGAATTTCTATTTTGTTCTTTTTTGACATCCGATTGTTTACTAACTAGTAGTACATTTTGTGATTTTTCTATGGCTTTTGCACTAATCGGCTTTGGTTGAACAACTAGTACGCCAATCCCTAATGCCGCTCCCACAAGCAACGGTTTAGCAAGTCTGAACTTGCTAATTCTCCTTTCCCGAATTTGACGTAATCCTGTAGTTTGTTTCATCATTTTATCGCTCATCTTTTATTCTTTCTACCAATTTATAAAGTTACACTAGCTTATTTTTGGAATTTCCAACACTTATCTATCTGATTCTCTTAAACCGCTGTCCAAGCCCATTTGAAATGTCGTAAGCCAACTGTTCAAGTAAGTCAAACTGAAAATTATTCTCTTGAATTTGAGAATCTGAAATGCCGTGATCTGCTATAAGCCTCGCAGCATATTTACAGCTAATCACCCGTGACAACATTGTATCTGCAACATCTTCTTTCCAATTGTTGTATTTAGCCACCTTTGGGGCCAGTATCTTAATTAATTTCTGCCTAAAGGTGGAAACTCGATAATGCTGAATCTTACTATCCAACTTCTTTGACTCTTTATTACGACTTATCAACTCCGTTGCAGTTGTCGCAAGTGCCGGGTTGATACTTTCGCGTTTCTGGAAAAGAAACTTAAGTTTCTTTCTCCTAAGCTCTTCAAGCAGATCCTGATGATGCCATTTAATCTCGCTTAATTTTTTTCCCTGAAGCATTTTACCACGTTTTCTTAGAAGTTCTAAGATTATCCTATTAATCTTATTTTTTTCTTATGGCCCGCAAATATTTTTTAAACTCCTTTTCTGACAATCCCGAATTTTTTATTAGATATTTAAATACGGTGCCAGCCAATATTGAAAATTGTGGTACAAAAATAAATTTGGCGTCTGGTTCATTTTGATATGACTCCAATGCAGAATATATCATTTGCTTCATGTTATATTCCGCTTCATTGATGGTTTTACCCTGGGTTGCTAATTCAATTTTTGGACAAAATGCTACAAAATAATTTGTTTCTCTATTTTTACCTACGCCTACTCTCAGATTACCAATGAATATTCTTTTCCAGCTTCGCAATTTATCACATTCTCTTGGAATTTCTAAAATATTCTTCAGTAATCGGATCTCCAATAATCTTTTGAACTGCTTCCATGGTTTCTTCTCGAACCCCGTTATCTCCATCATAGAGTAATCTGCACATTTCTGGCACGGATTTTATTGCCTTATTTCCACAGTTACCTAATGCAATTGCAGAATACATACGAACTCTATAGTAATCATCCTCTAATGCTTCCATCAATTCAGGAATTGTAGTTGCAATTTTTTCTTTATCTTTAACCCGGCTAAGTTGAACTGATGCATCAATACGCTCCTTCGGCATAGAACTTTTTAAGTCTCTAACCAACTCTTCAAAAGTTTGTTCTACTAACTCTATTTTTTGTGCAGAGGAACTGGAAGCTCTGGGAGCTTCTTGCAATACTAAAAAATTTGAAGTAAAATGTTTAGGAAGAATAGATGTTCCATCTGCATTTAATCTGAATTTTTTATGCTTCATTTAATCTACCTTCTTACATTTTCTTAGAATTTCTAAGATTGAATGGTCAGCATAGATATTTACTGACTTTCTTCAAGCTTCTTCTTCAGCTTGGCCAGCTCTTCGTGAATCTCAGGGTGCTTCTTCACTGGATCCATCCTCGCTTTACCCTCAAGTTCTGCTATCCTCTTTTCCAGATTATGTCGCTGCTTGCCCAGATCTTTTTTAGTTAGTCCCATTATTTTCACCTGCTTTTCTAATCGAAACAGCTAATATAATATCCTACCTTTTCACAGCTTTTTCAACAAATACATATACTCATTTCCATCTTTCAATTAAAGCCTTGCTTTTTTGATTATTTGTACATTTGTTCTGTTGATGATTCAGAATTTTCTTGAATTATTTCCTTAAAATATTTATTCAATCCTAAAAAAAACTATTATCCCGAATAATACGGACCCTCCAAGTAAACCAATAACAAATTCGTTTTTGTTGTTTCCATATTATCACGCCATTTTAAAAATTTTAAGGGAGTATTTCAAGATCTCGTTCCGTTTTTTCTTTTTGTTTGCAGCATTCTCTGAATGTTCCAGCTACGGCTCCAACAGTCTTTAAAATAAGAATGCCCGTATTGTCCTTCATCCTCCTGAAAAATGATGTGTTTGGAGCATGTTTGAATCCTAAAAATTCTATATTTTGATTTTGAATTAAACTAATTTTATCACCTATAACATTGGGTTTGTCCTTTAATTTTTGCTACTGCTTCTATTGCTGCCCCTCTAACACCATTGTCTGGATCTCCCATTAATTTTTCAAGTTCGCCTAAAGCATTTGAACCTGCGTTTCTAAGATTGCCAAGGGTTTTTGCTGAATGCATACGAACAAAAGAATCTTTATTTTTCAATTGAGCAATTAAGTTTAGTATGTTTTCTTCTTTAGAAAGAATGGAAGAACTATGGATATTTTCTTTTGTTGTGACCAAAAATTTAGGCCTAGATGCGAGTGTAAAACCAGGTAATAACTTCAATCTGCCCATTTCGACCGAATAATATGACCATGTTTTTGTTTATATTCTTTTCTATAATGCTTGAACAATTAATATAAAAAACCTGCTCACAATAGACGTTAATGGTAGCGATAATAGAAGGTGAGAATGCACCTGATTTTTCTCTGAAAGATACAGATGGAAATGTAGTGAAACTTTCGGACTTCGAAGGGAAGTTTGTAGTTCTTTATTTCTATCCGAAAGATAACACACCTGGCTGTACAAAAGAGGCATGCAACTTCAGAGATTCTTATAAGATATTTGCTGATAAGGGTATAATTATCCTCGGTGTGAGCCTCGATAACCAAGTTTCTCATAAAAAATTTACTGAAAAATACAGCCTTCCATTCCCATTGCTCTGCGACACAACTGGAGAAGTATCAAGAAAATATCACGTTCTAGCAGAGAAAACAATCTTCGGCAAAAAGATCTGGGGAATCCGAAGGATGACTTACATTATAGATAAAGAAGGAAAAATAAAAAAGATCTTTGCCAAGGTCGATGTTAACACACATGACAAAGACGTTTTAACTTTAATTGTCCCTTGATACTTCAAAAGACTTCTTTTCAAACCTCGCCATAAATTTATCTCGATGCATTTCATCCAATATGTCAGCTAAATGTTCTACGACGTAAGCTTGTTTTCTATTTCCTGCGGCTAGGAGATAATCAAAACTTTTTATGACATCAACACATTTTTTGCGGTTTACCATCTGAGTGCCTAGCCCATTTATTGTTTCGTAAGCAACTACTGGATCGTAAGTCTTGGTTAATCTCTTAATAAATTCTATAAACTTATTGAATTCACTTTGTGAGGTTAAGTGATATGCCAAACCTGCCAATGAAGTAACTCTCTCCATATACACCGGAGTAAAAGTGTTGTAATAACTATTTGTGATTCGTTCTACCTCTAAAATTTTTTTCTTAAAAAAAATATTTTTACTCTGTTCTTCTAGCTTAGTATGCCTTGCAATACTTTTAACTGACATGTTTGCCATCATGATCACCAAATAGATTATGTATTAGATATATATAAATGCTTCTATTTAGATATTTTGCTCTTCGTTAGCTTTAACCAGCCATTCATGTTTTGACTGGAAGGAAATAGAGTGCAATTTCAAATGCAATAAGTGCAACGATAAGAATTTCGAGGATAACAAATCTCTCTGTCTGGATTCTGCTTATCAGAGTTTCATAAAAGTCTTCAATAATGTCTAATTTACCTCGAATAGAATATTTCCACTCTTCAAGATGGAAGCTGTTTGAAGCAGCTTTATGAACACGTGCAAGATACGGATCTCCGACGAGTTTTAATGCATTTTCTACTTTTTCAATTATCTGTGTAACGTCGAGTCTTGTTTCTTCTAATCTTTTTAACGTCGGACCGAATGGTTCAAGAGGCCAGAAAAATAAGAAGATTGGTCTTGACTTCACTGCTGCAATTCGGTCATATGCTGAATCAATCTCCTTGTCAAGAATCGTATCATACGTTCGGAGTTCAAGAAGCTCTATGTTAGAATATTCAAGAACATCGAATGTACCAAATGCCTCACGCGGATCGTATACGAATGCAGCATTCCAATCGACGATAACTATGTCATCACTGAAATAAGAAACTGAATCGCTAAGTGCACCTTTGACTTCTGATTCGTCAAGTTCTTCTGCTTCTGACCTTAGGATGGATGCAATAGTAGTTCTGTTTTTATCAACAAGTTCCTTCGCTGAAACTTTTTTATCAAATTCTTTAACATAAAATATTATGTAATCTTCTAGTTCCTTAGAATTGATTGGCCTTACCAAAACGTCTGCAATTTCTTTCTTTATCTTTTCGACTACCTTTCTTGCTTCATTTTCTGGCTCGTCTATTTCGACTAGTTTGTCACTAATCTTTACCAGATCTTCCAAGTCTCCGGAGAATGGCGTTACAAGTTTTACGTTTACCACTCCAAAATCATAAAGCTTTGCACTTAGTTTGAAATCAAATTTTTTGTCTCCGATTGTGAGTTGCTTTTCCCCCATCCGGATAATATAGGGGGCTTGAGTATATTGGATATACTTAGGCGTAAGCTTTGTGTACGCAAGCTGTGCCTCTGCAGGCTTCTTACCAAACACCTTCTCAAGCTTGTCAAGCTGGATCTCGCTGGCTATGTCGAATGAGAAATAAAGGATTATTGATCCGTCTTTTATTTTCATAAACTCTTTTTGACATAAGAGTTAATAATCGTTTATCACCCTCTGATAAAGTTTATATACAACAAATGAGTCAGAAAAACAGATGTTTTCTATTAAAAAAGAAGTAACAACAAAAAGCTTGCAACGAGGAAAAGTTATTCTTTCAGTAGTCCTCCCAGCTATTGTTGCATTTGGCCAACCGAAAAATAGCGTTTATGCATCTGAAACAGACAAAAATAAAATCGAAATGCCGACCAGCTCTCTCAGTGTGAGAAGCCTCGCAACAGACATCATTTCTCGCATCAGAAGTGAAGATGCGGAAGTAAAAGGACTTATAGAAAATCTTTTCAAAGCAGGAAGGGCCAGCGGTTCGAAAAAAGATGTTGAACGAGCATACCTTATCCTCACAGATCTAGCAGGTGTTAAAACATCGAAAAAACTGATTGCAGGGTCTGAATGGCTGACGGAAAAGTTCTCAAACGATGGAAACAAAGGAAACTACAAGATTCCAGAGGGAGTTGTTGAGAATTTTTTTGACCTGTTCATAAGTCCGCAGATTACTGCAGAGAACGTGCGAATAGAGAATTTCAGACTATCTGTCACCTTAAAGGAAGAAGTCTCAGAGCTTGAGATATACCCGATCCAATTCGAAGGCTCGGCGAAAGAGTTATCGGAACGAGTTTTAGGCATAAAGGATAATATGGTTAAGGGTGCGGCTGATCAAATTTTCAAGATAGTTTCTGGCGAAGAAACATTTTGTGGGCCTATTCGAATTTCTCATGGACAGTATGCTGATCTTTACAGCAATCTTTCAGGAAAGACTTTAGGAACAGGGGATGGACAAATCACATTCCTTTCGATAGTTGATGGCCATTCCGTGTATATGTCTTATGACAAAGAGCATCTAATCGGATCACTTAAACCACACGATTTATATCGATATTATTACAAAAACTTCGTGCGATCATTAAATCCGAATGAATACAACTCATTATATGCAGGCAAGCCTATCACAATCAAGACAAGCTTAACAGATGCCGGGAGAATTCTTACTGAGCAGTCATTAGCCTGGGTCGGGTATGAAATTGCAGTAACGAAACAAGATGGAACATTAGTATTCAACATCGATTCAGCAAAACTTGTTTCGGAAGCAAGAAAAATTACTAAACGACAGTTTGCAGCCATATCGGAATGTTTGAAAGCAATTTCAAAAAACGATGAGCCACTTAAGAGAGTCCCTCTAGCAGTTCTAAAAGAACACTTGAGAGAGGCCCAACGCCGATTAAACCTTGATTATTCTACTGACTTATACAATCTGGTTCAGGCAATGAGAGAAAAACCGCAAGCGTACAGAATCATTGCTGGAAAAGAAGCTAGACAGATTGTTGAAATGGCAGGAAATTCACTGGCTAGAATAATATCAATCCTTGAAAAAGAAAGGATCGCAATAATTAAAGAACTGAAAAAGGAAGAAAAACTGAACGCATCGGAAATGAAACCGAAACTAGTGAAAAAACCGGCAAAACAGGTAACAACAGTTGTAAAGGAGATGAAAAAGCAACCGACTAAGGTAACTGTCAGACAAGAAGCAGAAGTAACAACTGGAAAAACAGCTAAACCGGCATTAGGCCCTACGTCTATAGAGCAACAGAACGCAATGGAGGAAGTAAACGTAGATGAAATGGAAAAGAGATATGAACAAGACAGCGCAGGCAAGGAAAAGACACAAGTCGCACAAGCTGAACCGCTAGTTATTAAGGAAGATGCGAAGCCTGTAGAACAGATTGAAAAAACACTGAAACCGAATGAAGAACAGATCAAAACATTGCTTGAAACAAAACTGTTCAAAAAATTCAGGAAAGAAGTTCTTATGCAGCCCGGACCTAAGAGAACTTATCTTGATGAGAGTAAACGTTCGCAAAAGGAAGTGCTTAGAGCATTCGGGATAGAATGGGATGGATCTAAAATTTATCATTTTGATTTTGATTTCTTCACTCCGATGGAGGATAAAGGCAAACTTACACAGTACAAGTGGCCTATGACTATAACTGTTTCCCCACCAGACAGCGAAGGAAAAGTTCACACAACTATTACTACCCGTTCAAACTGATATAAGAGAAAATTAGCTATTTTCAGGATCAGACTCTGATTTATTTATAATTAGTTTAGTGGTTAATTTAGAGATTTTGCTTAAAGATTGGCTGAAATTGAACTAAAATGGAAACAGAAGTTTGTATTTAAAGGGGTGGTCGATCACCGCAAAGCATTTAAAGGTGTTCCTCATTTACTTGTTTAGAAAGGCTTGATATAATTTATATATACTTCTTAACAGTCTTTAAAAACTTGTTTCAGAATGAAGCAGGCTTCCGAGGTAAAAATTAATTAATATTATTTGTTAGATACCGGCTTAGAGTATCTAATATTTGAGGTGTAAACATGGCAGAACAAAGATGTCCAGAATGCGCAAACACAAAACTCATGCGTGATTACGAACGAGGAGAAGTAGTTTGCAGTCAATGTGGATTCGTCGTAGCAGAAAATATGTTTGATTCAGGTCCAGAATGGAGAGCATTCGATAGCGAGCAGAGAGAAAAACGTGCTAGAGGAGGAGCTCCAATCAAGTTCACAAGGCCGAACAAAGGACTTGTAACTGAAATAGACCAATACAATCGCGATATTAGAGGAGTAAAAATATCCTCTAAAAAGCAGGCTCAGTTCTACAGAATGAGAAAGTGGCACAAGAGAGCTTCAATTTCAACATCAATGGAACGAAATCTGGCTATAGCTCTCAGCGAGTTAGACAGAATTTCTTCCTACCTAGGACTCTCTGAATCAATCCGTGAATCAGCAGCACTTATGTACAGAAAAGCTGTTGAAAAAGGTCTGATCAGAGGAAGACTTATCGAATCAGTCGTTGCAGCTATTATTTACGCCACGTGCAGAGACTACGGAATTCCAAGAACTCTTGACGAAATTGCAGATATCGCAGGTGTCGAGAAGAAGGAAATTGGAAGGACATACAGATTTGTTATGCACGAACTCGGCATGAAGGTGCCGCTTACCGACCCGCGCCAATACATCGCGCGTTTCGTAGCAGCCCTAAAACTGTCAGGAAAAGTTCAGGAGATAGCAGTTAAGTTGCTTCAAAAAGCAATCCAAAAGGGACTTGTCTCAGGACGAGGTCCGACCGGTGTTGCAGCAGCAGCCGTTTATATCGCATCCGCGATAGTAGGCGAGCGCAGAACACAAAAGGAAGTGGCTGAAGTTGCTGGTGTGACTGAAGTAACGATCAGAAACCGATACCGTGAACTAAAAGATGAACTTGGACTAAAAGTAGATCTCTAAAAATAGATCTATAATAGTTGTACCAATTCATCACTTTTTCTTTTTTTTCTATTTTTTTCTTTGTTTTTATTTTATAATTTTTTTCTTTACTTAACTAGATTTGTTTACTCAGCTAAGATTTGACTTGCACTGTGTCTTATTTCGATACTAAGCTTATTGATTTCGGTCTCGCCATCCGTATCCTCTAGTAAATTGATAAGAGCTGCCTGTTCATTTTCATTTTTGATCAGTTCTATACGTTCTCTTATTTGTCCATGAAAAACTTTTATCTCCTCTTCAAAATCACCATTAAGATTTGCAAACTCAGCCTCAAGCTCCGCTAAACGATGTTTGGCACAGTCAATTGTTATAATCGTACTACACTCGTCTGTCTTTGGCTCAGCTATTCTTTTGAAAAGAACGCCCATAGCAAGCTTCAGATCAATTCTACTGTGTGTTTGATTTTTAATTTTAGTCGCATCCATATTATCAATCTCAATAAAAAGTAATATTCTAACTCAATTAAATCATTTAAACCTTACTACCCCCTTACTGCCGCAGTCACATCTGTTGCAGGTGCGTCTGTCTTTATTGCGTTGACATCGAAATGTGTTCTTCCGACTGTGTAACCTTTTGAGATCAGTTCTGAAATTATAGTCTCAAATTTTGTAGGAGGAAGTTTTAGCTTATCTGAAATTGCATGGATGTCGAAATAAAATGGCGGAAATTTATCTTCCTGTTGCATCAACTGGATTGTCTGAGAAAGTTCCAATCTATTCTTGTAATCGCGCAGCTTATTCTCTTCCAGCATTTTATCCAGATTTTCCCTGTTATGAAGGTTCGACAGCCACATCGGCCCACCCCACTGAGTTTGATGCCCGCAAACTAAACAAATTTTTTGAAGGTGCGGAGTAAATTCGTTTTTAATTGTGAAGCATTGTGGACAAAAGGAAACAAATCCAATTTTCTTGATAGAATCGAATGCTGATTTTGCGTCTTTCTTAACTTTTACAATTACTTTCATGTAATGACGCTTTGAAAGTGAAATAATTGGTTCAATGCTTAACTTAAGCGGTGAAGCTATCCTCGCAATATGAGCTAGGAGAATCCTTATTCCGGCTTCGTGGCAGAAATAAGTGTGAAGTGCCTTTGAATTATAATAAATCTGACACGCCTTTGAGCTCGCACCGCATAAAACTGCCGTATCGGTTGCAGTGACTGACAGATATCCTGTTTTTGATGGCCTCAAATTCAGAAGTGCTGATCTGATAAAAGGGACTGGCGATCCAAAGGGATCAATTTCTACAAAGTTAAACTTTTCTCCGCCTCGGTAAAGAAAATGATTTAAGTCGTCTTCAATAACAACCGCATTAATGCCATTAGATTTAATATTTTCTTTTAAATTCTCAACTGCAGTCTTCTCCATGTCCACAAATGTGACTTTCTCCACATTCTTGTTTTCTTTTGCATACCTTAACCCCCTTATTCCGGAAGCAGACATTCCATCGCAAACTGTAAGCTTCTCTTGGATCGAAGATATGACAAGAGAGGAGATATCTCTTGAAAATTCCATATTTGGATTGTAAAAAACTCCATCAGCTACGCTAACAGTTACGTTTCCTTCTTTAACAGAATTAACCATAGATAAAATTGAACATAGAAATATAAATATTCAATAGAAAGATCTTTTATCGGTGATTTGGATGGCATGGCAAAGAGCAGCAAGTATTAATGATTTGAAAAGCGGGCAGAGTAAAGTTGTGAATGTTGCGGGAAAAGATTTAGCATTGTTTAATGTTGATGGAAAATTTTACTGCATAGATAATACATGCCCGCATAGACAAGGGCCGCTAGGCGAAGGAACTCTTGAAGGAATGGATGTCCGATGCCCGCTGCATGGTTCTAAATTCAATATAAAAACAGGAGCAGTTGATAATCCACCTGCAAAAACAGGTGTGAAAGCATACGTAACAAAAATCGAAGGGACTAGCATAATGGTTGATGTTTAACTAACTCAGCTTACAACCGTCCTATTTGCCCTTAATTTATCCTATTACTTCAACATTGAGTTTACTTTGTGAAGCATCAAAAATGTAACAAAGTAAGAAATTAATGCATGATAAGAAGTCCAACCTCCTGTATAAGTTAGGAGGTTTTGTCCGACAAGAATTGCTTCAAATGCAGTTCCTACAACTGCAATCAGTAAACTTGAAGAGAGACCGATATTCCAATCAAACTTCTTAGGAAAAATAAGAGAATAGGTATAACCAGATAAAAATGCAACAACCATCACTTCGATCGGTGGCGCAAGCAACCTATAAATCGACCCACTTGCTTCCCATAATCCAAGCTGATAACCGATATTCTCAAAAATATAATCAAAAATCAATAGGAACAGACCAAGGGCTACGGCCCTTCTCTTTGTTTCTTTATTAGGTCTTACTAAATAATACGCGATTGCCCAAATTGATATTGCTGCTATCAATAAAAATATCCATAATGTCATTCCAACTAATGCCACATTTTTCCCTCAATTTCTATTCCGTCTATTCTTTCATTAGATAACTGTCAATTGTTTTCTGCTCCTTTAAAACCTTTGACTGAAAATCTGTTAAAAATTTGTCTACACTGTCCGACAGAGTTTTTTTCATTTCACCATCAAGTATCTTACCTTTTCGGTAATCTTCAGTCAGCTTTGCTAATTCTTTATCATCTTCAATAAAATGCGCAGACAAATATTCTAAAACAACTGACCTGTCTGGATCAGCACCTAGTTTCCTTTGTTCTTCAGCCGTTGCTCTTCCACCAGTTAGAGCACTCATACAGTACTTTGCAGCTGTTTTAGGATTTTCATCAAGAGATATTGCACTTCCTGGCTTGCTTTTTGACATTTTTCCACCCTTCAGACCTGAAAGAAAACGCAAGTGAATGGCTGCCGGCTTTTCATATCCGGCTCTTTCTGCAAGATCACGTGTAAATCTGATATGCGGATCTTGATCAATTCCAATGGGAACTAATGTCATATGCTTACCTTCAAGCTCTTGAGGTAGAAGGATATCTGCTGCGATCAAAAGCGGAATGAAAAAAAGACCTGGATTTGTACCATCACTGAAACCATATATCGCCTTAATTTCATTTGTTGTGCATCTCCTTGATAATTTAACTGCAAGATTGTAAATCTGAGTGTATTGTTGATGAACATAAATTTTTGTAATCTTTTTATCGAAACCCATTGCCATTACTTGTGAAGCAATAAGTTTTGCATTCTTTAGGCCCTCGGTCTGATCTTTAACTTTACCAGTCACATAAGATTCGTCATCACTAAGTGGAACATAAACTGGAATTTTGTAAAGCTTCTGAAGGCCAAGAACAACATCAAATGTCAACTTGTGACCCAAGTGAAGTGATCCGGATGCATTGAAACCTGAAACAATGGAAACTTTCTTTTTAGAATGGATATCTGATAAGAATTTGTCAAAATCTCTGTGAGAAAATACGAATCCACGTTTGAATTGCTTCAGATCTGGAAGCTGCTTTACACCGCTTATCGGTTTTGTGCCAAACTCACGTATCAATTTGTCGTAATCAATAGCCTCTTCGGCTGTCACATCAAATGGATCTAATCGTTCCATGTTGATATTTGGAAGTTAATGTTTAAAATTAGCTGCGTCTGTTTGTTGGTTGAGGATAAAAAATAACAGGATATAACAAAGTACGAAAAGATATTGAAGGATTATTCAGTTACTTGATAACTCTTCCACAGTTTTCTCAATTTCGACATTCTATTTTTTGTTTTAAAATAACGTTCAGGCAATATCTGACCCGATTCATAGTCCAATTTACCATGCTTCAACACATTTACCCACCAACTTAGTTTACCAACAGCAAATCCTACAACCATCGGACCGGCTAATAACCCAATCCTAGCAAAATATGTTCCAACCGGTTGCACTGGTGAGAATAATGCGACAGAGATGCTGCCAATTCCCAATCCAAATGACGCATAGTTACAATAAAGCATAAGCTTCTCTGAGAGTGGAGCCTTTTTTGAAACTGTAAAAATAGACCTTAGTTCAGCTTTAGATTCTTTGGCGAATAATGGAGACATCTGCTTGCAGAATTCATTTTGTTTAATCTTCTCTACTAATCTCATAGTCTCTAATCCTCAAAGACAAACTGATTTGGATAAACTTCCATTCCAGTCTTCCCAAACTTTATAGGACATAGCTTTTGGATGTGCTCGACACCACGCATCTTAATGACCTCAACGGCACGAACACGATAATTTTGCTTTTGCATATTGTATAGCTTAACTATGCCATCCGAAAGCGGCCCAATTCCAGCAAACTCTTTTCCTGATTCCTCTTCAGCAACAAGAAGCGTAGTTGTTCCCCAGCTGCGTAGTGTATTGATTAATTTCATCAATTCCTGTAGCCGTTTCTGTTCTGTTTCATATAGAAGAGCAAGTGGAGTCACGGGATCGATAACGACTCTCTCGATTCCTAATTCAATTATCAGATTGAATAATGTATTTTCCTGTGCAATGAATTGTGAAGCTTCATGAATAGGAAATTCAATAAAGACAAACTGCTTTTCTGCTTCATATGCTGGAAAGTTCCATCCAAATTTTCCTAAATTCTTGTAAAGAAGTCTCTTTCGCTCGTCAAAAGAGATGTAAAAACCTGGCTCGTCAAATTTTGTTATCCCATTGTAAAGAAACTGAGTTGCAAATATAGACTTTCCAGAACCAGTTGGTCCTGAAACTGTGACAACGCTCCCGCGTGGAAATCCTCCCTCTATTAACTCGTCAAATCCAGGTATTCCGGTTGGAACAACATTATTTTTTGCCATATAAGCACCTACGGTTCTTATTATCTCCTAGACATTTATTACTACGTTTTCTAATATTTCCTAGACATTTAACTAATCTTTCTTATCAAGCAATTGTTTACCAAGCTCTGCTCTCTTTTTAATCTTTGCAGCCAACTCCTTTCTTTCCTCTGGAGTCATCAGCTTGTAAAGCATTTCCGTTGTAAATTCAAAACTTATCTGTGCACTATCAAATAACAATTGCTGTGCATCCGGCAATGACAGCCTAATTTCTGTCGGCTTGATTATTTCAATTGCCATCGGACCATAAAGTGTACATATTTTTGCAATTGAATGAAAATCTTTTGTCAGCATCTTAACCTCTGCTGCCGCAGACCATTTCTTATCCTCAAGTTCAATAGCTCGTTGAATGTTTCCAATAGCATAAACAACACCGTGTTCTTTTGAAAGCTTTTGAGAAAGATCCACTAATGTTCCTTCAACAGTATCTTTGTCAGGGCCATGCACATCAAAGTAGAGCTGTGCGAGAATTCCTCCTTTATCAATAGTATTCTGTGTAACTGTGTCAACTGAACTCATAAAATCACGTATTATTCTTCTAGATCTGTCTAGATCTACTTTCTCAACAGCCTTTTTTAAGCTTAATTAGTCGTTAACCGATAGAAATTTTATGTGCCTTTGCTATGTCAAGTGCTAAGCTGCGTATCGGCTGAGGAACTGTTTTACCACACCAGATTTTTATAAAAGATGAAGCTGCATTACTTCTCGCTGCTACTTTGTCAGCAGCTTTGAGTGCTGCAGTTATAACACGATAATTTGAACCCTTAGCTCCATCTACAATTATTTTACCAATCTCATCGTATGTTTTTGCACTAGTTTTACCATCATGAACCGCTTCTGTGTAATCAGCATACCTTCCCAATGTGATAAATGTGATAGATTTCAGCTCAACGTCCGGTTCCTTTACACTCTTCTTAGAATATTCGAGCAGATTATTATCAAATCCAGTAATCTTCTTTGTCTTAACAAGCTGCTCCAGCCCTCGCATTGCTTCAATCTTTAGACTTGTTTCTTTTCCGTTAAAGATTTCATCAAGCGTGCCTCTTAGATCTTCAAGCTTTACTTCTTTGTTGAGATATCCTTCAAACAGCTCTTCGATATAGAGCTTGCCTGCCTCTTTTCTCCCATTCTTTGCCATTGACTGGAGGCTTCTTACGAATTCATCAACAACTGAATACATCTTTTCCTTTGCATCCTTATCCCATTCCTGGGTGCTTAGGCGCTTTGCAACACCATTCACGTTTCTTAAGTCGTTAAGAACTATTCCTAGCATGTTTGCAATCTTGTTAAGCTGTCTTACGTCCTTTCTCTCTACAGAAACAGTTATGGCACGCATCACATTAGCCATGCGTTCCTCTCGTTGAAGCAACGTGGCTAATCCTTCAACCAACTGCTCTCTGGTCAAACCATATTTCTTCTCATTATGTATAAGCTCAAGAATCTCTTTACCTAACCGATCAGAAGAGACACTCCATAACAGGTCTTTCAATCCATCTAACAGCTTCTGCTTGTCAGCTCCCTCTGGACTCTTTACCAGTTTGTCTATCCTTTCAACAACCCATTGAGACTCTTTCAGCTCATCCTTCAGTTTCTTTAGCTGTTCAACTACATCCTTTTTCTCAAGCCTCTTGCTCTGGCCAACAATCTCACGAACCTTTCTGACATAAGGGTTCGTTGCCATCCCATCTGAAACTTCACGAAGTTTATCAAGAACAGCTGAAGGAGATTCCTCTCGCTCCTTTCCAGTTCCTATTATTCTTTTAAGAGCTTGTCCAAGTTCCTCAAACTTTGGATTCTGCTTAACAACTGAATCGATAACTGCAGTTGTCTTCTTAGCAAATTCCTCAGCCTTCACCCTTTTCGGAAGTAGTTTTTCTGCCCACTGAACTACTGCATCAACAAACTTTACCCTATCTTGCCAATCTTCAACAATTTTACGAAGCCCTTCGACAATCTGTTCCTTTGTCAATTCTTCGCTTCTTTTAACCAGCTCAGAAACTGGATCTACAATTTCTATTCTTTTCTTATACGAATCAATCAGCTTCCTTAAACTGTCAGTAATCTGTTCGACTTTGACTTCTGCTTTTTCTCCTTCCTTAAGCAAACTTGAGATTTCCTGTCCTATCGCAGACTTACTTCTCTCAGCCAACTTACCCAGTTCTTTCAGCAGCTGTTCCTTGTCAAAAGCCTTATCCTTCACTGCCTTCTCGAGCAGTTTCACCAATTCACTCTTGACCGCGACGTACTCTCTCTGCTTCCCAACCATCTCTTGCAGCTTACTAACCAAATACTCCTTTTCTCGCTCAGGCATTTCCTTGACAGCATCCTTCAACTTTCTGCCAATATCGGCAGGAACAAGTTCTGAAATCTTTTTCACTTCCTTAATCAGTTCCTTCTTTGTCATGCCTGCGGATTTAGTAAATATCTTTTCAGCAATTTTCTCAATCACAACAACTTTCTGTTTCGGAACTTCTTCTTCAATCCTCTTCCCTTCCTTAGCCACAACTTCCTTCACACGTGCTACGATAGTCTCCTTTTGCACCCCTCTCTTATTCACCACACGCACAACATCAATAATCTCACGAACGCCTTCAGCTGACTCAATTATCTCCTGAGTCCTTTCAACGATCTCCTCAGGACTACGTAAAGCTTCCGTGACTTTTTCCCGTTCCTTTTCCCTTTCTGCCTCCGCTCTTTCCTTCTCTCTTTCTCTTACATTTTCCTTTCGGTCTTCTTTCTCAGAGGAACTGACATCAGCAGACTTGCTGATTTCTTGCTTCCCTAACTCTAGTTCTCTTAGTTGAAATTCGAATTTCTGAATAAAAAAAGTTTGTTTCGATATCTCCAAAAGATTGTCAGATATGCTAACTCCTGGAGAACGGAAAATTTTCTGTTGAAAAATAGATCTAAGACTTTGTGTAATTTCTGGTTTTTGTTTAGCTATTTCTTTTTTTAGTTCATCACTTCTACTTATACGAGAAGTCAGTAGCGTTTCTCCAGCCATACAATTGTATTAAAAAGTAACTATTTAATTAACGATTGTTGGCTCCTATACAGATTAACTTCCTCTTTGAGACCTGAGTTATATTCCTCTAATGGTTTGTTTCCAGAAAAAATGAAGAAGCCTAGATTCTTTTCTTTTAAACTAAATTCTACTTTCCAGTTTTTAGTAGTCTCATTATAATTTATCGAATAATTAGTTGAACCGATAGGTTTAAGCATATCATAAGGCACCTCTGAGTCAATCCCTTTTATTATCCTTTGATCTAAAACATCAGCTATAAAGAAAAAATATAAATTATTTTTTCCATTTTTACCATAAATAACTAAAGAACAATCACCAGAAAGTATCTTTCTATTTGTAAATGAAAAAGAAAAATTTTCCATGTCCTCTTTATAAAAGTTGGATTTTTGTATAAACTTATCATTGATATAATCGTTATAATAATCCCAATTATCACTTGTTTCGATAGTGTACTTTGCAGCTTTACTCTCAAACATAACCGTCATAGTTGCTCTCACAACCTCCAACTTTTTCTCTTCTTGTTTCTGTCTGTTCCCATTAACATTCTGCGCAACCTGCACAGTCTGAGCTTTGGCTTTTTTTGTCTCTTTCTTCCCATTCAGAATAGACTCGGCCAGCAATCCCTTTGAAAGTGAGACCGCAATAAGAGCAGTAGCTACGGTAGTTGCAAAAGCTGCCTTTAATCGATTCTTTGTGACCTCTTTCATCTTGCACTCCCTTCTTATATAACTGTTTTCTTATATTTAAATACTCTCTTTTAATTTCCTCTGCTGTATACTAATATAGCGGTTGTGACACGGCTCGGTATAAAATAGTATGTTGGACAGGTGTCTAAGTTTTGTTAAGCCTCTTTAGGGCTTCTTTATCAGCCTCAAGAAAATATTAGACGAAAAGATTCAGAACATTTTCTATTCAAATATTCCTGTGTGTGGGTCTAGTGTTTGGACTAAGAAGTAGACTGACTTATGTCACAAAGCATTGGACAGACGTTAAATCTCTGTTTTCATTCATTGGCTTTGCGGAGATAATAATCGAATAGCAATTTGAACACGGGCGTAAATCTTTCACCATCTGCTATCAACCGTTTTATCTCTGCAACGTCCATGAGCTTAAGCTCAGCAGTGTCTGAATGGATTGTCGGTTTTTGGTCTGTTTGCCCTATGAAAAAAGCTATAAATTCATTTGATGTCTCTTCGCTGGCCTCAAGCGTATGTAACAGCTTAAGATTTATGTTTTTGAACCCAAGCTCTTCTTCTACCTCACGTTTGGCCGCTTGCTCGTAAAACTCTCCTTTAGCGACGTGGCCTGCAGCCGAAGAGTTATGGTACCCTGGGTACGTATCACAATGCTCTGCCCGTTTTTCGAGCCAAATGTTGGACCTGCCGTCAGAAATAAAGATGTGTACAGCACGATGTTTTAATTTAGTTTCGTGTATCCCTTTACGTGGAGCTTCTCCGATTACCTCATTATCTCCATTGACTACGTCTATTAATTCAACCATTTTGATCCCTTTCCGCTGGCTTTTGGACCATCGCTTCCACGCCAGTATAGAGTGTAGGATGATAAAGATTGAATACCTTATCAATCTTGCTAAGAACGCAGGCTAAAGCATGCAGATAAAGCAACGGATTCAACAAGCTTGACACATGTGGATCACGCATAATGAATCGGATATCGTGTGAGACTAGAAAAAAGAAGCCGCTATATGGTTTACTCGTGATTTCCTTCACAACAAAACCTGTTTTATTGATAAGATAAAACAACCCTTCTACAGTAAAACGTTGATGGTCTATGGGATAACGGTGTTCACGCCAATAAAAGGGAACCCAAATAAAAGCATTTCCTTCTGGTTTTAGTGTACGGTAGATTTCTCCTAAAACTTTTTCTGGGTTGTTAACGTGCTCTAACACTGCAATACATAATGCCGCATCTAGGGAATTGCTAGAAAACGGCAATTTTTCTGCATCACTCTGAAAATCTGGATTTTCGGTCGGATCCATATTCACAGTAAAATAATGCTGAAAATATCTGTTATAGTTGTAACGTCCACCGCCAATGTCATACACTTTGTCTTCTTGCTTACAGTATAATCTTGCAAAATGTCTAACTCCGGAATCTATTTGATTGCGAGTCAAAGTGTCGCGAGCGATTCTCTTAAGTCTGTTAAACATACAGTATCCCCTCATTCTGAAGCTTAAGAAATTCCCGTTCCCCTTGCTCAGAGAGATTCTGAAATGTTGTTTGATTTTTTATAACAACATCGCTGTTTTGCAGTAACGAAAGAAATCCTACTGAACATTTGCTCTTTTCAAGCGCTCTAAATTCATATTTTGCTTTTTTAATTTCAAATTTTTCTCTAATTTGAAAACGCCGAAGACGAATGTGACGGGAAGCCGCTACATTAAAAAGGCAAGTTCGGTATCCTGAAAATTCTCGTTTTATTAGTTCAAGAAATTCTGAGCTATACACTCCACCAATGACTATCCCCCGCTCCGATATATTAGTGCGTATCTGCTCGATAAATTCTGGCCATAGAGCATAATATGTTTTCTCTAGACCCAATTGTTTATGGTACTCTGCGGGACTGCGGAAGCCTAATGAAGCAAACTTTTTACGTTGATAGCCGCCTGGATTAAATTGTGGAAGTTTGAATTTAGAATAGAGGTGCTCGGATAATGTGCTTTTCCCAGCAGCGGTTCCACCCGTGATGCAAACAATTAATCCCATCTTTATCTAGTTATATTGTGTTTTTGTCCTTTTATACCTTGCTGAAATGTGATATTTTTCATTGCTACCCTCAGTGTAAGGAGATTATGACCGCACGAACTGATGCTCCCCATTATACCTCTCCAACTGACCGGGAACTTCTGATCTAATAAATGTCTAGACCTGTTTTCCCAGAAGTTTATAACTTCCGTTGTGGTTGGATCCCTCCAGTAGTATTTAAATAAAAGTTAACGTTATAGTATATTATGAAACAAATCACCTTGGCGGGTAAGCGCTTTGAAATTAAAAGGATAAGTGAATACAAGAGCAGTGATGCTAAAAAATTTCAAAGATACATTAATCCACTGCTTAAGGAAGGTTTCCTACTTTTAGACAAACCAATGACTCTAAAAGAAGAGACCGGATGGCTGAAAAAAGAAAAAATTCAGGAGAAAAATAAAAAGAGAGCCGTGACAGTTGCACAAATTGGAGACCAAATTGCAGGAATAGCAGAAATGTGGAAAAAAGTAGGTATTATGTCCCACGTAGCAGAGCTTGGAATTTCTGTGGGCGAAAAATACAGAGGGATAGGGCTTGGTGAATTTCTACTTAAGGAAACAATTATTTCAGTTAAAAGGGAATTGAAACCGAAGGTTCTGAGATTATCAGTATTAGCAATTAACCAACGTGCAATAAATCTTTACAAAAAAATTGGTTACAAGACTGTTGCTGTGATTCCAAAACAGTTTAGAAGAAAAGGCAAACTTATTGATGAGCTAATTATGATTAGATCAGCTTAACTTGCTCTCGATCCTTCCAGCAGCATCCTTGACTGGAATCATTTCTTCTTCTCCAGTGGCCATGTTGCGCAATGTCACTTTCTTCATCTTTGCTTCCTTCTCACCAAGAACGATTGAGAATGGAACGCCTATGGAGTTTGCATATTCAAACTGTTTCTTTATGTTGCGTTCTGTGAGATCGAATATGGCAGGGATGCCAAGTTTTCTTAGGGTTTGAGCAATTTCAATTCCGTATTCGTAAAATTTGTCATCTATGACTCCGATAAAAACTGTAGCTCCCGTGAGGGGAGCTTCCTTTTCTTTATCAGTCACTTCGTTTATCCTGTCAATTCCGAAAGAGATACCAACTGCTGGTGAAGGTGTGCCGTAAAGTCCAAGCAAGTCGTCATATCTGCCTCCTGCTGCCAGGCTGCCGATTCCTGAATCATCTTCGATCTCAATAAGACTGGAAGTGTAATAATCTAAACCTCTAGCGAGGGAGTAGTCTATAGATATGTTTTTGACTCCGTAAAGTTTAGCAAATTCAATTATCTGCTCAAGTCTGTCAACATCGACAAACTCTTTCTTCTTTGACTCGATCATCTTGAATAACGTTTTCAAGCTGCTATCATCAATTCCTTCCTTTTGTAGTGCCTCTTTTACAGCTTCGGATCCTTTCTTCTTAACCTTATCGAGCTCACGCATAACAGTCTGAGTCTTTGCCTGATCGATCCCTGACTTAAGTATTATGTCTTTTAGTGTTTCTTTACTGTTTAATCTGATTGTTGGATCTTTTATTCCGATATCGGCAAGTATCGCATCGGCTGCGGCAAGCAACTCAGCTTCACACTTAGGGCTATTGCTTCCGATAATGTCCATATCAGCCTGCCAAAACTCACGGAACCGACCCTTTTGTGGCTCGTCTCGTCGCCAAACAGGACCGATCCGGTATGTCTTTACTGGCTTAGGTAGAGAAGTGTTTGAAATAAAGCGAGCAAGACCCACAGTAAAGTCGAATCTGAGAGCTGTGTCATCATTTTCTATCTTGAATAATTGGCCTCTTACTTCATCTCCTGATTTCTTTGTCAGTGTATCAAAATATTCAAGAGCAGGAGTCTCAACTGGTGCAAATCCATAAGTTGTAAAGATCTTTTCCACTTTGGCAAGTAGCTTTTTGCGCTTAAGCGCTTCTTTCGGTCCGATGTCCCGCATTCCCCTTGGTGTCCTGTCCATATTCTCACGATGTTTTCTAGCCCATCAATAAGTATGTCTACTTCTTTCTTTTTAACTTTGGTCTTTTAACTAATCTTTTGATTGGTTTTCTAGATTTAACATTTTTTGGCTGCCTAGATTGTTTAACTAATTTAGGCTGCTTTGGCAACTTGATTGCTACTCCTTCTTTTGAGAGAATGTAATCGTACCAATCTGCTGGAGCTCCAGTAAAGCCACTAACTCTGATCTGTCTTCCTTTTAGCTCAATAATTCCATCCGCAAGACCAGTCAGAAGCTTTGCTGTTTTATCCTCATGAACTTCTGACTGAAGTGAAAAACCAAATGTTATTCCGTCAGTTCTCAGTTTGCCCATGAAAAACTGCATGAATCTAAATACTGAATCCTCACCAAAGTTTTCGATTAGTGTGGATAAAGAGTGTATAATGACGATGGGCTTTCTTTTGCTGTATGCACTTATTGTATCAAGAAAATCTGTGGCAGTAATCGAGATCTGACTTAATGTATAAGGAACTTCCATGCACTTTACTGTTTCAGTAGAAGGACAGGTACCGAATTGCTGAGAATAACAGTCAATAACGTAAAAATTTCTTCTAATCTCTTTGTTCTTATCAATATTCCATCCACTGCTTTTCATCATATTCTGCCAATTCACTGCACCAAAGTCAGTAAGAATAAATATTACGGGGCGATTTTTTAGAAGGGAGGAGTATGCAATTTTCATCAGCAATGGCTTTTTTCCAGAATGAGGAGGACTGAAAACAACAAATGAAGAGCCTTCTGGAATACCTCCGCCTAAAAGCTTATCTAAACCGGGAACACGGGTGTTAAGCAGGCGAACTGACTCACCATTAGTGTTATTAACGCTATTTTTAATTATTTTTTTTATTTTTTTTGCCACAATATCACTAGTTAAAAGAACTCAACAATCAGATAGATAATAACAAAAATTAGCAACACAATAGCTGCCGTAAATATCAACTCTGTGAGCATAATCTAAATTCGAATCAGCTTTTATAAATATAGGTATAGCTATTCTAGGGAGAAGATGATAATAGGAATTGTATCTGATACACATTTAGGCTATCCTAGATTCTATGATGACTCGTTTAAACAATTTGATGAGGCCTTTAAAGGCGCGTGTGATAACTCGGACCTGGTGATACTTCCGGGAGACATCTTCGATACAAAACTACCGAAATTTGAAGTAATTGCTAAAGCAATGCAGAGCTTTGAGTATGGAAAGCAGAAGAAATGGCAAGTGAAGAGTAATACAGGTGAAGGAGCAGTTGTAGCAATACACGGTACACATGACCGAAGATCAAAAGAAGCAATTAATCCTGTCCAATTGCTTGAGAGATCTGGATTCATAACCAACCTACACGACCGAACGATTATTTTTGAAAAAAATGGAGAAAAAGTAGCTATAACTGGGTTCGGCGGTGTTCCCGAGGAATACGCAGAAACTTCACTAGAGGCATTTAATCCTAAGCCCGTACCTAGTGCTTACAACATTCTTGTCTTCCATCAAACAATTCTTGATGTAATCCCTGTGGCGACAGTTGGACTTAGCCTAAAGAAGATGCCGGAAGGATTTGATCTCTATCTCTGTGGCCACATCCACAAAAGAATCATAATGAAAAAACATGGAAAGTTTCTTCTCATTCCTGGCAGTACGGTGATTACACAACTGAAAAAAGAAGAGACTGAAAAAAAAGCGTATGTTTTATTTGATACAAAAACAGGTGAACCGAAATTTGTTGAAATAAACAGCAGACCATTCTTCCATCAGGAATTACAGTTAGTTGATGCAGATTACACTCTTGTCGAGAAGAAATGCAGAGAGTTCATTGAATCAATCTTGGAAAAAGACTTAGAAATGCCAATAATCAAAATCCAGGTGAAAGGAAAAATTAAATCGGGATTAAAGAAAGAGAATATTGATCTCTCTCCAATTTATTCGGAATATGAAAATAAAGTTTATCTTGAAATTGACAACCAACTAGATTCAGACAGCCTTAAGGAAAAGATGGAAACTTTCAGAAAACTGTATGAAGAAAAAATGTCGGTAAGAGAGATAGGTGTTGAAATATTAAAGAAAAAACTGGCAGATGCTGGACAGGATGCATCGGATACACATAAGTTATTTGAAACCTTGAGTGACAGTAAAAATGTGGATAGATATCTGGAAGAAGTAATAAAGAAAAATAACAAAAAATAAGATTATTGCTGAGCTGTTTTTTCCCTATATTTTGCATAACACAACAACTTTGCCAATGCTTTTGTTGCAACATAAGGCGAGGAGTAGGTAGGAACGCCTGACTCTTCCAGTTGAGTTCGTACCATTTCAGTATACGTGCCACCCATGGTCAGACCAATAATTGTTTTCTTTTTCTGTTGAACTGCTTTATCGATTATTGGAATTAAACCTTCATCGAGAGCAATTGTTTGAAAAAATGGGATGACTATTATTGAATCAATATTATCATCTGCTATAAACGCTTCGAGTGCTTTTTCATACCTGCCTTTATCTGCATCTCCTGCAAGATCCAGAGGGTTTGCTGCATTAACATGCTGAGGCATTATGCTTCTTAGACTTTGCGTTGTATTTTCGCTTAACTCGGCCAGGCTAAGTCCGTTCATTTCAACCCAATCAGTAGTTAAGACACCGATTCCTCCTCCGTTTGTAATTATTCCGACTTTATCTCCTTTTGGAAATGGCTGGAGGAATATTTTCGAGAAATCAAAAAGATCTGTAAGTGACTCGACTTCGATTATTCCTGCTTGCTTAAATGCTGCTGAATAAACATCATAACTGCCTGCGAGTGAAGCAGTGTGAGATTGAGCAGCACGGGCTCCTCCTTTTGTTTTACCTGCTTTGATAAGGATTATTGGTTTATGCATGCTTACTTCTTTAGCAATTTCATAAAATCTCCTGCCATCCTTTGCAGATTCCATATAGATTGCGATTACTTTTGTCTTTGGATCGTCTTTATAGAATTCTAGCAGGTGACTTTCATTTACAACAGTTGCATTACCGTATGAAATAAAAGAGGCGATTCCGACGCCCATCTTTGCAGCTATATCAATTACTGCGGCTCCAACAGCTCCGCTCTGTGTCATAAACGAGATTTCGCCGGGCCCTGGTCTCTTTGTTTTGTAAACAGGATTGAATACGCCATCCATTCTTATTGAAGGATTAATTACGCCCATACAATTTGGACCTATCATTGCTATATCAGCATCTTTAGCAATCTGTGCTATTTCCTGCTCCTCCGTAATATTGCCGACTTCGGAAAAACCACTGCTGATAACAATTACTCCTTTTACTTTCTTTTCTACACATTGTTGCATAACCTGCTTAACAAGCGGTGCTGGAACTGCAATTACAGCTAGATCAATTGGACCAAGAATATCTTTGAGTGAGGGGTAGATAGGTTGTCCAATTATCTCGTAAGCATTTGGATTAACGCCGTAGATGTTGCCATTAAAATTACCTTCAACTAAATTACGAAATATTACGTGGCCTATTTTAGTTGTATCTTTGGACGCACCAATTACTGCGATCGACTTAGGGTTAAATATTGAATTAAGATCCATCCTACCATCTTCATACGAAATTATCTTACAATCCTTACATCTGCAACCATGTAACCTGTTTTTTCATTTTCAGGATAAATAAAAACTGGATTCAGATCCAGTTCACGTATATTCTCAGTTGTTGCTATCTTGCTAACTTTCATTAACAGATCAATAAATGCACCAGTGTTGTATCGTTTTCCTCTTGATTCGAATATTTTTGATGTTTTTAGCTCTGCAAGCATTTCCTTTGCATCGCTTTCTTCTATTGGACACAGCCTTATGGAAGTATCATGAAATATTTCCGTATAGATTCCTCCAAGTCCACAAAGAAGGACAGGACCGAATTGAGAATCCTGTTTAATCCCAACGATCATTTCAAGATCTGGTTTAGCCGTCTGCTGAACAACAACACCGTCAAACGTTATTCCGTGTTCAGCTGCTTTTTTTGTTATCTCGGAATACGCAGACATTATCTGATCTGGACCTAGGTTAAGTTTGACTAAGCCGAGATCTGTCTTATGAACTGGCTGATCTGTAGAAATTTTCATCGCAACAGGATATCCTATGCTGTCAGCAAGTCTTTGCGCATCATTCGCATCGCTTGCAATACCTGATTCTGCAAAAATGACATTATACTTTGCAAGCATATCATAAGCAGAATTCATTATCAGATCACACCCATAAGCTTGAATGCAATAATCAAAGAAAGTGCTAAAACAACAATCACTATTGGCGCATAAGAAGTTAGATAATGAACAGTTTTTGCTTGTGCGCGCCTTATTCGTGTAAGCTCGACTTTACTTTTTGCAGGTATGGACCCAGTCATATCATCAGATGCCATCATTGCCGCCTCAATTTCATTTGAAGGAGGAGTTCCTTGCCTACCTGGAGCGGGCATTCGTTTTTCCATTTTCTTTGGAATAAATCCTGTTAACTTAAATCCGTTTTCTGTGAGTGTAAGTGTCATTCGCGTATTCCTAATGTCATAATCTGCATAACCCTGCTGAACGATTTTGTATAAGTGGAATGCTAAGTCGTCGCTACGTATATTGAGTTCGTCTTTTGTCTTGTCAAATGTGTTCGCACCAGCTGCAATAGTCTTGAGGATGGCATGATCGAGTTCGTCAAGCGGCTCCTGGCTTTTTTCACCCGCTCGCGCAAGTATCTCTTCGCCTGTCTTTGACCTGTTAGCAGTTGATCTGCCAATCGTGGATTTTATTTCAACTAATCCTTTAACTTGAAGCGTTCCCATGAGTGCTGCTGTGTCAAAAAAAGAACTGTTAATATGTCCTCCAAACCCATCAAGGTGAGTATCTTTCTCAATCTTTTCTAATACGACCAAGTCTAAAAACGTCAATTCCTTCAACTGCTCACCGAAGTAAGCTTACAGCCAATGTTTAAAAACATTCTGAAGTGATTTAGTAATACATTTAAATGAGTTATTACAAAATAAATTAAGGTGAAATAATGACGTATAAAATTTCGATTGTTTTAGACAAAGAAGATGACATGTATGTTTCTCATGCAGTTGACCTTGGAGTAACTAGTCAAGGGAGAACAGTAGAAGAAGCTTTGGCCAATGTAAAGGAAGCATGCGAACTCTATCTGAAACATGCAGATCCGGAAGAGATAAGACATCTTAAAAAAGCAAGTAAAAGTGAACATATAGTCTCAAGCATGAACTAAAATTAGGAACACTTTTGAGCATATTTAGACAAGCAGGATTAACACGCGAAGACTTATTTAGATTGTTATGATAAAACTAGCTTAAAGTTATACGTGATTTAATGACTAAAATATCTATTCTCGGAGCTGGACAGGAAGTAGGAAGATCAGCAATAATGCTGAATGGAGGAGGCAAGACCCTCTTAATGGATTCTGGCATTAAGGTACGTGATCAAGACTTAGGTGCTACAGGTTTTCCTAAGGTCACACCTAACATGAAAATTGATGCAGCCATAGTTTGTCATGCACATCTTGACCACTCCGGATATTTTCCGTTCATAAATAAAGCTTATAATTGCCCTATATTTGCAACGCCGCCTACTCAGTCACTTGTTGAATTACTTATTAGTGATGCAAAGAAAGTTGATCCGGAATTACCCTTCAGCAGAGATGATATCGATAAAGCATTCGGTTCTTTTATAACTATCCCGTATGGCCTTGAACACACGTTAGGTGACATTAGATTCACTCTTCATGATGCCGGCCACATTCCCGGTAGTGCACTAGTCGAAGCAAAAATAAATGGAAAAAGAATTCTGTATACGAGTGATTTCAAATATGAGGATACACGACTACACACAAAAGCGAAGCAGATTGAAGACGTAGATGTTTTGATTATAGAAAGCACATATGCAAGAAGAGATCACAAGTCAAGAAAAGATGTCGAAAAAGAATTGGTCAAAACAGTAAAGAAAACGCTACATGAAGGAGGCAACGTACTCTTTCCCTGCTTTGCAGTAGGAAGAACACAGGAACTAGCAATGGTTCTAAGAGCGCATAATTTTGATGTGCCGACATACATAGACGGAATGGGAAGAACTGCATCTGAAATAATTGCAAACTATCCACGATATTTACGAAATCATGGAGAACTTAGAGAAGCCGTAAGAAATTTGATCCCAGCAGGCAGAGATAAATCGATACCTACAAAAAAACCTTCACTCATCATTTCTACATCAGGTATGATGGAAGGAGGACCCGCCATCACTTATCTACTTAACCTTGATAAAAAACTAAAAGAAGAGGAACAACAATCGGCAGTAGTATTCACTGGCTTTTGTGTCGAAGAAACGAATGGATGGTTTTTACAAAACAAGCAAATGATTTATTTGAAACCAAGAAATATGCAATATGGAGATCAAAGACACAAAAAAGAACAGACTCAACATAAACCAAAACCAATTCAAATCGGCCTTAATATCGTCAATCACCAACTGAGTGCACATGCTGGAAAGCATGAATTATATGAGTATATAGAAAAAGCGGATCCTGAAAAGATAATCTGTGTTCATGGTGATGACACGCAAGGTTTCGCCAGCGACCTACAGGCAAAGGGCTACGATGCAGTTGGTCCAAAGAATGGGGAGACAATTGAGATCTAAGATGAACTGATCTCTGAAAACGAAAAAACACCAATTTAACACCTTCCTGTCGTAGAGCGCGAGACGACACTAAACTTTAAATTTACAACTCCTAATAAAAATTATGGCAAAAAAAACTATGTCAAAAAAGGAGTTGTCACCAGAACAACATAAAGAACTACTCAAAGCATTGAAAGCTCGTTTTGAGAAAAACACTAACAGACATAAGGGTCTTGAATGGGCTAAAGTACAGGCAAAGCTGGAGGCTAGTACTGAAAAACTGTGGTCGCTCAATGAAATGGAAAGAACTGGTGGTGAACCGGATGTTGTTGGCCATGATAAAAAGACGGGCGAATACCTGTTTTATGATTGTTCAGCAGAAAGTCCTAACGGCCGCAGAAGTGTTTGTTATGACAAAGAAGCGCTGGAGGCAAGGAAAGAATTTGAACCAAAAGGTAGCGCTATTGAGATGGCAGCTGCCATGGGCATTGAACTTTTAACAGAAGAACAATATCGAGAGCTGCAGAAACTTGGAAATTTCGATACAAAAACATCTAACTGGGTGAAAACACCCTCTGATATTAGAAAACTCGGCGGTGCCCTCTTTGCTGATCGCCGCTACAACAATGTCTTTGTGTATCATAACGGTGCGGAGTCTTACTATGGCACTAGAGGGTTCCGTGGCTCGCTAAGAATCTAGATTATTGTCACATCTTTTCAGGAATATCGATACCGAGATGCCATAATGCATCCTTCAGAACTGCTGCTGAAAGCTCAACAATTTTTGCACGGATATGTATTTCATTATTTTCTGATTTAATTACAGGAGTTTTTTCATAGAAATTACTGAACTTACTTGCTAGATCCAATGCATAATTTGCAACATAGTAAGGTTGAAAATCTTTAGCTGCTTTTTCAAGGATAACTGGATAGCTCTGGAGAGCTTTAAGCAGTTCCTTCTCAGACCCATTAAACACGTAGTCTTCAAATTTCACTTTCGAGTTTATTTTTCCAATCTTTTCAAGAATTTTCTTTGCCCTTACGTAAGAATATTGAATATAAGCAGACGTATCTCCTTCAAATGAGACCATTTTCTTGAAATCGAAAAGAATATCTTTTTCTGGCGTGATCCTGAGGGTTGCAAATTTCACTGCACCTATGCCAACAACCTGCGCAATTTTATTTATTTCTGCATCTGAATAATCAGTTTTTCTTGTTGATTTAATTTCTTCTTTAGCTGCATTTATCGCCTGGGCAAGCACATCCTCAAGAAATACAACACGGCCAGCCCTTGTTGAGATTGCCCCTTCTGGCAAAGAGATAAGACCGAATGGTAAATGATGAAGCTTAGAAGCATATGGTCTGCCAAGTAAGGATAAGATTTTGAATGCCTGCTGGAAATGAAGTTTCTGTTCGGAACCAGTTACATAAACTGTTGAATCAAATTTGTATTTTTTGAATCTGTAATCGGCGAGAGCAAGATCTCTTGCTAAATAAGTAGTTGTTCCGTTAGATCTGAGAAGGATTGTGTTTGGCAAACCATGTTCTTTAAGTTCTGCAACTGTCTCTCCGGTGTCTGCCTTGAAAGCAAAACTTTTTTTAACTGCTTCCGCGACTGTTTCTTTACCAGCTTGGACAAACTGACTTTCTGAGGAGGTTTCATCAAACTTAACCCCGAGAAGTTCGTAATTTTTCTGGAATGCTGCAAGACTAATATCTCGGATAAATGCAAGCTGCTTGTTAAGAGACGGATCGCCGCCTTCAATCTGCTCTAACGTCTTTCTAGCTTTTTCAGCAAGTGTCTCATCCTGTTCAATTCGTTTGTTAATCTCAACATAATAGTTCAGCATATCCTTTTCGTTTTTTATTTTTGGAAAGTCTTTGAACTCCGTCGCAGCTACAAGAAGCAATGCCACTTGCGTACCTGAATCAGATGGATAATTAAATGCGATAGTTTTGTACCCGACTGAATTAAGGACCCGTACCACGGATTCCCCAAGAACAGTTGACCTTATGTGACCTATGTGAAATGGTTTACCGATATTAGGAGAGGAAAATTCTACAACTACTTTTTTGCCCTTGCCGATTTTAGATCTGCCATGCTTAGCTAACTCCACATCTTGTAAAAAATTTGAAAAATGTTGATTTGAATAAGTAAAATTAAGGTATGGGCCTGCAACTTCGCATTTTTCTATTTCTTTCGGTAACTCAACCTTATCCTTAATTGACTTGGCAACCGCTGCAGGACTAGTTTTCTGCGACTTTGCTAGTTGGAAAGCTATCGTACTTGTAACATCACCAAAACCTTCCTTTGCAAGAGAGACTGACTGCATTATGTCTTCTTCATTTACCTCATACTTGTTTTTCTTACAACTTTTTTGGATTGCTTCCGTTACTGCTTTGTACATAATGAAAAATGACGAAAGTCCTTATAAAACTATTCCAAATTTATCTTAGCATAAATAGGAAGCTATTTAAACAAAAACAACGTATACAAATCGATCAAATGGTCCAAAAATTCAGACTGGAACAAAAGACTATTGACAGAGCAAGAGAATTGATAAAGAAAGGAAAAATGCCAGAGGCACGTACGCTTATCCATGATTCACATAATCCTCGTTCGATAAGAAATGCCTTAGGAAAAGAACTGTACGAAGGAAGTCTTAGAAGAATTCGAGAGTTTGACAAAGGAAATCGAGACTAGGGATCTGCATGGTGGAATTTAGATCTCTGTCTGAAATAAAACAAATTTTTACTAACAGAAAAACATATACTAGTTTTGATAATGTAAAAAAAGAAGAACGATATGCTTACTACACCTCTCTTTTTTTGAAGAATGGATTTGAGGGACTGAAAGAAGAGAGACATAAAGTATTATTTGACGCATTCAGAAAAATGGGTATAGTGACTAATCTCGAAGATTTCATCAATATTACTGCAAGAAAGTATGTAGAAAACGGAGGCACTTTTGAAGAAGCTATTGAGCTGCTAGATAAACTCTTGGATAGCTCCATTGTCTCAAGGAATATCACAAGTGCCATTACAATGAACTTAGCAGCAGAAAAAATTGGATATGGAGATATAAGGCATAATATATTCAACACCGCTGCACTCATAGAAGCTGTTTGTACTGTTTTAGAAAATAGAATTAACGATTTAGAACAAAGACAAAAAAGAATTTTTGAAGCAGAACCTAGTCGAAAATAATCATTTTGAACATTTAAATAAACTAATTACTATCTGTTTTAGATTAGGGGCCGTGGGCTAACCTGGCTACGCTACCAGCTTCGGGAGTTGGTGATCTGAGTTCAATGAACTTTTAAGAAAAGTTCAATCAAAACTTAAGAGTTCGGACAAATCTCAGCGGCCCCATAAGCCAAAAAAAATGAAAACATGTGATTTTATGTCGAAAACAACAATAGATCTGCATACACACACAGTGCATTCAGATGGAACTGACACACCGGCTCAGCTGATAAGAAAAGCAAGGCTGCAAGGCATCCGAACAATTTCAGTTACTGACCACGATGAAACAGATGGAATAGATGAAGCTAAGCGAGAAGCTGAAAGACATCGAATCAGAGTAATTGAGGGGATAGAATTTGGCGTTGCAGGAGTAAGTGAGATACATCTACTTGCATATTTTGTAGACATCGAGGACAGCAAACTTCAGAATGTTTTAGAGCAAAAAAGGGCACGCAGGGAAAGAAGAACTAGAACCAGAATAGAAAAATTGAATGAACTTGGATATAAGATTATATTTGAGGATGTAAAGAAAAGAACCGTTGGGTCTATAGCCGCACCACATATTGCAAATGAACTCCTTGCCCACGAAGAGAATAAGAAAAAACTGGAACAGAACGGGGTTAAACTAGATTTGCATAGCACAATAGGAAGCTTATTTGGATTCGGCAAACCTCTTTACCTTCCGACAGAGGATGGTCCGACTACAAAGGAAACAATTGATCTCACGCATTCGGCAGGAGGGCTTTCGTTCATTGCTCACCCAATCTACAACCGAGGAGATGAAGGGCTGATTGACAGAGTAATAAAAGAAGGAATAGACGGAATTGAAGTTTATCACGGTGATCATACGCAGGAACAGGTTGACAAATATCTGAAAATTGCAAAAGACAACAATCTTCTAATCTCAGGCGGGTCTGATTATCACGGTGGGAATAAACAAGTTTCACTTGGAACTGGAAAGGAAGGAATTGGATATCCTGAAGAATATTTTGCAGAGATTCTAAAAGTAATTAAAAGATAATATTGCCGTTGGTTCTTTTCTCACAATGCATTAAAAATAATGTTCTTATAGATATAAATATGCAGGGATGGCGGAGCTTGGTCAATCGCGTAGGGCTCAGAAGAAACTTTTTCAGGTAAAAAATTTCATCAAAAAAAAGTTCTTTGATGAAACTTTCTTGTAAGAAAGTTTCTGAGGAACTCTATGCCTTAGTGGCTGCGTGGGTTCAAATCCCACTCCCTGCACTCGATTAAACACGTTTCTAGGTTTTCTAGTTAATGCGCCATTACGTCATTCTGCCAGTCATTCCAAGGAGTGCGAACAAAAAGATCGACGTCGAGTATTGAGAGAGATCCGACAGCGGCTTTGCCGACTAGCTCTCTTACCTGGCAGTCCTGATCAACATAAATTGATGGCCAGAAATCCTTCTCATGCGCAACAAATACCAAACGTTCGATGTCAAACACCCTTGGCCTGAAAGCCTGGTCGCTGCGATCCTTCGAAACCGTCCTGCCGAGTAGCGTAGTGAATTTTGAAATCGTAGTATTAATCCGGCTGAAGAGATTGAACTTCCATTCCGGAATTCCTTGACTGAAGAACGGATTTGCGAACGGCAGACTATCTCTGAGAATCGTGCTAAGCAACGAGATTGGAACATTATTCTGATAGAACCCTGTTTCGATGAGGCGAATCTTCCTACCCTCAGTTTCTGCGGCAAATACGAAACCGTCCTCAAGAGGCGTCGCCAGATTCGATTTAATGATCTTCCTAAGCACCGTTGATTTTCCTATACCACATGGCCCTGCAAGAACCGTCGCTCTGCTGTTCTCAAGGAATGCAACTCCGTGAAAAATGAAGAATCCACCGAATTTATGAACCCTCCTCAAGTCATCTATGTGTGAATTAACTTCAGTAGGCCCTTTATACCCACGACGTATCTGATCTGCAAAGACCAGCGCATTTTTCGGCAGCTTCCTCCAGAACTTTTCACGGGAGCTCTGCCTCAACTTCCCGTAAGCGCTTTTAATTCCCATGAACTACTTGCGAGGTTTAAGTATAAAAAGACAACCGTAAATATTCTAGAAAGTGAGACTATGCCTATACCTCCATCTGCATTAGACAAGCAATTGACTACAATTGTCAAAAAAGTTAGCGAGAGCGTTGTCAATGTAAGCACAGTAAGAATGATGCGAGACGCGTTTCTTCATGTCCACCCTGTTCAAGGAATGGGATCGGGCGTAATCATTGATGATGCAGGATATGTCATAACAAATTTTCATGTTATCGCAGGAGCATCACAAGTTACAGTTACATTATCAGATGGCAGCAGACCATCAGGAAAGATAGTCGGCTTTGATTCAAGCACTGATCTTGCGCTGATTAAGATTGATGGAAATGGATTGAAAGCAGTTGAACTTGGAGATTCAGATAAACTAATGGCTGGACAGCTTGCGATTGCAATAGGAAATCCATTTGGACTTGTGCTTAAGGGACCTACAGTAACGGTCGGAGTTGTAAGTGCGACTGGTAGAACAATACAGGCAGAGAATAACGTTTATGAAAATCTGATTCAAACTGATGCGGCCATAAACCCTGGAAACAGCGGTGGACCTCTTCTTGACGGCGAAGGAAGGTTGATTGGAATAAATTCTGCAATGATCCCTTACGCTCAAGGTATCGGTTTTGCAATTCCCGTCAACATGGTGAAACAAATAGCTGAAGACCTTGTGAAATTTGGAAAAGTAATGAAACCATGGATAGGCATTGTTGGGCTGAGCAACAGCGAAGGAATAGCTTCGTATTATGGATTACCTACACCGAAAGGCGTTATTATAGCAAGAATTGTTGTGGGAGGCCCTGCACATGGAGCCGGACTCAGGCCGAATGACATTATAACGGAACTTGATGGAAAGAGAGTAAATGCAATGGAGGATCTATTGGGAATTGTTAAGAAGAAAAAAATAAACGAAACAGTTGAAATTGAGTTTGTAAGAGGAACAGACAGACATAAAACAAAAATAAAATTACTTGAGGCACCTGAATAAAGTTTAATTGCTACGTAGTTAATTAATAAAAACTATTTTTTATTTTTACGTTTTATCTTTTGTATTTTCTCTATTTCTAATTTGACTAGTCTTCTGAACTTTTCAAAGCCGTGCTCTTTAGTATCCCGAGTTTCATTTAGATTTATCTCAAGCTTCTTAAGGAGATCTCTGCTCACAACAACATAAGTTCCTTCTGCCAAGGCAGCAGAATCTTCAGATGACAATGCCTTAGGAATATTAACTACTCTTGCTCTTACTTTTCTTCCGTTTACTTTAATAGAAACAATATCTCCTACGCTGAATCTCAACACCATAAGGTCTGGAGATAATGCAATTGTACTCTGTTTTAGCACCCATGGTTCAGAATAAACCGTATATCTTCCTTTAAGTAGAATCACTAGAAGAGCTATTATGACCAAAATGAAGGCAGCTAGCGCAATAACAAATTTTTGTTCTAGTATAAATCCTGTTGAAGGCAATTCTAGTAGTGGAGGTGCTTCCGGTGAAATTACTTCCTCAACTGCTTTTTCACATCTAACTAATAGTTGTGGGTTCGTCATATTCTCTATTAATCCGCTCATAAACTGCCCAGATAACTCATGGTTCAGGACGTAACTAAATGTAACACTGTCCGCAACTACTCCAAAATTAAATAGGATATTTGCTCCGTTAATTTGGACAGTTGCGTTTGGATATGCGGAGATAGCTAGTTCAGATGTATTTTCTACAAATTGATCCGGCAGGAAGTCGGAGATTAGAAGTTCGTGTTGACCGCTAAATAGAAGCTTAGTAGATAGAACCGTTCTTGTCACTCCAGCTCCGAGTATGTAATTATATGAGCGGATTATAGTTGTATTCTTCCTGACTACAGATGTCAACTCTCGCGTATAACAATCCTCACCTACTGGCACAACATTTGCTGCAGCAATCTCTTCAGGAGTATAATTTGCAACATACTCTTGTGACAAAGGAATTGTTTGGATAACTGCACAATCACTAACATCAAAAGATGAAACACCATCATTAAAGCCTGATTTGGATACAGTAAGAAGATACCTGCCCGAGGATTCAGGTTTGACCTGAATTTGACCACCTGAATTTATAGGTGTGTTATATGCTGATATGAATAATCCAAGATTATACACTTCCACTTTTGCAGTTGCGTCGCTAATTGCCTGACCGTTATATGAAACTCTAAATAACGCTAAGTCACCAACACACTGTGCAGTTGTAATTCTTTCCAAAACTAACTGCGGAGTGATGACCGTAGTGCTTGATGCAGGTCCAGAAGGTGAAGAGGAGGGAGGAGACGGTCCTGGCGATGGAGGTGATGATGGTGGAGAAGACTGCTGCACACTGAATCCGGAGAAAGAGGATACGTTTGTTTCAAAGAATTTACTTGTTCTATTTAACACTGACTGACTGGTTATATCATTCCAGGTACTAAGACAAACTCTTGATGTGAAGTTCCAGTTATCACATTTGTACACCTTAAGATAATCTTCATTCGTATAGCTTGTATTAACATAACTTAATCGGACTGTTGCATTTGAGATATTATATGTCGTATTAATTCCGTAAGTAACTAAATAATCAGAAATTACGTTGCTTTTATCCAAACCTATAGAGTTGTTAGAGTCTCTGGATAGATTCACATTATTGAGGCGAACGCTTATGTCTCCAGATGTACTTAGGAAGTAAAGATCGTAGAGAATGTTTGTAACATTATCAAATTCAGTACCATTAAACTGTCTTGACTTGACGATATCGCTTGTTCCCGGGAAGAAAACTGTCCAGTTAACGGATATGCCTGTTAAATTATTGTTCACAGCATTTATGGCTATGCTAACTGGTGCACTTCCGGCTATGAAATAATCTTCAGCCGTTGCGCTGGTGCCGTTCGAATCAATCGCAATAAATGTAACGTTATATCTTCCAACTAACGGAACAGTATAATTAACAGGTAATGAAACGTTAGTAAGTCTAGTACCATTTGGCAGAGTTATATTCGCAAGAAGGTTCGTAATGGTGAGATTGCTTGTGGCATTCATATCTAGGAGCACGGTGTTGTTAATTGAAGGATCACGGGGACTGATTGAATGATTGACGATTACAGGTGGAACGATATTCCTAACCAACACAACGATATTCGTCGAATTAATATTCCCGGACGCATCAGTTGCATTTATTTTAAGCGGATAATCACCTATTGGCAAAAAGGTCGCATTTCTAATTAATCCTGTCGATGAATTTATAGAAAAGTTGGCAGTGACATTAATGCTATACAAAAATGTTTGTAAGTCAGTTGCGAAGACCGTGTAATTGAATGCTGTGCTTCCTTGGATAGTTTGGTTTGAAGGTAATGGCGACCAAGCAGGAGCAATTGTATCCTGAACAGTTATAGTAATTGAAGTTGAATTTACGTTATTAGAGGTGTCAGTTGCATTTAATGTAATTGGATAAGTGCTTATGTTTAGGACTGTTGTATTTCGAATAAGTCCTGAACTTGAGTTAATTGTGAAAGAAACTGTATTATTTATATTATAAGAGATAGTCTGCGCACCAACTGCATGTATCGTATAATTCAATGGAGTTCCTAATTCAATAGTCTGATTTGATGGAAGAGGGCTCCAGATAGGTGTGACGATATTTTGTATTACTATATTTACAGATGTAGAATTAATATTTCCAGATGAATCAGTTGCATTTATTCTTAGTGAATAATTTCCTATTTGTAAAAATGTTGCATTCTGAATTAATCTGCTTGATGTATTGACTGAAAAGTTACCAGTATCATTAAGGGCGTATGTGACATTTTGTATGTCTGTTGCAAAGACAGAGAAATTAAATGTAGAATTAAACTGTCCGGTTTGATTCGAAGGCAGAGGTGACCATGCAGGTGCAGTTGTGTCTCTTACTCTGACAAATATTAAGGTTGAATTGATATTTCCTGATGAATCAGTTGCATTTACTCTTAAAGGATAATCATTGATCTGCAACGAAGTTGCATTTCTGATCAGACCAGAAGAAGAATTGATACTAAAATTAGTTGTATCACTGATGCTAAATGTTACAGTTTGCAGATCAGTTGCATTCAAGTCATAAACAAACGCTGATCCTAATTCAACTGTTTGATTAACTGGGAATTGAGACCAAGAAGGTGCAGTTGTATCGGCCACTCTCACGAATATTAATGTTGAATTGATATTTCCAGAAGGATCTGATGTATTAACTGTCAGAGAGTAGTTTCCAATTGATAATGCAGTCGCATTTCTGACTAAACCACTTGTAGAATTAACACTGAAGTTAACATTATCACTTATACTGAATGTAACTGTTTGTAAGTCAGTTGCATTCAGATCATAAACGAATTGAGTTCCTAGTTCAACTGTCTGATTAGTTGGGAATTGAGTCCATGTAGGTGCATGCGTATCTATTGTAAAGGATACATTGGAAGAATTCGTATTCCCTACTGAATCATTTGCGTATAGAATTACGATATGCAATCCATCTGAAACATTGTACACCGTAGTGTTTTGGCAACCGGATATCTGAGTGATGCTTCCTGAATCAAGCTTGTAAGAACAACTGGATACACCGGATACAGAATCTGTTGCAGTATAATTTAAGTCAATTGTAGATATGTTATAGGTTATGTTTTGTGGACGTTGTATATTTATTGTGGGCGCAATTGTATCGATTGTGAATGAAACATTTGACGAATTGATGTTATTTGAAGTATCATTTACGTAAACTATCACATTATGTGATCCGTCTGAAATATTGAACAAAGTAATATTCTGACAACTGGATATTTGAGTAATGCTTCCTGAATCAAGCTTGTAAGAACAATTTGACACACCTGATCCAGAGTCTGTTGCAGTATAATTTAGATATATAGATGGACTATTGTAAGTTATATTTTGTGGGGATTGTATAGACAGCGAGGGATTAATTGTATCGACCACTCTCACGAATATTAATGTTGAATTGATATTTCCAGAAGGATCTGATGCATTGACAGTTAATTGATGATTTCTAACTTGTAGAAGAGTTGCATTTCGGATTAGACCAGAAGAGGAATTGATACTAAAATTGGTTGTGTCACTTATACCGAATGTAATTGTTTGTAAATCAGTTGCATTCAAATCATAAACGAATGGAATTCCGAACTCTATCGTTTGATTAACTGGAAATTGAGACCAAGAAGGTGCGATTGTGTCTCTAACTCTAACAAAGATTAATGTTGAATTGATGTTACCGAATGTATCGGTTGCACTTACAGTTAATGGATGATCCCCAATCTGTAGAAGAGTTGCATTTCTTATAACTCCAGAAGTTGAATTAATACTGAAGTTAGTTGTATCACTGATGCTAAATGTGATGGTTTGTAAATCTGTTGCATTCAAGTCATAAATAAATGGAATTCCAAACTCTACGGTTTGATTGACTGGGAATTGGGTCCATGAAGGTGCAGTTGCATCAATTGTAAATGATACGTTAGAAGAATTTGTATTTCCTACTGAATCATTTGCGTATAAGATTAAAGTGTGTGACCCATCTGAGACATTGAACAATGTAATGTTCTGACAACCAGATATTTGAGTAATACTTCCTGAATCTAATTTATATGAACAACTTGACACACCTGATCCAGAGTCTGTTGCAGTATAATTTAGGTCTATTGTAGAAACGTTATAAGATATGTTTTGTGGAGCTTGTATTGTTACAGACGGTTTAATTGTATCTACAACTCTCACAGAGATTAACGTGGAATTGATGTTTCCAGAAGGATCTGATGCATTAACAGTTAATGGATGATCTCCAATCTGTAGAAGAGTCGCATTTCTGATAAGCCCCAAAGAGGAATTAATGCTAAAGTTAGTTGCATCACTGATGCTAAAAGTTACAGTTTGCAAATCAGTTGCATTCAAATCATAAACGAATGGAGTTCTAAATTCAATAGTCTGATTAGTTGGGAACTCAGTCCATGAAGGGGCTTCTGTATCTGTCTGTATTATGCGTATGATTATACTAGTAGAATTGATATTTCCAGAAGGATCAGAAGCGTTAACTGTCAAAGAGTAGTTTCCAATTGATAATGCAGTCGCATTTCTGACTAAACCACTTGTAGAATTAACACTGAAGTTAACATTATCACTTATACTAAATGTCACAGTTTGTAAGTCAGTTGCATTCAGATCATAGACAAATTGAATTCCTAGTTCAACTGTCTGATTAGTTGGGAATTGAATCCATGCAGGAGGAGTTCTATCAATTAGGATAACTCTTGTTTCAGTTGTGTTGGTATTTCCTGCTGTGTCATTTGCTGTTGAGAAGAAT
>CAYHPR010000007.1:0-45038 GCA_964358895.1 Microcaldota archaeon
GATTTCGATACTAGCTAAACTTTTTAAGAAAGCCAGTGAAAAGAATATTGAAAAGATAGTATATTTACTCCAGGGGCAGATTGCTCCCCCCTTCCTTTCGCTAGATGTAGGAATTGGTGAAAAATTTGTTGAACGAGCTATCGCGGTGTCAAGCGGTTATACACAAGACCAAGTGCATGCTACTTATAGAAAAACTGGAGATCTTGGTAAAGCAGCAGAACAACTAATGGAAAAAAAGAAACAGACTTCACTTGTTTCAAAAAAAATAACTGTTGAAGATGTGCACGAGGCATTTGTAAAAGTCTCAAAAACTGGCGGAAAGGGAAGTCAAGACATAAAAATTAAGCTTCTGGCAGAACTGCTGAGTCATGCGAGTTCTGTTGAGGCGAGATATCTCGTTAGGATTCCTGTAGGAAAACTTCAACTAGGAGTAGGAGATCCGACAATTCTTGAAGCACTTTCAAGAGCGAAGGAAGGCGACAAAAGCATGCGAGAAGAACTTGAACGAGCCTATAATCTGTGCTCAGATCTTGGAGATGTTGCTAAAAGATATTACGAAGGCAGACTAAAGGGAAAGGAATCAATAATCAAACTATTCAATCCGATCCGTCCGGCACTTGCAGAGCGCGCGAATGAACCTGAGGAAGTAATTGAACGACATAAAACAACTGCTGCAGAAATCAAACTGGATGGATTCCGAACACAAATTCACAAAAAAGGTAATGAAGTAAAAATATTTTCAAGAAGACTTGAAAACACAACCGCTTCATTTCCAGAGATTGTTAAGGCAGTCAAAGAAAATGTGAAAGCAGATGAAGCAATAATTGATGGAGAAGCACTTGCCTACAATGAAACGACTGGTGAGCTCTATCCGTTTCAAATGACAATCCAGAGAAAAAGAAAGCACGATATTGCTGAAAAGGCTGAAGAACTGCCGTTGCATGTTTTTGCTTTTGATTTAATTTATCTGGACGGAGAAGACTTGACTCAGAAGCCGTATACTGAAAGAAGGAGACTGCTTGAAAAAATTATCAAAGGAGACGGAATCTCACCGACTGAAGCACTAATTACTAATGATCCTAAAAAACTGAGATCCTATTTTACTAAGGCAATCGAAAAAGGAACAGAAGGCCTTGTATGCAAAGATCTTAACTCGCCTTACAAGGCAGGATCACGAGGATACAACTGGATAAAACTCAAAAGATCCTACAGAGGAGAACTAGCCGATACAGTCGATATTGTAATTGTAGGTTATTATTTAGGCAAAGGGACAAGAGCACGATTCAAATTCGGCGGGTTTCTTGGAGCAGTTTATGATAAAAAGGAGGATATGTTCAAAACAATCACAAGGGTTGGAACTGGTTTCACTGAAGAAATGATGAAAAATTTGGAAAAGCTTCTGAGCGAAAGCACCCTGAAAAAGAAACCTGCACGCGTAGATTCCATTGTTGAACCTGACTTCTGGGTTCAGCCAAAATACGTCATTACAGTTAAAGCTGATGAAATAACTGAATCGCCAATGCATACTGCTGGCAAAAAAGGGGAGAAGGATGAAACGGGATATGCGTTACGTTTCCCAAGAATGATCGGAGAAATTAGAACGGACAAGAAGCCGGAGGATGCAACATCTGTTGAGGAGATAATTGAAATGTTCAAACTTCAAAAGCGGACGCAGCTACAACAATAAGCCTTACTCCAAGAGAATATTGAACCCATAATTATTTATAAGATAATTACGTTCGTTTGACATGAATAAAATTAAATATAAAAAATTTTATTTGGCTACAACAAATAAGTCAAAAGTAGAACGACTTGCCAAGATATTTAGATGGATTTCAAAAGACATATACATCGAAAAAATCCCAGAATCAGTTAATGTTGAAGAGACCGAAAAAACCCTTGAGAAAAATTCTTTGAAAAAAGCGCTAGCTTATAGCGGAATATATCGGCGCCCAATAATATCTCTTGATTCGGGAATTTTCATAGATAAAGAAGAGCTCGATCCTGTCAAGATAAAAAGGAATGCGTTAGGTAACGAGAAAGAATCAAATCTAACTGAAGAGCAGATCTCCCTTAAAATGCAGGATTATTATAGAGATATAGCAAGGAAGCATGGCGGAACAGTAGAGTTTTACTTCAAGGACGTCTATACTGTTCTCCATCCCAATGGCACCTATAAGCAGGTCGCTGCTGTGAGACACTACGACCTTACGAGTATTGCAAAAGGAAAGCTCACACAATTTCCGCTCAGGACGTTGTATATATCAAAAGCAACGGGAAAAAGACCTTTCGAACAGACAGAAGAGGATGAGATGAAGGAGCTAGAACCAATAATAGTAGGAATCAAAAAATTGATTGATTACTGACAAAGTCAGTTGGGAGCTTATAACTAATTACAATAATGATTGTTTGGAAGCTTTCCAGACTAATTCTTCAATTGTAATCTTTTTCTTTTCTGTTGGATAGATTAGGTGTGTCAGTTCTTCAGGTTTAAACCAAAGTTTAATTTCGTATTCTGCTTCTTCAGGATTGCCTGACGCATGAATTATATTTTCAAATTCATTCTTGGTAGTTACGCGCCCGTATTTACCGCGTATTGAAAGAGGATCTGCTTCTTCAGGATTTGTAACACCGCAAACAGATCTAATCACTTTAACTGCATTTTCCCCCTCGTAAACAAGTGCCATTACTCTATTCTCACCGTGCAACTTGCCAGTGATATAATTGATTGAATTTTGAAAATATGGTTTGCTGCGTAAGCTTGCGTAGTGTTTTTCAGCAAGTTCATCGCTGACTTTAACAGTTTTAGAGCCAACAATCTTCAAACGAGTCTCTGAAAGAGCATTTAGAACTTCGCCTAATATCTCCCTGCGCATAGCATCTGGTTTAATGATAACTAACGTCTGTTCAATTGCCATAAAACTCGCTCCATCTGATAGTGATTGAAAGGGATAAATGTTTATAAAGATATATTGTAGTAGATAATTAAATTAAGAGATTGTAGTCTAATACAATTTTTTCTTGTGGGGAGGAACTTTTATGGCAAATACGAAAATTTCTGAATTAAAAGCAGGTATGAACGCAACAATTGCAGGCGAAATAGTATCTATCGAGCCTACACGCGAAGTAAGAACAAAGTTTGGAAAACTCATAAGAGTTGCAAACGCAACACTTAGTGATGGAGATGGTGAAGTCGTCATTACGCTTTGGGAAAAAGATATCGATAAAGTGAGCATTGGAGACAAAGTTGAAATCGAAAATGGATGGGTATCTGAATTCAAAGGTGCAATACAAGTCACTGCAGGTAAACAAGGAAAGCTTCATGTGAAAGGAAGCGGATCTGAAGAGTAACCTGACAACGGATAGTGTTATGGCTTTTTAGCTTTTTCTTTACCAGTCTACTTATGACAATACTATCCGATACAGATATCAAACGAGCTCTCAAGAATGGAGAGATTAAACTGGATCCAGCTCCAGCTGATGAACAGATAGGTTCGGGATCGATAGATGTCGCGCTCAGCAACGAATTTTATACGCTTAAGGCATCAGTAAAGAAAGGAAAAATCCACGATCTTAAAGAGATCCAATTCGAAGATCTTTTTGAACAGATCACTTCCGATGCAATCATCATTAAACCAAATGAACTAGTTTTAGCTAAGACATTGGAAAGGATAACTCTGGCACCAAATATCTGCGGATGGATTCAGGGAAGAAGCAGATTCGCAAGACTAGGCATCACTGCACATGTTGCTTCCAGCTTCATACAACCTGGTTCGGATAATCGACAAGTGCTTGAAATAGTTAATCTCTCACCTGTTCAAGTAAGATTGCATGCGGGAATGAGGATATGTCAAATAATTTTCGAAAGAACCGAAACGAAAGCAACTAAACCATACTCTAAGTTTGGAAAATTTTCTAAGCAGTAAACATACTAAACGCGGCCGTAGTCCAGCCTGGTAAGAAATGTCTCGAAAAAAAATTATCGACGTTTCCCAGAAGGACATGGCCTTCCCAAGAAACTTTTGATAAACTTTTATCAAAGGTTTCGTAAAAAGGCTAAGACCCGGGTTCAAATCCCGGCGGCCGCATAACTTACTCTATTATTTTAATTAAAAAACTCTTTATGAATCTCGTTCACTGCTTTATTTGCATCTTGTTCCCTTACAAGAAAAGTGATATTAATTTCGGAAGCGCCTTGGGATATTGCTTCTATGTTAATATGTTTACGGGCAAGTACACTGAATATTCTAGCAGCAACACCAGGAATATGTTTCATACCTTCTCCTACTACACAAATTTTTGCACTCCCTTCGATAACTTTGACAGTACTCTCATAATCTAACATCTTTAGATTTTTAATGACCTCTTTCAAATTACGCTTACCATCAGTCGTCAAGGAGATATTCGCTTCGGAAGTGGACACCATGTCGATAGCAATCTTATTTTTTTCAAATATTTCAGATACTTGTTTTAGAAATCCAGGCGTATCAATCATCCGTGGCGAATTTATAGTAATAACTGAAATTTCTTTAACACAAGTTATACCTTTAACGACACCCTCTCTAGGGATTTTGTTATAGGTTATTTTTGTAAAACCCCCATCTGGATCAAACGTATTGTATATGTAAACCGGAATCCTAGCTGACATTGCGGGCCATATCGTACGTGGATGAAGTTTTGCACCATAAAACGCCAATTCCTTTGCTTCATCATAGGACATCTGATCAATTATCCGCGTTTTTTCAACTATTTGTGGATTTGCGGTTCGAATCCCATTAACATCAGTCCACAGTTCGATAAGATCAGCGTTTAACGCAACAGCGATTATAGCCGCACTATAATCTGAACCGCCTCGTCCTAGTGTGGTTATATGTCCAGTCTCATCCACGCCTATAAAACCAGTTACAATTGCAATCCCGTTATAATTGTTAAGTGATCTTTTGATAGATGTATATGCATGATGTAAGGGACTTGCATTACCGTAATTAGAATTAGTCAGTAGGCCTATATCACAAGAATTGAATCCATCTGCATGAATTCCTTTTTTACGCAATCTTGCAGCAACTATTTTTACGATCATACGTTCTCCAAAAGATTGTATATTATCCATCCATTGTCCAAAATTTGGATTTTTTTGGTACAACACTGCTTCAAGCTCATGAAATTCAGCATCTAATAAATTTTCAGATAATTTAAGGTTTGCAATTACATCTAAATGTCGTTTTCTAATCTCGTCAACAATCTGTTTTGTACCATTCCCCTCATTCGCCAATTTTCCTGCTTCAATAAGAAGATCTGTAATTTTTTGTTTGTTCTTACTATCAGACCCCATAGCCGATTGGATTACTACGTCTCCAAATTTTGCTCTCTTATTTATAATATCGCAGACGTTTTCGATACGTTCAGGATTAGCAACACTACTACCGCCAAATTTGAGTATTTTTATATAATGCATGTAAATAAAATGCAAAAAGTTTATTTAAGTCTTTCCAATAAAGTACGCAGATGCTTCGGGATAATAAGTTATTTAAATAATAGACTTGAATTAATTTTATGCGACTTTTATTTGTATTCGCACTACTAGCAGTAGTCAGCACAATCTTTGCAACATGTGTACCTAGCGAACGCACACTCTTTGTACCTGCAGTAGTTAATGAGAATAGAAGTGAAACAGTAAAAATAGGAGTTGAGACAAAACCAGGAACGGGTGAAGTGTTTGTTTCTATAACTCCTGCAGTAGGACTTTATACTCAAGAATCAGAAAAAATAGCTTCAGACATCGCATTTTCGGTGGCCGGGAAGAAAGAATGCGATGTATTTCTAAGAATTTTCACAACTGAAGGGATAAGTCAAGTTGATGGACCAAGCGCTGGAGCTGCCATTACTACTATGTTAATATCTGCTTTAAGAAACGAACCGTTGCGAGATGACTTCTCAATGACTGGAACGATTGAAAGAGACGGATCTATTGGCTTAGTTGGAGGGATACCTCTTAAGGCAGAAGCAGTTGCCAAGTTAGGCAAGAAACTATTCATAGTTCCCCAGCTTCCAAAGAGTGATATGATAGGGATCCTTCTTGTTAAACGATTCTATAATTTAACGGTGTTTGAAGCAGACAATATCGAGACGGCTTACACTCTAGCCGTTTCCAATAAGTCACCTGAAGAACAATTAACGTTGCAACCAGAGTCCGTTTTCTCTTTCGTTAAAGGAAGTGTAACGCATCCACAATTGGAATATTTCAAAAAAGTTTCTAGCAGTTTAATTAACAAAGCTGAAATCGCAATAAATGGAACAGACTTAAATCATTTAGCAAATTTTGAAAGCAGATTGGCTAACATTAAGAATGCATTTGAAAGTGGGCAGTATTATTATGCAGCCAACCTTGGTTTCCTCCTTGGAATTGACGGAGAGTATGTCCGATTTTCACCAGAAAGACTAAGAAAAGAAATCGACAGCGTAAATACGTGTATAGACTCCTTCAAAAGAAAGGATAAAACTTTGGAGAATTTCGAATTGACTGGACCTGCCGAAATTAGGTATATTTGGGCAAAAAACAGATTGCCTTCAAAACCTTCAGTAAATGAGTTTATTTCAGCTGAATTTTCAGTTTATGAAAGCACATTATTTGCCAAATATTGGTGCGATGCTGCAACACAGCTAAACAATTATCCAAAAATAGGTAATGAAACGACTTTTAATGAGACGATACTCGCTGCATACGCAAAAGATCTCATAGGAAGTGCCACTATTGAACTTGGAAACTCTGAGGATCTTGATTTACAATGGCACTTAAGTACAGCAAAAGATGCGTACGCACGTGGGATGTATGTTGCTTCAGTAATAGACTCTGATTTTATCCTATCAACTCTCCAAGTTAGCACAACAAAGATTAATGAGAGCACAGAACTGATTAACGAACATAGTAACAGAAGCTACAAATATCTCTGGCCTCAGCTTTTCCAAAACCATGCAAGAAACTTTGAAAAGGATCAAGCCACTGCAGTTAGGATGTTTCTTTTTGCATCAAAATTAAACGAATCATTTGGAACAATAGAAAAACTTGCAATAGAATCAAATACTGTAAAGATCATTCCAATTATTAACCAAACAAACAAAACAGATATCGAAACTGGGATTAAACCTCAAAGCACTTACGAAGATAACTTGAACCTAGTTCTTATTGTGTTTGGAGTTATAATAATAGCCTGGATATCCTTCTCACGATATAATAAGTCAGAGAATGGAAGAGAGAAGAAATACAAACAGGGCTATCGCAGTCGCGTAAAGTGACCACTTCCTTCCAAGCCTAAAGTTTTCTAATTTTGGAGACTTGACTAGTTTGTAGGAGATAAAAACCAACATCAGATCTGCGAGGATAATTGCAAAATAAATTGGTTTATTTGCAAAAAAGCTGAAGAATGGGATGACTGAAAGGATTATTCCAGATAGATAGCATATGATAACGCTATAGACTGACTTTCTTACCCCTATTACTATTGGAAGCGTTTTTGCCCCAACTTTTTTGTCTCCTTCGACATCCTCGATATCTTTCATGATCTCTCTGCCAAGACCAATTATGAAAGCCATACCAGAAAGAATGGCAATTGAATCATTCACATTTCTCAACATCAGACCTCCAAAAACAAATGGGATAGCCATAGTAAGACCTATGAAAACATTTCCAATCAGCGCGAAACGTTTCAGCTGATAGTTATATAGGAGAGAGAATACTGAAAAGAGAAAGACTAAGAGAAATGCTTCTATATTACTTGAAATAAAGTAAACTGATAATAGATTTGCTACAAGAAATCCTGCAATTCCTATAACCAGTGCTGCACTTCGGCTAACGTCGCCACGCACAATAGGTCTATCAGTCCTTTTGTTTATTTTATCTGCCTTAAAGTCTATGTAATCGTTAAGCGCAAATGCACCAACCTCAAGTGTTAATGCAACTACAAATCCAAGTACAATAGAAAAATTCGGTGTAAAATTCCAACCTGCTAGAATAGCCCCAATGAGCACACCTATGCCGTACATTACTCCATGTTCAAACCTTATTAACTGAAGAAACGACTTGAGGTTTTTTACTTTGAAGTCCATTGCCTGATATTGCCGATCATTTTATTAATATTCTTCCAATGGCTGCCCTCCCAAAAGATATGACCGCAATTGGAACAAACCCACACAGTTTCAAATCTCTTGACAACAGACTCTGGGACTTTATCTGAAACTTCGGTTGTGTTCTTCTTAGTCAAAGCTGAGCCACAGCTTGTACAAAGAACTTCGTTTTGAATCTTGAAGGGATATTTGGAATAAACGATTTTAAGCTGTTCCTCAAGATCAACACAGGTTGGAGGGATAAGAATAACGCTTGCTCCAATTTTTCTGGCTTTTGCTGCGAGACCGCTGTCCTTAGTAAGAATAACTTTTTTTTCCTTGAGAGCTTTAATGATAAGTTGATCATCACCTATATCGCTTGGAATTTCTGTTTGAACACCGAGTATCCTTAACCACTTGCCAAGGTTTTGGACCATTCTATCGGCAAGAAACATATACATATAAAAATAACTGCCTCATTCCTTTTATTACTTGTTGTAATTCTGCTGGTGGGAGCATGCTAAAATCAATAACACTCAAAAATTGGAGGTCACATGGCGAGAGCACAATATACTTCACGGATGGAACTAATCTAATTATTGGCAGGATGGGTGGTGGAAAGTCATCGATTATTGATGCAATCTGCTTTGCATTATTTGGCACCTGTCCAGCAATCCAGCATAGACGAGTAAAAGTTACGGATCTTATCAGATCAAGACCAGATGAAGAACAAGAAGCTACTATCATACTTTCTTTCAACCATAGAGGAGACGATTACACAATAACTAGAAGAATAAGGAGGGAAGGCAGTGGTGAGGGAGAAGTCTTAAAGAACAATACTCGAGTTGAAGGCCCACAATCAGTAAGAACTACGGAATATGTAACAGATTTACTTGAAATAGATTATGATTTGTTCACAAGAGCAATTTATTCTGAGCAGAATAGAATTGACCATTTCCTTACAGTTGGAAGAGGAGAAAGAAAGAAACAGATAGACGAACTCATAGGGATAGATAAATTTGAAGAAGTAAGAAAGAATGCAACAGGAATCGCTGGACGCTTGAAAGGGATGTATGCTGACAAACAAATTCTTCTTAGATCATTTGATGAAAATGCAGCCGTAGCTGAAATTGAGCAAGCAAAACTAAAGATCAAAAATAATGAGGAAATCTATTCGAAAACTGAAAGGGAATTTGAAACCTCTAAACGGGAACTTGTACTACTCGAAACCGTATCCTTTACAATGGGAAAGAAACGTGAGACCTACAAATCCCTTAAAGAAAAGAAGACAGGTTTACAGCACACTCTTTCTTCGCTAAAGAACGAGCTATCTCAGATAAAATTTGACAAAAGTTCTGAAGAAGTTGCTAAGAAAAAACTCGAGGATATAAAAACAGATAAAACAAAGTCACAAGCTGAACTCTCAACTATTGAATCGACTTATGAAAAAGCATCGAACGAATACGTAAAATCAGTGACTGAAGAAAAAAACTTGCAGCAACAACTTGCTAAGAGGTTAGAGCTTGAAAAAAGGCAGAAAGAACTGCTACAAACGGATACGATCGAAAAACTTGCTGAACATTTATCGAAAATTGATGTAGAGATTACTAGTCTAAATCAGGACGTCCATAAAAACAAAGCACAGGCCTCAGAGCTTAACAAAGCGATAGCTGAATTGAGTAAGGATATAGCAAAATGCCCGATTTGTGATTCAGAGCTAGGTGAAGAAAAGAAAAACTTGCTGTTAAAACAGAAAAATGAAGCTCTAGAAAAAACCAGTAGCACAGTAGCAAGTTATACAAGGGCTATTGAAACAAACAACAACCTACTAAAGCAACTGAAGGAAAAATATGACAGAGTAAAACTTTTGCAGCAAATGCTTGAAGATCTACAGGGATTGGAAGAAAAAATCTCGCAAACTAAAAAGCTAAAAGAAGAAAGTGCAACAAAGAATTCTGAAATAAAGAAACAAAAGGAACTTCTAATGAAAAAGTCTGAAGAGATCTCCTCAGCGTATATGGAAACAGTAAGACAAGTTGAAAAGATAAGTGACTTTTTGAACAAACAGAAAAAAATGGAGCAGATTGAACAAGAACTGCATATGGCCGATGCACAATTAAATGAACTTAATTTTGATGAAAACCAGTGGGATCAAACAAATAATGAACTTAGAAAGATTTCAATTAACACTAAGGAAATAGAAGGAAGGATTGTTTCGATAAAACAAACAGTTGAACATCTTAAAGAAATGACGCAAGAAAGAACAAAAAGATTAGACGAAATGCGAAACTATAGAAAAGAAATGAAGACGTATAATGAAGAAGCGGAGAAATTGCAAATATTTGCTAATGCGATCGTAGAAACTCAACAAAGTCTCCGAACAGAACTTATGGATGCTGTCAATCAAGCACTTGAACAGATCTGGACCATATTGTATCCGTATTCGGATTATGAATCACTAAAACTATCTCCGTCTGAATCTGACTATGATCTGCTATTCAAGGTGGAAGATGAATGGGTAACAGTTGATGGAATTGCAAGCGGTGGAGAAAGAGCGCTTGCATGCCTCGCCCTGCGTATTTCGTTTGCAATGGTTCTCACACCAAACTTAAGCTGGCTAATTCTTGATGAACCTACGCATAACTTAGATGACGAAGCAGTAAGAACGCTGGCTGTAACATTGCATGATCACATTCCAAAGATTGTAGAACAAACATTTGTCATTACACATGAAGAAAATCTAAAAGAAGCTGCAAGCGGCAAGGTTTTCAAAGTCTTCAGAAACCACCAGCAACCAGAGGTCAGCACAGTCGAAGAACTGATGGAAAAGGCTGCTGTGACACCTTCACTTTCATGATCGCTTCCCGGCTGAAGCCCAGGATCATATCTTTATTTACCTTTCTACAAAAGTACAATTGAGTCTATGAAAATAAAGAAAATAATCGGACGTGAAATCTTAGACAGCAGAGGGAATCCGACTGTTGAAGCAGATGTTATTCTCGATAATGGAGTCTTTGGAAGAGCTTCAGCTCCGTCCGGTGCTTCAGTGGGATCTGGTGAAGCATACGAAATGCGTGACGGTGGCAGAAGATTCCATGGCTTTGGTGTAAAAAAAGCTGTAGCGAACGTTAGGAAGCTTTCAACTATCCTTAAAGGAATGGATCCAACTGAGCAGGTAGCAGTTGATGAAAAAATCATTAAGGCAGCCGGTGATGACAAAAAGAAACTAGGCTCAAATGCAACTGTTGCCGTTTCTCTTGCAGTTTGTGCAGCAGCCGCGTATGCGAAAGGCAAACCAGTCTACCAGTATCTAGATCCGAAAGCCTATAGGATCCCAGTTCCTCTATTGAATGTGATAAATGGAGGAAAACATGCAGGCAACAATCTTGCTATACAAGAATTCATGCTCATACCTAAGAAATTCAAAAGCTTCAAAGAAGCGCTGCGCGCAGGTACTGAGACGTATAAAACCCTTGGTAAGCTTCTGGAAAGAAAGTATGGGAGAAGTGCAATAAATGTTGGAGCCGAAGGAGGATACGCTCCCCCAATGAGAACAACAGAAGAAGCACTGGAAATACTTTCAGAAGCAATCGAAGAAACCGGTTATTCAAAACAGATTTTTCTAGGTCTTGATGCAGCTGCATCGTCATTCCATTCTCTTGATCACTACAGGATAGATGGCAGGATCGTATCAACAATGGATTTACTTGCAATGTATGAAGATTTCGTTAAAAGATATCACGTAACATCTATCGAAGACCCATTTCACGAAAGCGACTTTTCATCGCTTACGCAAGCAACAAGGAAGCTAAGGATTCAGATTGTTGGGGATGATTATTTTGTTTCAAACGTAAAGCATCTGAGACGAGGAATCATTGCAAAAGCAGGAAATGCACTAATTCTGAAGGTGAATCAGGTTGGAACTCTAACTGAGGCATTGCGAACCAATGAATATGCGAAAAAGAATGGATGGAATGTAATCGTAAGTCACAGATCTGGCGAGACAGAGGATACGTTCATTGCTGACCTAGCTGTTGGAATTGGTTGCGGCCAAATAAAGACAGGTGCACCTGCAAGAGGAGAAAGAACTGCCAAATACAATCAACTATTACGTATAGAAGAAGAACTTGGAAAGAAAGCAAGGTTTGGATAATCTAATGAGAACTAAATGGATCTTTTTTTAACTCGACAAATGTTCCGGCTACTGTTTGAACTTCTGAAATAGCATTATATTTCTTCAAATCGGCAATAATTTGATCAAACATAAAATTTTGAAGGTCGACCATCTGCTTCAGTATATCAACTTTTGTTGTTTTATTTTGAAATACGTTAAGTGCTTTGACAATCCTTTTTGTGTTTATTGGATGTCTAAAAACAATAGTTGATTCAGCCATAACTACACCGAAATATTAAAAAATAATTCTTAGATTATTTCACTTCTGGCGAGTTCCCAGGTCTTTAGGGTTTCCGGATTCTTTTGTGAGATCATTGCAAAGACACCAAAGTTAGTTGTTGGAGACAGCCATCTTACAACCCAAACATCTCTAGATCTTGTGCTGTTATCAACATATTCTGTGTAGAACTTAGCATCAGGTTTTGCATCAGGGTGTGCTGCCAAGTACGACTTAATTTTATCGCTTGAAGCAATTGTGTGTGAAGCAATAATTGCTTCTTCGGGTGATCCTAGGATACATGATGACTTTAGAGTGTCTTTGCATACTGTACAATCACGAGTGACATATTCCGGAGGAGATGCAACGAAACCTTTCTTTGGGTAATCGTAATAGATATTTAATCTAACGGGACACTGGCTCGAATAGTTGTAAGTTACTCTCGCTTTCATTAGATAACTGTTATCAGAGAAAGTTGTTTCTGTAATTTCACGTATTTCTGCATCTGAATACTTTGAACGGAGATCGTCATTTACGAACGCTTTAGCATCTGATTCGCTAACGGCAGTTGAAATTGGTGTCTGAATGCATCCAAATAGGAATAAGCCAACAACTAGAATCACTGCATACGCTGCGTTTTCTCTCATATTCTGCCCTACGTATTAGCTAGACAGTTAGGAATAAAAGTTTATGTTTTGTAGTGTACAGATAGACCTGTGGGGTGGTTTTAATGCCAGTAGCAAAATATAAAGAGAGAACAAATTTACCTATATCGATTTTTCTCAAAACGCGTAAAGATTTCTTTGCAATGAGGAAAGATCCTGAACGTCTGCACACGGCACGTTGGTTAAAAGTTCATGCTCTTCAAAACGAGATAAGCCATTGGAGGTATGCTTTAGAATACGATTCCAAAATCAAATCCGAAGGACTCAAAGGTATAGCTGAAGCTGAGGAGTATTATCTAAAATTGTTAAAAATTGCGATTTTAAAACATAACACTTACTTTAAAAAAACGGATAGTTGGCCTTGCCCAGAACTTCATTTTATGGACAAAGGTCTTTTCTTATTTGGCGATAAAGAGCCTATACTAAGAAAAAAACCATAGTTGGTAGGATAAGAAAGCCCATCAGATGGGTTCGCCTAACTCCTAGCAGAACTGGAAGTGTTCCAATTGCTGATGCCACCACTGCAACAAACAGGCCTAAAAGTCCATCAACAAAGATTATCGACGCAGCTAGATATAAAAAAAGCCCTAGATTTAGTAGTCTTAGATCAGTTTTTCTTAAAAATTGGATCAATGGAATTGTAAGAATCCAAAGGATAGCCACTGAAATTGCAATTGCTGAAAGAGAAAGCAGGATAAAGAATACGGTCGTTTGAAGATCTGGCTTCCCAATCAAGTTTCTTATTATAACTGTCGGCCCAATTCGGGCCTTATCTATTGTGTTAAGTGCTACAAATGAATTAACAAAATGTGAAATACTGATAGAGCTTGTTAATGCTAGAAATGAAGAACTTTCAATAGCGGCTACTGGCGTTACAAACGTAGCTAATTGTGCAGGCGAACCTACTGCAGGTAGCAGGTCTGCAAGACCGCCGAGAAGCACACCAACTAAAACGATAAAAACTAGATCGTTTTTAATTCGCTGATCTTTAATCCATATCTGATAAGGGATGGAAGTCTTATTGACTGCAAAAATCATGCTACTCAAAGCAAACAAACCAATAAATGAAACAAACAGTGGCTCACGCAATACTGTTGAAGATAAAAGTGTCCATCCGAGAAAACCACTTAGAATAAATATAAAAAATGCAGAAACTATTTTCTCTTTCACTTTTTCCTGAAAAAGGTATACAATAGTGATAGTAAGAAGCACCAAACCGATATACGGGCTGATAGTTTGGTAAAGAAAAGGAGTAAGAAAAAAACTGACTGGAAGAAATAGAATCATAAAGAAAATAGAGAGTAACACTGCTGCCCCACTTATCCATACTGCTTTCAATCCATTTCCCTCATTAACCATTCTCTGACCAGGTAAAACGGAGAGCACAGTTTGTTCATCGGGAATGAAAAGGAAGATGGCAGGCAAAATGGAAAGGACTGTGTTGACAGCTGCTGAAACTGCAATCATAATCGCAGCATCAAAATTATCCATTTCAACATAAGTTAACAATTGAGAAAGTGAATTAGGATGCAACCCAGGCAGCAGTCCGGCCAGAATACCGAGGACCATACCAAAAATAATCGGAAGAATCATTTACACCACAACACAAACTATGAAATTTATACGGAACGAATTACTTCGTAAATTAAGGTAAAATTTTCTTTGCATCGAGGTATGAGTTTCCATAAAATTCTCTAGTTATTCCAGTGACTGTGAGCCTATCTCCCTCAAGGATAATTTGTCTAAGTTCTTTTGATGCATGCACACTGATGCAGCTCAACTCACATAATTTGAACACATACTGCTTATCTCGGATCTCTGGCTGTTCAGCCATACCGTTTATTTGAACCAAAACGCCGCTACCTAATGAATCGATTGAACCGATACTAACAATCTGAGGATCAAGTGTTTGAACGTAAAAGAAAAGAAATATTGACCCGACAACGGAAGTTGCGATAGAAATTTTCAGTAATTGAATCACAACTATCTAAAGGATTGATCCTAAATAAAATTTTGTGGTGGGCGCCCACACTTAAACAACGGCAGTCAAGAAGTATTTATAAATAGTTTATCGAAAATCAGTTATGGCAGATGAAGACGGCGACATGCCGAGTGTTCCGAGAAAAAAAAGAGAAGTAGAACTTTCGAGAGGAGTAGTAATATTACCACCAGAGAGAATGGGAAGAGAAGAGCAGAGGGAAAAGAAGGAAACTTACATTCCTCCGACAGTGATCTCGCCACCTACAAAAAAAACCGATGTTAGACAAATTTCAACGCCTTCAGCACCAACCGTATCTAACCTTTTAGCGGTTGTAGCAATCCTCCTGGCATTGGTCGGTTTAGCTCTTGGTTATGTCTCGCTTACTAATTACAATAATCTGAAAAATGAATTGAAAGGAATGGCTGCAGACTTAAGAGAATACAGAGAAGCAAACATATCGCTAGTATCTAATCTAGGCGCAACGCATTCTGTAGACACCGCTTTACCTGTTAAGGAGGTTATTCCTTCTTTTAGTCTACCTGTTCAGCCTCAGGAGGTGCAAGGAAGCGGCACAATTAATGTTATTCTACCAGGTTACACCTTCCCCGTATCTATTCCGTGGAATGGGACAATAACAATCTTTGGAACATTGAATGTCAATACCTCTGAACTTCCAGAAAACAAAGAACTAAGACTGGCATACACCCTGCCAGGACAGGGAGATATCACTCTAAAGATTACAGGCAATGATCTTTGGACCCAACAGCTGGAAGATATAGCAACCAGATTGGAAAGATTGTCCGGCTAACTTCTTAGATTTTAACTTAGAGACCTACTTCTAGAGTTTATGAAACTGGAAAGCAATTATTGTTTATTCTCAGTTTTAGACATTTAATTACTAATTTGACCCTGTAACGCTTGAACTTGTTTCTTGAGGATCTAGTTCATTCGCTGACTTTTCTGCCCGGTTTTCTGTTTAGGATGTCATCTTGTAAGATTCCCTCGTAAAGCTGAAAAGTATAGAAAACGTAACGGTCGTCTTTACGCAACTTTGTGAAAAAATCTGATATTTCCGAGCTTACTCCGTCAAGTTTTTCTACCGGCGCGTCTTTGATCTTTTTTATAAAATAGTTTACTTTCTCTTCCGTCACCTCGAACATAGGACTAGCTTTGATCTCTTCAAGACTCATGTCTTTGTATGCTTTCTCTTTCTGGACAACCGCATTAGACATTTGATCACCCTTATTGTATCCCCTCATCTCGCCACAGCTTGATATAAGGGTTGCGCCGAACACTATCAGTGAAACTGCCTTCGCAGTTGCGATCATATTTCCTTTCTGTTTTTGCATGATATATTATGTTCTTTGACCTATTTATTCCTTGCGTCATTGCCATCCGTCGACTTTGAATTTCCCTGGCGCCGGCAGGGTGTACGCCCCTTTTGAGCTTCCGACCAATTCTCCTAAATGTTTCAAAGCATCGTAGGAAGTTTGCTCCATTATTTTATCTAGCTTGTAAGTGGAATCCACGATACTGTCGCCAGAAAAAAACTTGTTCGATATGGGATCTATTTTTTCCTTGAGTTTCTCATAATCTCTGCTAAAATAACCCTTGATGAACAGTGGTTTTCCATCCTCAAGCTTATTGTCGCCCCAGATTATAGAAAGCGTTTCGGCTACGCGTTCACCGAGCATGTAAGCCGGTTCGGAAGGTATAGCTATCGGCTTCCTGTCGCTTCGCAATAAATTTTGTGTAACGTATTCTGTAAATGTCTCGTTTAGATACTTGGCATGCGTCCTCGACTCGGCAGCTACCTGCAACAGCGGATTTCCGTTGCAACCAATCCACTGCATACATTCAGCTATTTTGTGCGACATAACGTATACTTCGTATTCTGGAACGGATCCGTAGATTATGCCACTGTATTTGCCATGCTTCTGGTTTTCTTTGTTGATCGAATCTTTATTAAAAAACGCGATATTTGTTCCGTCAAACAGCCTTGCCGTATTCGAGACCAAGGCCGAATCCATAGCGGCGGGAGCACTATCTTTTTCTGCGGCTGTCAATTTTATCAGCTCATTGTACAATGTCGATGAAACATATGCGCAGACCAATTTATTCTTTTGATATTCGCTCAATACATTTGCAGGAACTGCACTTTCAGTGAAAAAACTTTCCGCCGCTTGCATGGAAATTCTATTGGCTGGTGGGGTGATCAATTCTTCAACGATTATTCCCTTTCTTTTTAGCATACTTTTTTGTTGGTCTGTCAACTTGTATTCGATGAAATTGACTACTGCCTTTTTTGCCTCTTCAAAACTTGCAACGGTTTCTATTGCACCTTTTTGAACATCTAACTTCATCAGCGCGCCTTCAACTTTTTCGCTTATTTTTTGGAAGGATAGAGGGGCCTTTATTTTTTCAGGAGTGTGTATGCTTTCTGCGGCTTCCAAAAGCATGGTCGCGAGTTTTGGGTCGGTCTTGTAGTTCGTAATTGCGGCATAGCAGACTGTCCTTTTTTTGTAATCGTCCGCTGACTTGTTGAACGCTGTGATATACTTGTCAGGAATTCCCATCAAATCATTAACATGCTTTTCCATTTCCTTGCTTACATTTTGTTGGCGCACATAATCTGCGACCTTCATTGTTTCGACTCTTGCCATAAGTTTCTTTTGCTGATAAGTTCTTTAAGTTGTTGCGCTTTGGCGAGGAAGAGTTGTTGGAAGCGGAAGGAATTTACACTAGGTAGGATTATAAAACTCTTTTAACATCAGACATAATTAGTAGATACTATGATTGTTGGACGAGACTATCAAAGGATTTTCGATAAAGTACTGGCTAAGGTTAAGCCTACTGAGAAGGAGATAAAAGAGGATTGGGAATTTATAGAAAAACTTGTGGATAAGCTCAACAAAATGACTCCTGAAGACATCTATGTGGAAGTAGCTGGTTCGATTGCTAAGGGCACAAGCAGAAAAGGAGACAGAGATTTTGATGTGTTTATGCTTTTCTCAAAAAAATATTCGGTGCTTGAATTGATGAGTGATGGACTAAAATATGCTAAACAAGCTGCGAAAGGAAACAAGTATGAGATTGCATATGCAGAACATCCTTATCTAAGAACATGGATACAAGGAAAAGAGATCGACATTGTTCCGTCTTATAAAATCTCAGATATCAGCGAAAGAGTTACATCTGTTGATAGATCACCACTGCACACTCGGTATATCAACTCAGTAATGAATGACTCACAGAAGGATGATGTAAGGCTGCTCAAACAATTTCTGAAAGGAAGCGGCATTTATGGTGCAGAAGGACGAATACAGGGTTTCTCAGGCTACTTGTGTGAATTACTTATAGTCGCACATAAAAATTTCGTTGGCCTGCTTGAAACTGCTTCAAAATGGAAAGAGGTTCCAACATTTGACATTGAAAAGAAAAGAATGCCAAGTGAACTTAAGAAAAAATTTCCAAATTCTGCAATGATTGTTATTGATCCAGTTGATGAGAATAGAAACGTTGCTGCAGCAGTCTCGAAAACCTCCCTATCTATTTTGATCCATTCATCGAGGGAATTTCTTAGAAAACCGTCAATCAATTACTTTTTCCCTCCTGAAAAAAAGATTAACAAAAAATGGATAGAAACCCAACTGAAACAAAGAGATTCACTAATGCTTTGAGTAGAACTTGAAAAGCCGCAGGTTGTTGAAGACATATTATGGCCACAGCTTTACAAATTTGCAGATAAAGTCAGCCAAAGAGCAAAAGAAAATGGGTTCTCGACATTTGATACAGATATTGCTGAAAAGAATGGGAAATTGCTTGTACTTTTTGAGTTTGAGATTTATCAGCTACCAGAAATGAAAAAAGTAATTGGGCCTCCTCTCTGGTTTAAGGAAGATGTAGAGGAATTCGTAAAGAAACACAAAGTGATAGAACCAATCTGGTTTGAACATGACAGAATACTTTCGTTGTCCAAAAGACGATTTAAAAAAGTTGAAGAACTTTTGACGGACATAAAGAAAAAGTCAAAGTCTTACGGCGTTCCTCCAGATATCAACAAGAAGATGCAAAAAGCAAAGATACTTGAACTTTCGGAGATTAAAAAAAGATATATAGAATTCTTATACAACTATTTACAGAAACGAAATTTATAATCGTAAAGAAAGCAATAACTAGGAGAGAATATAGAAGTAAATAAACAACTAGGAAGTAATAGAAACCGTAGGTGTCTATATGGATAAGGAAACTGTAAAAAAAGTGGCGACTGTTGCCAGACTTCATCTTGAAGAAAATGAAGTTGAGGAGTTGGCAATTGAGTTAGAAAAAATTCTGGAACATTTTTCTAAAATAAAAGATCTCAAAACAGAAGATGAAATGTACTATGTGCAAGATATTGAGAATGAATATCGAGTAGATAAAGAAAGAACTGTTGATGAAAAGAACTCTGAGGATATAAGAAAACAATTTACTAAAACGGAAGAGAAGTATCTTTCTGCTCCTAAATCAATCAAATAGCACATCTACAGTGATACGTGGGATTATGATTAATATTGAAAATGCAACAGAGAATGTTCATAAAAAAATTGAAATAATCAAAAAGAATGATACGGCCATTCATGCGTTCATTGAGATTTATGAAAATGATGCAATTGAAAGAGCTAAGGAGATTGATAAAAAAATAAAGAAAGGGAATGGAGGAAAACTTGCAGGCCTTGTAATTGCTGTAAAGAATAACATTGCTGTTAAAGGAAAAAAGTTAACGTGTGCATCGAAGATGCTTGAACAACATACTGCTACTTACAATGCAACTGTAATTGAACGATTGATTAACGAAGATGCAGTTATAATTGGAAGCACTAACTTGGATGAATTTGCTTGCGGCAGTGATACGACACATAGTGCATTCTTTAGCACTAAGAATCCTACTGACACCTCTCGTGTTCCTGGCGGTTCGTCAGGAGGAAGTGGTGCAGCCGTTGCTGCAGATATGTGTGATGCAGCTATTGGCAGTGATACAGGAGGATCAATCAGATGTCCTGCGGCATTCTGCCGTGTTTTTGGATTTAAGCCGACTTATGGAGCTGTATCTCGATATGGCTTAGTAGACATGGCTATGTCACTTGATCAGATAGGTCCGCTGTCAAAAGACAAAGAAACAACTAAACTATTATTTGATGTAATAAAAGGTAAAGATCCAAAGGATCCAACTACTTCTCTTTTCGAAGAAAAAAAAGGGACGGTCAAATCTATAGGAGTTCCGAAAGAATTTTTTGAGGGAGTCCAAACAGACATTGCTAAATCTGTGAAAATAAAAATAAAAGAACTAGAAAAAAAGTATGAGATTGTAGAGATCTCATTGCCTTCTGTCAAGTATTCAATTCCGATTTATTATTTACTGATGGCAGCTGAATTCTCTTCAGGAATGCAGAAATATGACGGGTTGAGATATGGTTCACCTGCAGACAGAACCAGAGAATTGTACAACTCATTTCAAACTATTCGCGGTGCAACATTTGGAAAAGAGGTCAAACGAAGGATAATGCTTGGCACGTATATAACAATGAAGGAATTTAGAGAGGCATGGTATACTCAGACACTTCGGGCTAGAAAACTTCTACAGTCTGAATTCAATAAAGCTCTGCAAAAAGTTGATGTTATCGCAGGACCGGCTATGCCAACTGAAGCATGGAAATTTGGCGAAAAAATGGATCCTGTTGAGATGTATTCCGCGGACATTCTTACTGTAAGTGCAAATCTGGCGGGTTTGCCGGCACTTGTCGAACCTCTTGAACACGGCGCATTCCAGATTCATGGCAGACATTTCGAAGATTCAACATTGTTCAATTTGTGATTTGTGGATTGTGATTTCATGGTTAGCGTAATGATTGGTTTAGAGATTCATGTGCAACTGAAGACACGTAGTAAATTGTTCTGTGATTGTCCGACGAACTATCTGGATGTAGAACCAAACACAAACTTGTGTCCAACTTGTACAGCTCAACCTGGATCAAAACCGTACTCTCTTAACAAACAAGCACTTGATAATCTACTAAAGATTGGACTTGCATTAAACTGTAAAATAGTTGATGAAACAGTTATTCAAAGAAAACATTATTTTTATCCAGACCTTCCGTCCGGATATCAGAGGACATCGAAGCCCATAGGTATTGATGGCAGACTTGGAGAGATTAGGATAAGAGAAGTCCATATCGAAGAGGATCCAGGCAGATATGAATTAAGAGATGGAACAGTTGATTACAACCGAGCAGGTGTTCCACTTATTGAGATTGTAACCGAACCAGATATGAAAACTCCTGAAGAAGCAAGAAAATTCCTTGATGAACTTGCAGCTGTCCTTAATTATCTTGATGCAAGACGTGATGAACCGGGCTCCACAAGAGTTGATGCTAACGTCAGCATAGAAGGGGGCACGCGTGTAGAAGTGAAAAATATCAATTCCTTCAAAGGAGTCTATGCTGCATTAATGTATGAGATTGTAAGGCAACAAAGTGTTCTTAGGAAAGGCCAGAAGGTTGAGATGGAAACTAGACATTTTGATGAAGCAACTGGAACCACGTCAACAATGAGAAAGAAAGAAAGTGAAGCAGACTATCGCTACTTTCCAGATCCAGATGTGCCACCACTAAAAATAACTGCAGAGACCGTTGAGCAAATAAAGAAAACAATGCCAGAACTCCCTCGCGCGAAGGCTGCGAGATTTGCTGAGACGTATAAGATACGTGGAGAGGATGCATGGATTCTTGTCAGTGAAATTGAAGTTGCTAACCTGTTTGAACAGTTATCGAAAGGATTTGAACCTCAAAAAGTTGCACTTTGGATACGAGGTCCACTGAAGAAGCAGCTGAATTACAGAGATCTGATGCTCAAAGATTTGATGGATAAAGGAGTAAAAGAGCAATGGCTGACGGCAGTGCTTTCTATGTTTCTAAATGAGGAAGTAACTGATAAGGGAATGGAACAGATTCTAATCGGAGTTATAGACAAAAAGAAAGACCCTGCAATTCTTAAGAGAGAATTAGGACTGGAAAAGATCGAAGATCTGAAAGAAATAGAAAAAATAATTGACTCTGTTGTTGCCGCAAACCAAAAAGCAATCAATGACTATAACACCGGTGAAGAGAAGGCTTTGAATTTTGTTGTCGGCCAGGTCGTTAGGATGACAAAAGGAAAGATAGATTCGAAACTAGCCAAAGAACTAATTTTGAAGAAAATATAAAATCTAAAAAAGGATAAACGGACTTATTTTTGAGATAAAATCAAAAGACCCCAGATCAATGAAAGAAGAGCCCATACATAATTTACTTCATCTGGCAAATTGAGTATGACAGTTATTGCGATGAAAAAAGCAAGGAATATTGCACCGCCACCTAAAACCAATTTTGGAACCTTCATTTAAACACCGAAGACTTAACGAAAATAATAAAAAAATTAAAAAAAATAAAAAATTAAAAATGAAAGGTTACATTTCGACTTCGATATCGTAGCCTTTCGAGACATGTAGTGCGAAGTTCTTTGCTGATGAAACAACTCCGTGCCCAATCCATCCAAGTATTGAAGCAGTTATTGGCGCAAGAACAATTACAATAATTGCATTAACTTGCCCGAGTAATAGGGCTGGGATTGCATAGATAAGTCCTACGACAAATCCAATAATACCCCAAAAGACTGCACCTGCTACCATCGATTTTCTAACATCAACTGATTTTATCCTTATTGTAGTTTTTTTTCCTTTAGCCATTAATTTCACCCACGCGGCTATTTGAAAGGAGGGTATTTAAATACATTTTGCATAACAATATTCAGACAGCTAATTCTAATAGAATCTAGCTAGATATGAATCAAAAAAAGGAAATCCTAGGAAAGTAAATGTGTTTCTAGGAAATGATAAAAACCGTAGGTTGTTATTATGGGATTAAGACCAGGAAGAATTGTACGTGAAATTAAGAAGCCGGCATGGGCTCGCTTCTCTAAAAAAAAGCCACGTAAGAGCTACGTAAAGTCAATGCCACATAATGCTATTCAGGTTACTACGATGGGCGTACAGTCCGGTTATTACACAGTTCGTGTTGATCTAGTCGCAACTAGACCGATTCAAGCAAGAGATAACTCTATAGAAGCAGCAAGACAGGCAGCGAACAAGTATCTAGAAGCAAAGATGCCGGGCCGTTACCACTTATTTCTGAGAGTATTTCCTCACCATGTAATCCGAGAGATCAAGATGGCTTTAGGAGCAGGTGCTGATCGTATTCAGCAAGGTATGGCACACGCATGGGGCAGACCATCAGACAGAGCTGCACGTATGTATCCTGGAACTATTTTCCTTACTGCACGAGTTATGCCTCCAGACGTTATACACGTTAAGGAAGCATATAGACGTGCAAAGAACAAACTGTCCGGATCGTATACAATAAAAACGATCGAAGAAACAGTTGGTAAGCCTCCAGTTGAAGAATAATTGGGATCATATGTTGAACTCTAAAAACTTGGGTAAACATATGGGACAAAAAATGGTCAGATATAAAGACCTGGCAAAATCTAAAGACAGCGTAGAACGATTTTTTAGATTACCAAGAGAAACTATAAATAAAATATGTGAAGATCAGGTTAGAAAGATAGAAGCAGCAATCGATGAGTTTGACAGGAAAAATAGGCCACGAGATCCTTTAGCTCTTTATAGACTGATAGTTTAACCTAGATAGATTACGTCTCGCTTATTTTTGAAATGTGGATCTCCAGTTAACACGTGTCCAGCGTATCTATTGGCAGTCGCATAAACAAAAGAGTCTATTGCAGGTAATTTTTCATTTAAATGTGAATTAGCTGCAGAAATAGCAAGCTCTTCATCTATTTCACTAACCTTAGCTATTTGTTTTATAGTTGCAAGGAAGGCTATCGCCTCTTCCACACTCCTTTTTTCTTTCAATCGGTAATAAACTTCATACAGATTTAGAGTTGTAGTTATAATCTTATTCTGCTTATCCAATAAGTACCCTAATACTTCCTCTGATTGTTTATTTTCTTCTAAAATGGCAAGCCAAGCCCAACTATCTACGATAAGGATCATTCCAATCTTCCTCATGCTCTTTAAGGTAGTCCTTCAATATTCCTTTAGCTTTTCCTTTCCATTCACGAATGTCTCTTACTGGGAAAAGATGGACATCTTTATTCTTCCTATCATATACTACTTCAAATTTATCACAATTAACCTCTTCTCGTATCTCTTTTGGGATTACTACCCTGCCAAATTTATCTAGCTCAACAAACATCTTCTCGGACATATTACCTGTAATTATATTATTGCCAATATTTTTAAATTTTGGCAATTCGTAATCTGCAGTCACCATAAAGCTAAGAAAGAGCCATTCAAAATAAGGATATGCGGTGGCATTCAACCACAAGTTTTCGAAAGTTTTTTATTATACACCTTTTATAGTCTAGCATGGCAGAGGCAAGCAAAAGAATGATTAGTGGCCTAGTTATGGCTGTCTTAATTTTCTCATTTATGACAGCTATGCTTTTCGCTCATGAAGGCTCACCGGACGCTGAAGTTCTTGAACCAGTTACATTTTCAGTGGAAAACGGAGGGTCAGTTAATCTTGGAACAATTGGCCCAGGACAAACATTATTCATAACAGTTAATGGTAAAGCCATTGGCTTGGAAGGAAGGGAAGCAAACTGGGGAGTTCTCGGAGTAGTTGAGACACCGGCAAGTTGGACGTCTGGAGATAGCAAAGTATTTGCACAACGCATGCAAGCAACAGTTACGGCAGATAAATTTGCTAAAGATGGAACATACAAAGTAAAATTCATACTAACTGAATGTGAAAAGAAAGAAGAGAAGTGTGAGGCTAAACAGGGACTTGGATCTGTTACGTTCTATGGAACATTGAGTATAAGTAAAAGTGTCCTGAGCACAGTTATGCCAAAAACAGAGATTGTCACAGGCGTAGGGCAGCCAGCCAGATATGATTTGGTAATTGAGAATAAAGGAACTGCGAACGATGTATTTGAAATCGCATCTGAAGGTGTTCCTGCATGGTCACTTAAGAAGAATGTGCACGTACCAGCAGGTGGAAAGGTAATAACATTTTATGAGATTGCAACAAAAGAAGAAAAGGAATATACTCCAATCATTAGAATTAAATCGCTGTCGAGCGACGAGCTGAAAAAAGAATATACTGTTTCATTTGTCTCGCGTTCTGATGTCATTGGAGACATAAGAGCAACAAAGAACGGCGTACTCCTGTTTCCAATAATCCTTGAACCTCTTTACAGTTTAATGGGCATATTGGGATATGTAATTTAACCACAAGACCGTGTTGCTGTCTTGATCCATAAAATAGCTCTTTATATCTTTCTTTACCATCTATCTACACGTATAGCTTTAGGACGAAACGCACGTGTATTGGAGATAGAGTATGTATTCTAAGAAAGCATCATCACTTTTGGCTTCAGTAAAGGCATCAATTGGAGATCGGATACGCATAATCCGAGAGGGCAAACAGTATGAAGGATTGGTAATGCCTAGAATTGAAGTTGGAGACCAAAACTGCATTGTAATCAAGCTCGATAGCGGATATAATGTGGGAATTGATGCTTCAACCATCAAAAAGATTTCACTTATTGAAAAGGCGAAAGAAAAGAAAAAAGAAGCAAAACCTGAAGACGTTAAACCTTCAGAACAGGATATTGTTATACTTGGATGTGGTGGAACGATCGCATCGAAAGTTGAGTATAAGACAGGTGCAGTTTATCCTGCAATCACACCAGAAGAACTTATTTCACTTGTTCCCCAACTTCAAAAGAAAAGGATAAGGAGCAGAACTCTCTTTTCATTGTTTTCAGAGGACATGGCACCTAAACATTGGCAACTGATTGCCAAGGAGATTGAAAAGGAGTATAAGAGGGGTGCAAAAGGGATAATTCTGATGCATGGAACAGATACAATGCATTACACTGCTGCCGCCCTCTCATTTATGATCAAGACACCCATTCCGATCGTATTGGTTGGTGCACAAAGGAGCAGTGATAGAGGGTCTTCAGATAATCAAATGAACTTGTCTGCAGCTATTGCTGCTGCGGAAACCGATATTGCTGAAGTGATGGTGTGCATGCACGCATCTACCAGCGATGATTTCTGCCATCTGCACAGGGGAACCAAAGTTAGAAAATTACATACCAGCAGAAGAGATGCGTTCCAGAGCGTAAATGTTAAACCGCTGGCAAAAGTGTTCAATGAGACTGGGAAGATAGAATTGCTAAATGAAAGCTACAACAAAAGAAACAGCAGCAAACTGGAGATTGATACACGAATCAATCCCAATGTTGGATTGATTTATACTTATCCTGGAATTAAAAATGAATTTGTAAAAAGCCTTTCAAAGTTTTATGAAGGAGTGGTAATTGCAGGTACAGGACTTGGACATGTTCCAACAAATCCCTTCAATGATCCGTTAGGCAGCTCGATTCTTCCTGCAATAAAAAACTTAGCAAAGGAAGAGATCCCGATGATAATGGCACCTCAAACCATATTTGGAAGGCTAAATATGAATATTTATTCTTCAGGAAGAGCTTTACTTTTGGCAGGAGTAATTGGAAATTACTGTGATTGGACACCGGAAACTGCAACAGTCAAGCTGATGATTGCACTTGGTAGATACAAGAAAATAGATGACGTAAAGAAATTCATGCTCACTAATGTTGCCGGAGAGATTAGCGAACGAAGTGAAGTTATTTAGATCATAAATTGTGATTTTATGGTAAAATGTGGATTAGAAATTCATCAGCGGCTAAATACCAATCATAAGTTATTTTGCAGATGCGATGCGAAGGATAGCGGAAAAAAGGACGGGGAGATAAAAAGAAAATTACATCCGGTTGTAAGTGAACTTGGCAAGATTGACATTGCTGCCGAATTTGAATCTAAAAAAGGAATGGGATTTGAGTATGACATTTATGACAAAGGCTCTTGCTTAGTAGAGGCGGATGAAGAACCACCACTTGAGCTGAATAAAGATGCAACGAAAACGGTGGTTACCGTATGTTCAATAGCTAATTCTGATATTGTTGACGAAGTACAGATTATGAGAAAGACTGTGATAGATGGATCCAATACTTCAGCATTTCAAAGAACTTCAGTAATTGGACTGAATGGGAACATAACAACAGAGATTGGTGAAGTACCTATCCAAACTATTGCACTTGAAGAAGAAAGTAGTGGAATAATTGGTGAACTAGCTGGAAAACCAGAAAGATATAGGTTGGACCGACTTGGAATACCGTTGATAGAAATAGCTACCTCTCCAGTTATTAGGAATGGAAAAGAAGCAAGGATAGTTGCTGAACAGATTGGCTTGATGCTGCGTGCAACTGGCAAAGTTATGAGAGGAATCGGAACGATTAGACAGGATCTCAATGTATCTGTTGACGGTGGGGCAAGAGTTGAAATAAAAGGTGTTCAATCATTGGAGATAATTGATAAGGTAGTGGATAATGAAATACGAAGACAAAACTCTCTTATCGAATTGAATAAAGAGATTACAGCTATCAGTAGGGAAAAGTTAGCTGTAATGGATGTTACAGAATTGTTCAAAGGAACTGAAAGTAAATTTATTAGAGAAGCAATCTGGAGAAATGAAAAAGTTCTTGCTGCAAAGTTGCAAGGTATGAAAGGACTTCTAGGAACTGAGTTATATTCTGGATTTAGATTCGGAACTGAACTTTCGGGTTATGCACAGGCACAAGGAGCAGGTGGAATTATCCATTCTGATGAGGATATGGGTAAGTATAGGTTTGGATCTGAGATTACAGCACTGGAAAAAAAACTTAGCGTTAAATCTGCAGACGGGTGGGTTGTGATAGTTGGACCAGAAGAGATATGTAGAAAAGCAATAGAAGCCGTTTATACGCGTGCATATCTAGCGAATGTTCCAGAAGAGACAAGAAGAGCTGATGAAGATGGACACACTTACTATTTGCGCCCGTTACCTGGCGCTGCGCGTCTTTATCCAGAGACAGATGTTATGCCATTGAGGATAACAAAAGAACTGATAAAGGAAGCTGCTAAAGAGATAACAAATTTTGATGCTATAAAAAATGAGATAAAAAGAAGTCTGAATCCAGAACTTGCAGATAAAATGATAAGATCTGAAAAGCTTACACTGTTTAGGCAGATTATAGAGAAATACGAAATTGATCCGACGTTGGTTGCTGTAACACTTGAAGATACAACTAAAACACTGAGAAGGGAGGGCGTTACCGTAGAAAAAGTAAGTGATGAAAAGTTTATTGAATTATTTTCGGAATATAGCCGAAGATTCTTTGTCAAGGCAGCCATCTCTGACATTATCAGAAAACTTGCACAAAATCCAAAATTAACAATATCCGAGATAGTAAAAGAAAATGGGATTGGACGAATAACTGGGACAGATCTTAAGAAATTGATAGAAAAAGAAAAGATAAAAGATCTAGGCCAACTTATGAGAGATTATAGATTAAGAGTGGACCCAGAGGAAGCAAAAAAACTTTTGTTTAAACCGGATAAACCAGTTAAGCCAATTAAACATGAAAAAGGTGTATATTGATAATAAATTAGAAAGGAAATAATGATAATATGAAAATTGCTTTTTTTACAGAAACATATTTACCAAATATCGACGGAGTAGTTACTTCACTTCTTAGTGCAAAAAGTGAATTTGAAAAAAAAGGTCACAAATTAGTTATTTTGACAGCAGGTGACAGAAGAAGGAGTGAAAAGCAAAAGGACACGACGGTCTATTACTTTAAATCTCTGCCATTCCCACCATATCCTTCATATAAATTTGCATTATTTCCGCAAAAAGAAGCAGAAGGAATATTGAAGAGGTTTAATCCAGACGTAATACATACGCATGGAATGGGACCGATGGGAATGATTGCCCTGCTTATTGCAAAAAAACTTGGAAAGAAAGTAGTTGGAACGATGCACACCAATATTCAGGAGGCAACACACTACATATCCAGATTCAAGATCGTACAGCGTGTTGCTAAAAAAGTTGCTTGGGATTATTTGAGATGGTACTTCAACCAGTGTGATGCAGTAATCACTCCAAGTAATTATATGTTGCGAGAATGCGTGAAACACGGAATAAGAAGAGTGTATGTTATACCTAATGGTATAAATTTAAATTATTTTAAACCAGGAAAGAGAACTCTATGGAAAGATAAAACGGTTGCACTTTATGTAGGAAGGATAGTAAAGGAAAAGAATTTGGATGTTTTGATAAAAGCTTCGCGAATTATTCAGAAAAAAGTTCCTAACATCTTATTTGTAATTGTTGGAGCTGGACCTGCAGAAGAATACTATAAGAACATGGTAAAGAAAAACAAAGTAGAAAAACTCTTTGTATTCATCAGCGGTGTTCAACCGGATGGTGTGCTCACATTTTACCAGAATGCAGATATGTTTGTTTTCCCATCGGTATTTGAGACTCAGGGATTATCTGGTATAGAGGCATTGGCATGCGGATTGCCAGTAGCTGGTGCGGATTATCTGGCAATTCCTGAATTTGTTAAGAATGGAAAAACTGGTTACTTGTTCAGTCCTAAGAATATTAATGAATGCGCAAATGCAGTTGTAAAAACTATAAATAATAAAAATAAAATGAAAAATAAAGCAATTGAGTTCTCAAAGCGTTATGAATTGGAAAAAACTACTGATAAACTAATTAGATTATACACTTCAGTCATTGCACAGTGAATAGACCACCGGATAACGCCCACAGAAATAGAATGTCAATAGTGGAATGTGTAACGTTTACTTAGAACATCCATCAACTTGTTGACTGGCGCAAGGTTGATCTTTTTATTCTCTACAAGCAGCTTGAATGTGACGTTAATTTCGCTTGCAGAATGAATGCGATCCATGAATGAACGCATCACAACTTCATCTTCAAAAACAACAACTGTCCTACTGGTGAGTGCAGTTGTTATTGCTCTTGAAATTACTTTATCATCTTCGTATATATGCACGTAAACTTTCTCACCGCCAATTGATATCAAGGTGTCTGCCTCAGTTTTCTGTCCGAATGGAACAAACGGAATGCCTTCGTTTACAAATATGTCCCTTAAGGATCGAGTCATTGCAAGCGTGTGAATAGACTTGCCGGATTCCTTCTCCCATTTCCTTAAACCGTAATAGTCTAATGACTTAACTACGTATCCTTCTTCTATTAGTTTGTCAAGGATACGTTCAAGATTGTAATCACCAATTGCAACAGATCTCCCTCTGTGTAAAACTTTTTTGAAACCTGCTTTTAGATCAACTATAGATAGTGGAGTGAATTGCCAGCGCAAATCCTTATTGACTGAATCAAAAACTTCAAGAACTACATCACGCTTCAATGGAATTGCAATTGCTTGAAGTGGCGGAAAGTCTGGAACATCAAGCGCATATCTTATCTCCTCAGGTCTTGTGATCAGAACTCCAATGCCAAAGAGAATAAGTGTAATAACAATAGCTGCAATATTCTCTGGTTTCTCAAAAATTGATGCTTCTCTTGAAAAAGCAATGCTTAACGGATAACTGTCCGTACCTAATTTGACTGAAACTGTGTGATTGCCAAATGTCGTGATAGGCCCAGTGTTATATTGAAAACGACCTGCAGATGCTTCAACTTCTTTCTCATCTTTTCCGTCTATTGAAACAGTTACGTGCCTTAGTCGTGCAGGATAAGGCTCTTTGTCAACATCCTTATAGATTAAAAATGTGAAGCGGCCTGAAGCGAAATCCAACGTCTCACCATTCACTCTGAAACCTGACACGTGCAGATAAGATTGAGCATATACATTGCGTGCACCATTTGTTATACGCAAGATGTAATCGTTGCTAGGCAACGTATTATCGAAACGGTAAGTAGCACGAGAGAGTCTTAGAGATACAGGTTGTGCAGTGATTGGAGAGAACTGTACTTCGACTCCGTTCTTATTAACGATTGATAAGAATAACTGCTCTGCGCCGCTTCCCGGCTCGCTTAGAGAATACCTCAATTCAAGCGGCTGTTCTGTAAGCGCTGTTGAGACTGTTTCTTGATCATGTTCAATCGTTCCGCGAGGTCTATCACCGAAAGAAACTTGGAACGACTTTCCAGAAACAGCTGTCACATTGTCAATCGTTTTAATTGCCTGGATATAAATGCGACCTGCAGACTTTGTCGGTCTAAATTCCTGACCTCGTGGGATAAATGTCGAAGTAAGTATGCTTGTTCGGAAAGGGGCGATTGTACTATTGACAGATTGAATCTCCAGATTTCCTCTTGTGAGATCCTTGCCCCAGTATCCTTCGGCCACCACGTCTGCTAATTCTTTAGCTGATCGTTCACCACTTGCTGCCCACCAAAAGTCAATCGATGTTGGAAGCATATAGACATAGCCTCCTCCGCCCCAATTTATTGTATATTCACCAGTTTGACCAACTATAGTTGGCCTTTCAATTCCCTCTCCGGACGCCACTTGAACATTATAAAGTGCTTCACTGAATGTAAAACGTTTTGGCTTGGAACCTGAAGGCTCCTTGCCAAATGAAAGGCCGAATCGTGTTTTCAACACATCTTCAGAGATAGGCTGAGGGATTACAGAGGAACCAATCAGTGCACCATCTATCGGTGAAAGTCCGATATATACTATCACATTCCCTGCTCTTGTGAATTTCTTCATATCAAATTCTTCAAACTCCTGACCAAGCAGCAAAGCAGGGATATTTCCAGAAGGAACAATCAAGATCATTTTTCTGCTGGCAGGATAAGCTAACAGGTCTTTCACGCTTATCTCTGAGACAGTTAGTCCGCGTTCTGCAAGCCTTTCTTTCAGTTTAGGGTAAAATTGAGTATATCTGTCTGCAAATTGATAATTGTCTGTACGAAGTATGAATATTTCAGCTGGAAGAGAATCCTCTTGGACAATAAACGTCGCAGTTATTTTATCGAGATCACTTGCTGTTAAGTCTAAAAATGCATACCATTTTGTTTGCGTTGTCGTACCTGCATCAAGATAACCTGCTTCTCCAAGAAATGCATCAAATGAAGGAGGTATTGGTTTTGCAATTGAAGGAGGAATAACGGGAGGTTGTGCACCAATCCTAAAATAAACGTAAACGCCATAAAGGAGGATAAGAAAAATGGCTGCAATTGCAATTAAAATTGCGCTTGGCCCTTTTTGAGACATCGGTCCTGAAGGCCCAATGGCTGCAGGTACTCGAAATTTTTGTCTGGCTCCTTTTTCCTTCTCCCTATCTTTTTTTGGCTTAAAGATTGAGGATAAATAAGAACGGATTACTTCGGGAGTTAGTTCATCTGTCCGTTTAACAAATCGTTTAACTGGCGTGAATAGCTTAGAGATATTGAAGGTGTAAACAACTCGGTGTATTCTTGCCTTGAGTCTTTTCTTGTTTTTATCTTCATCCATACCACTCACTTTACACAGGAACTGCGCACATAATTATTTATTCTCTCGATGTCAGATATCCTTCTCTAACCATCTTGTTTAGTAGCTGCTCAACACGTGACTCGCTAACTTTGTTTATTCTAGCAAAATCTGCGATATTAATCTCGTATTGGTGTTCTGAGAGCCATGACTGTATGTGTGCCATAAGCACATCATCAGAAACTACTTCGAGTTCTTTAATTCTGATAAGAAGATCATTTTCCTTTGCCTTCAGCTCTAAGTTAGCCTTTGATAACTCGTCATTAGCTTCAACAATTTCCTTGAGCTGTTTTCGCAACCTGTCTGTTTCTTCTTTCAATGCATCGTATCTTGAATATACTTCATCGTATGTAGACGCAGTATATTCAAACAAACGAGATGCGATCCCGTCTATAACCTGATAGAGCTGAGCGTGATTAATGAAGTAAACGTTCTCGAGTAATGTTAGGATATTTAACAGATATCTGATAACTTCAAGTCTTCTTTTCTTTGGACTCACATCAGGGACATAACTGTAGATTATCTCAATGCTATCTTGATTTAGATAAATAATTGAAAACAGATAGGGATTTTTTCTTATATCGCGCCGCTCTACATTGACTAGCACTACTGATCCTTTGGCTTCGATAATTTCAAGGAATTGAAGTGGTGCAAGAACTGAAACAACATCAGTTATCTCCTTAACGCGTTTAGCTTCAATCTTAAACCCTTCAACAAGAGGTTCAAGAATTTCTTCTCCCTTTGCTCCGACTGGATTCTGTTGTGGAGTTGACAGAGAGGACGGGATTGCCATTTTATCTCCTCTTCTTCTCTATCCTTTTCGGCTTAACTGATTTGCTTGGCTTGATCGTAACCGGCGAACCCTCTCTTAGCGCTGGGAAATACTGATACAACGATAGAGAAGCCATTATGAAAACAAGTACTAAAAGGAAAAGGATTGCTTGAAGAATGCTGACGATACTGCGGTTAGGATTGAATATTGCAACTAGGACCAGTATCACGCCTAGAACTGCACCGATCCCTGCAGAGGTCATCAGAGAACGTTCAAAACGCTCCCGTCTTTTCTTTGCTTCTTCGAAATGCTCCGCACAAACAACAAGCTCGTTGCCCGTTGAAACACCAAGTCTTTTTTTCGCTGCGCGTATGAAACCAATAACGATGTCGTCCTTTATCGGAATTCCTTGTTTCTCTTCCTTATCGATAATGCATACTCTTGTCAATAAATCACCACTCAACACGCCGAGACTATTCAAGTGTAACCTGACTGATATCTCTCTCAGTCAATCCTGTCTTCTTCTGGTCTGCACGCGTAAATATGTTAATTATCGTACTGTCGTCAATACCTAATTCTCTGAAAAATGTCGTAATAAGCTTTCTAGTCGTTCCTCTGCGTTCGAGCTCGATTACAAAATCAACAGCATCAAGGTGCCGCGCCTTCTTCTCTATCATTGTTGCTAATTCTTCGACCTTGTCATCAGTAAGACCGACTTCACGCATTCTCTTCTTGAATGCAGTTCTTTCCATTGAAAAACTTTTTGGCATTGTTTCATCCTTCCTCTGAGCTTCTGTGAGCACAGATCCAATATCTATGAAATAATCTATAATCGGCTCTTCACCATCTATCTTTTTTAATATAAATGTTTCAGGGAATTGCGTCGCTGTCTCATATGCCATGTTGATTGCAGCCTGACCAACACCAAAACCTAAGATCTGCTGTCGCATATAGTCGCTGAAACGCAAGGAGCTTTGGAGGTAGTCGAGATATTTCTCATATTTAAGTCTGAGCATTATAACTGTTCCGACGTTGCTGAAAATAACTTCACTAATGTCGGTAGGTGTTTGTGACGCAACTATGAGACCAAACTGATACTTACGTCCTTCTCTAACGATCAGAACTGCATCACTAGTCTCTTCTCTGCTGATCTTCCATGCTTCATCAAGAACAACCCAAAGTTTAACTCCTTTATCGGGTTTCCATCCCTCGAAACGCATCTTTTCCTTCACATACTGAAGAATCGTAAGTGCACCCAAGGCACGAAATGTCTCGTCTGGCAACCCAGAAAGGTCCATTGCCACAAGACCGGAAGTAAGAAGTTTATCTAGATCTATTGTTGATTGCTCAGCAAAGTAATCGTCACCTTCAAGTGTGAATCGCTTGATTTTGTAAATTGCGTTCTCAAGCTCCGCTGGAAATTCATAAGTCCCATTCTCAAGCAGTTCTTGAAGAACTTTTTGAACATCCTTAAGCGTCGGTGGCTTCAGCAGCTTACCGAGTGAATCCTTCTGTTCCTTTTCCGCCAGCCTAAATCCAGCACGCACGTATGTAGTTTCAATTGCTTGTTCAATCAATCTGCGTTGTTCAGGATATTGGCCAACGTCTGTAAGAATCTCTAAAGACCGGACGATCTGCTTGATACGATCAGATGGTTTCATTCCACCTAAATCCATAAGGTTTAGATATGATCCTCTTCCAAGAGCAACAACAATTCCCCCGACTTGTTTGACCCATGCCTTGTATTCTCCTGCCCAATCAATTATGATTGCATTCGAATTCATTACAAGCGATGCACGAAGAAGAAACGTTTTGATTAGGTACGATTTTCCCGATCCCGTAATTCCTGTAATTGCAATGTGCGGATTTGTAAGTCTCTTAAATGTCCAATGAAAAGGAACATTGAAAACAGAAGTTCTTCCGAGGTAAATTGAGTCCCGTGGGTCAGCCATTAAAAAATCGGCAGGCGGTTCTGGCGGGCTGACAATAATTGATCGTCTTCCAACATCAACATTTTGAACGTCCCAGATTTTTAGATCTCCCATAACAACAACCTACGGTTTTTGTATTTCCTAGACATTTTTTACTACTTAGTAATTTTTTACTACTTAGTAATTTTTTACTACCTAGTAATTTTTTACTACGGTTCTTATCAACTCCCTTTACAAACAACAAGGAGCCGTATTTCTTCAAAACTTATGATTCAACAAACTTTTCAGCTTCTCTTATCGTCGGTGGAATCTGATATTCCATTTCGTAGCATTTTTTCATATCCTCGCCGAAAAGGTAACTAACCTCGATGTTGAGCGCATTAGCAAGTAATGTCTTCAGCTCTGCTGCTTGATTCTTTGCAACTGCCACAGCTGCATCCTTAGTGACACCAACGCCAGTTGTCATCGCATATGCAATAAGACCCATTGGACGTTCACCTGAAATTATTCTATTCAATTGCGATTCCCACATTGCAACTTCCTTCTCCAATCTATCGAGTGTGAGTACGTCTGCTTCAGACTTCTCCCGCTCCCTGCTCAACCTAAGCTGAGCTTCATATCTCTTAGTCTCTATGTCCTCACGATACTTACTGATCTCCTTTGCATAAAGAATCGTTCCGATCTTGACAGGATATTTCAATTGTGCAATTGCTCGCTCGAATGCATCTACGTAAACAATATTTTCTTCTGCAGTTTTCTCGGTGGTTGATCTGTACATTTTTATGTGAAGGTAAACGGATGCGTAGTATTCCTCACCTACTCGTTTGAGTATTGCATCCTGAGCAGGAGTCAATTCCCAACCGCCATCATGCACTTCGATAATATTCGATCGCTGCGTTATGTAAGGAAATAACAAATAACCCCATTTCCAGAGGATAAATGAGATAACTGCTGAAAAAGCTGCAAAAAATGCAGCTGCGGAAAGGAGTGCAGTCTGACCAGGGAATGTGAAGGCTACTAAGAAAATGATTAATGAAGCTGACAGCACGGCGTAAGCCATCATTTTAGTTGTGACTTCGAAAGCCATAGAGTGTATTGGACGTAAGGATTAAAAGCTATATATTTTCTAGCTCTTTTTGCGTCGTTAGCACACGCAAGAACAAATTAGAGAGTTTAGAAGTTTGACGTACAGAAATCAGATGTTTCAATTTCAGGCACAAAAATACCAAGGATTGGCCTGGCAAGCACCATTATAAGCAAAGAAATGACCGCTCCGACAACCATGGTTGTTGCCCATGAAGTCGCACGAGACCTCATTTCAGCTCCGAATATATGGCCGACACCATATGCAACTGCTGCCAGAACAAAAAGAAGAATTGCAATTATCGGAAGGATGCTGATTAATGAGATACATAAACTGTTAAATCCGCTTATAAGTCTCTCCTGTGGATCTGCAAGACCGCTACTTCGCTGAGCGAATGCTAAAGAGAAAAGCAATACAAGCGCTAAAACAAACTTTTCCTTATTTATTACCATTCTATCTCTTCTCTCTATCGTTGTTTATATTGTTATTTAAAGTATCATAGACACGGCTTAGACACGCCCGTAAGGTTTGTTATAATAATACTTGCAAACTGTGTGATTAAAAGACCGATTATTGCACCAGTCAACATAGACATTGACCACGTTATAGCTCTTGCTCTCGTTTCTGCACCGAAGAACTGACCCGCGGCATATGAGACACCTGACAGCACAAAGAGAACAAATGCTACGACAGGTATTATGGTGTTCAGATCCTTATACACTTGACAAAGCGTAGTTGTCAATTGTGTGGAAGCAGATGATGCCTGTGCAAATACAAGATTAAATAAAAACGATGAAAAAATAAAAATAGAGATAGGAATAACTCTATCCAACAAAATATTCGCACGACCTATTTCTTTTTGCCTTTTTTCTTTTTTAACTGGTCTAGTTCTACTGCCTTTCTTTCTGTCGCTCATTGTTATCCTTACTCCAACAAGTATTATAAATTTAAGGAAACTTAGAGGTTGCCGTGTGATAGATTGGTCTAGATTAACCAAACAGAATTAAATAAAAAATAAAGAATAAAAAAAAGAAAAAAAAGAATTTACGAGCAGTATGTGCTCGTATATCCGAACGAATTCAGTATAACTGGTCCAACTATGTTCAAAATGAACGCGATTATTGCACCGACGATCATATTCATTGCCCATCCAGTTGCCTTAGCTCTCATTTCCGCTCCGAAGAAGTTACCTGCTGCATATGCAACTCCTGCAAGTACGAACAAAACAAAACCAATTACTGGAAGCAATGTCTTGAAAATAGTATAAAGATTACAAACTACCGATGCCAACGTTGATGCAGCTGTTGATCCTGTTTGCGCAAATATTAACACAGACAGCAATAACACTACAAATGTCGCCTTCATTACTTTACTGTTCATCATGCCACCTCACTTTCACTTACGTCTAAAACCTTTTTAAACATATGCTTAACCCTAATGCTACATGAGACAGATTATCCTTTTGATTTTCTTTAGCATAATTGTGCGCGCCTTCCTACCTGCGGGTGCTCCATTTACAGGGGACGAAGGACTCTATGCGCAAGAGATAGATGAAATGCTAAGGGATCCTTCCGCATATACCACGTATATGGGAGAGTATGTGCCCTGGAAGCCGCCCCTAATGTTTTATGTTTATTCTCTTTCTGCAAAACTAGTCGAACCTTTGAACTTGCCGATTGAAATTGTATATCGTTTACCAAACTATTTGTTCAGTATACTGACAGTAGTGATGTTCTATCTTTTAACTAAAAACATAACAAAAAATGAAGAAGTATCCTTTGCTTCTGCTCTTATCTTTACAACCTCTCCGTATCTTCTTGTACTTAACACACTGCTGATGACAGATACCCTATTGATCTGCTTGTTAGTAATCTCCTTATTTTTTTACACCAACGAGAATAGTAAAACTAAACCTTACTTATTTCTCATAGGTGGGCTTTTTGCAGGTCTGGCGTTCCTAACTAAGAGCATAGCTGCATTAATTGTCATACCTCTAGTCATTGCATATTATTATCTGAACAACAAAACTGTATTCAAACAAAAAATATTTTGGAGTTCGTTCGTTTTTATACTCTTTTCTATTCTCTTGTCTTATACTATATTTGGAAAAACCTGGGCTACACAAGGCTTGATAGATATAAACCGGGCGTTTTTGGTTGCAGACTCTGATCTCAAATTCATTCTCATTACTATTTTAGGGAATCTGATAATATTTTTTGCAATGTCGCTCCCTTGGTTGCCTTTTTGTGTAGGATTTCTATTAAATAAAAAAAAGAAGAAGATTGTTAACAAAAACACACAAAACTTTCTATTATTTTGGCTAATTTTTCTTATATTTCCCTTCTTAGTGCCAGGAATGCTTTTCTGGTATGTCTTACCAGCAGTTCCAGCGTTTATCATTCTCACAGCATTTTCCATAACTGGAAAGGAATTTGATAAAATGGCAAAAGTAATGTTTCTAGCATTGCTAATCGTTTCGACTGTTTTTTCATATATGATAGCATATGATTTTAGCGAGACTAAAGTAAGGTTCACTCAAAAAGATATGGGTGAATTTCTTGCAAATAAAAAGAATGTTGCGATCATAACTTATTATGCATCTGGACTTCTTTATTATAAATTCCATAATGAGACACACCAAACATTTAATGACACATTAATTTTGTTTATTACAGATCCAAATAACATACCTATCGAAGAACTGAGAAACTTCGTTAATAATAATCAAAAGATAGATGATGCACATGCAATTAATTATCTTAAAGGATTGTATTCTGCAGGATTTGAAAAGCCAATAGCGATTCAAGGAAACCAAAGTCTCGATATCCGATACGTTGTGTTGGACTCTCAGGTTCCGGATTATCAAAGGATTGTCGGAGATGGATTCAGTTTAATTTATAACAACAAACGTTACTATGTTTACGAAAAGGTTAGCGAATGACAAAACCATACAAAAAAAAGATAATTAGCATTGACCAAAAAGAACAGCTTTATCAGAAATGGATAGAAAAAGTATCGTTTGATGCGAAGGCAGACGTGTCCGGTGCTTGCATTCACTTTTATACAAATCAACAGCAGTTTGCAAAACCATGGAAAGAAAATTGGTTTGAAATGCCGAAAGAAATAAGGGCGCATGGTAAAATTTTTGCAATAAAAACTGGAAAGAAGAATGCACAACCGCTTGAACTTTACGACCCTTTGTCTAGAACTGTTTTCTTTTTTGACTGCGATTATTATGGATGGATAAAGTCAGCTGCACTTGCACTGACAGGGGATATTTTAGAGGATAACCACTATATCTTCTCGATTCATGGTGCATTGCTTGACGTTAATGGAAAAGGTATTGCAATTCTAGGCCCACCCGGAGCGGGTAAAACAACAACAAGCTATGGCTTGCTTAGATATAACGGAGTGAAACTTATTTCGGATGATTGGCATTTCTTTAATTTTATAAATGGAAAAACAATCGGGTACGACAGCGAAAAAAATACGTATATCCGGGCAGATATAGCAAAAAACTGGAAAGAATATCAAAGATTTGTGAAAGCTGCCAGATTCGATAACAGGGGAAGGGCTGTTTTTGACCTTAGAGAAGTAATTGGGTCTGAGAACGTTACAACTAAAACTACCATAGGAACAGTGATCCTCCTCAGGAGAGGATCCAGTTTTCCCGTCATTGAGGCGGCATCCACCGCAAAAGCATTAGAATACCTGGAGGGAATAGGCTATGGGAACCCGCATATGTTACAGAACGGAAAATGGAAAAGAGATGTAAGAAGAAAAGCATATACGATGTTGATGGATAATGCTGACACATACATACTAAACACAACTGAAACACCGCAGCAATCCTTATCCAGAATCTGTAAGATACTTGGACTTGAAGAAAAAGTCAAAAAATTCTGAAAATCTGAAAAAAAAGACTTGGGAAAAATATTATAAATAGAATATGTTGAAGTTTATTCATAATCTATAATCTAAACAACTTAAATAGTCTGTTTATACAAATTTTAGAGGATGTGGGAGAATGGCAAAAGAAAGAGAAAAACTTGTTAGAGAGCTGACTGATCTACCTGGCGTAGGACCAGCTACTGCTGAAAGATTAAAAGCGGAAGGATACGAATCGCTAGAAAAGATAGCTACGGCATCCCCTCATGAACTTGCTGAAATTGGAGACATCAGCGTGGATAATGCTAAAAAAGCAATTGAAGCAGCGAAGAAATCAACTGAAGCAGGTTATGAAACCGCGGATGCAATCCTAGAAAGAAGGAAGGAGATTGGAAGGATAACAACTGGATCTGAAGAACTAAACGAATTACTTGGTGGAGGAATTGAAACTCAATCTGTAACTGAGTTCTTTGGCCGATTCGGATCTGGAAAAAGCCAGGTTGCATTTCAACTTGCAGTTAATGTTCAACTACCAAAGGATAAAGGAGGCCTTGAAGGAAAGGCATTGTTTATCGATAGTGAAGCAACTTTCAGACCAGAAAGGATTATGCAACTTGCTAAAGGTGCAGGACTCGATCCGGATACTGTTTTGAAGAATATGTTCGTTGCTCGCGCACTGAATTCAGACCATCAAATGCTGCTCATAGAAAAGGCAGATGAACTTGTAAAGAAAGAAGGGATCAGACTGATAGTTGTTGACTCACTCACTTCACAGTTTAGAGCTGATTACGTCGGAAGAGGCGCGCTTAGTGAAAGACAACAGAAACTGAATAGACATATTCACGCGCTTCAGAGATTAGCAGACGGTAATAATCTGGCAGTATTCATCACCAATCAGGTCATGGATAATCCTGCAATTCTATTTGGAGATCCGACCACCCCAATTGGTGGACATATATTAGGTCATTTCAGTACTTACCGTGTGTATGTAAGAAAGGGTAAGGAAGAAAAAAGAATTGCAAGGCTCGTCGACTCACCTAATCTGCCAGAAGGTGAATGTGTATTCAAAGTCACACCTGAAGGAATACGCGATTAACAACAGTAGCAGCATTCATACCGTTTTCATGGATGTACTTTATTTTGTAGATCTTATTTTCCACCAAAGGTACAATGCGCCTATAAAAAGGAGTGAAGAAACAGTATGATCAAAAATGTGCAGTGGAATTGAAAGACCGGATGATAGAATTTTTTCATCTGCTAGGATATGTACCATAATATCTGCAAATGCAACTGAAGCGGCTATAAAAAACAGTATAACATAAACAGGTATCTTTCCGGTTTTACTCAAAAATCTTTCAAAATATAAAAGTGCTCCAATTGCAAAGCCATTAAGTAAAAGAACAAGGATTGTATACAGCATATCACTGAATATGAATTCATTCAAAATAACTGTTTCTGCTACTACCATAAATTGATTATATCCAAATGATTTAAAATGCCTTTATTTCAATCAACGTGTTCAGCTTTTACAATTCTGCCTGTTTCTATCAGATATCTTGAAGACTCAAATGCAGAGTATACTAGTAACAGAGAGAATGGAATTCTGAATATATTTGAAGAAGGAGGCAAACCTAACAGGATAGTAACTACGTTAAAGATACCAACGAGTATAATTATCACAAAAACATAGGATATCCACATTGAATATTTCTGCATAGTAGTATCTTGAAGTCTGTTCCTTACGTATACCATTGCATTTACAATTACTATTAGGTATGTAAACAACCCGACACCTATCAAAAACGTAAAGAGATTCTCAAGACTTGGAAATGGAAAGAGTGGAGAGAGGAATAGGACCGATGTAAGAAACACTAAAACATATTTTGTAATGTTACTTGCGCGTATAAGTTTAACTCTTTGTGGTGAAAAGTCATATCTTAAAACTATTGAGATTATACTGTCCACAAGTACATATGCACCAATAAGCGCAATTGCTCCGATCGGCCTTCTTATTAAGGAATATTGGTCATAACTAACTCCAAGGAAAGAGGCTACAGAGTCTATTTCAACAAAAATTAACGAAAATACAACAGTTATTACCGTCCAGAGAATTCTTCGCTTGTACAGATTATCTACTAAAATTTTATTTATGGTTAATCCTCTTACTATCACAAAAATCACAATGACGGGTAAAATCAGCGCTAGAGCGAAATAGAACGGAGCAGATAGCTCATGAAGCTGAGCCAGATAATTATACACTTCGGGTGTTAGCGAAACGACCATATTATTCACTCTCTAAACTTATTCCTCTATCAGTTACACTGAATCTGAAATAACGTGGAGGAGTTGGTAGTGAACGCATTTTCTTAATGCGTAACATGGTTTGAATTTCCCAATCCTTCTCGTATGCTTTCATATCGATTACACCATCGCACAGCTGTTCGATAGAAACAACTGTCTGGGGATCGTGCATCCCGTCTTCAATAAGCATAACTGCAGTGATATCTGACTTTTTTAGTGTGCCAATTAATGCAGATAAAAATTTGTAAACTTCAGCAGAATTGTTTGACATCAAAGCTGGGGAAAGAATTGAAAAAACAAGCCTCATTTTTTTCTTTTTATTTTTTTCAACAAAAGATTTGATAGCGGAGGAAACAGTAAATAACTCAGAGATGTCACAATTAACTACATTGCTTCCATCGCTTCCGTGTGGTCCGCTTGCGTCGATCCAAGTAAAGAGCTGAGGTGAGATAGCCATTCCATTGGCAGCAAATTCACTAACAATCTCTTCGATTGTTCTTCCTACAAAAACAAACGCACATGCCTCTCCTGCCTTAATTCCTGAAAAAAGAAAATGATAAGCTAGGACATCTTTACCTATACCTGGTGTTCCTTCTATTAATGTTACTGACTTATCTGGCACGCCTCCTTTTAAGATGCCGTCAAGCTTTGCTATACCTATTGATTCCATACCGACCCGTCAGAGTTAAACATTCAACAGATGAACTTTAAATTCACAAACAACATCGCCGATTCCCCAGCAACGTGTCTCAACAACGTTAACGTTTTCTTGATTAAAATAGGAGACATACGCTCCTCGAATCACACCACGAGTAAGGTTACATAGTGGCTTACCGATAGGAGGAAGCCCATAACTAAATGCACTTTCATAAACACGAAATACTGCAAACAGATTCTTTTCTTTGGTATCCTTTGGCTCAAAAAATTCTGCAACACCCAATCCACTTGATTCGATGTATTTAACCACCGTTTGGGCAAGCTGTTTTTTGTCCTTAACTTTTCCAATCTGCCGTCCGATTGTTTCTCCGGCTTGAGTTAATATTCTGTCTCGTTGATATTCACCAAGAACTTTTTCTGGAGCAAATATTCCTAGCTGTTGAACAATTGAAGTCTCAACTGTATCTCCGCTAGGCCGATGATATTCGGTTAACGTATAGCTCTCCCGACCTCCTCTTGTGATTATTGAAGCAGTATTCGAATTAGAACCGGTTTTCTTCCCTAATTCTTCAATCAACTCTTTCAATTTGACACTAGCTGATGAAAGATCTCTTTCAAGCTTGTCTAACCTTCCACTTTCATGAACCAGCCTAATCCGACCGTCTTTGAAAACAATCATAAAAACAGAATCGATCTTAGCAAAAACAAAATTTGGATCCTTGTTTACTGTTTGAAAATAATCCGATTTTTGCAATTTAGATAGATTGATATCTTTACCAATATTGTATAAGTATGAAACTGCTTCAACCATAATTTAACCTCTGATTAATCAGTAAACTTTTTCACCTTGATAAACGGTGATACCTGAAGGCGTAAACTTCATTGGGACTAAATCTCTTGAGTGGTCTGTTCCTCGCATCTTAAGTATTTCAAGAGCTCTCACGCGCTTTTCAGCTTTTTCAAGATTGTAAAGGATAATAACTCCGTCTGCTGCGAATTGCTCGATAGAGTAATGGATCTTTCCGCGAACAGGGTAAGAAAGTTCTGCAGTCATAAGTATTGTAGCATCTAAATTTCTTGCAAAAGAAAGAAAATCAACTAGCTTCTTTCTAAATTCTAACGGATTATCAAAACTGAGCTTAAGGATAGTTGAGGAATCTATAACTAATCTCGTTGTCTTCATCTGTGTGCAGCATGCCTGTGCAATGTCGCTGAAAGAAGTAAAATCTGTTCTATCTGGTTTTATTACAGATATAATTTTTTTGTCTATAAGATTCTTAAAATCAGTCCATTTAGGGAATGTTGCAATCGTATTTTCAATTACTACTTCAGGAGACTCCTCAAGCGTAATGAATGCTCCCTTTTCTCCATTCAAAGCACCGCGGTATAAGTATTCCATACAAAAAGTTGTCTTACCCGTACCTGGCCCGCCAGTAACAAGAACATGTCTTTGTGCAGGTATGCCTCCATTCAACATCTCGTCAAGCCCATTAATTCCTGTCTTCACTCGTTTCATATAAACACCATAATAGTTTATTGATAAGGATCATTTAAATTTATTGAGTTTGTTTAAAACATTCGGCAATTCGCCTATATTTTTTATTATTACATTTGGTTTCACTGCATTTAACCGCTTCAATGCAAATTCATTTGCTGCAACTCCAACCGTAAACATTCCTGCAGCTTTCCCTGCACGCATATCATCTGGATGGTCCCCAACGTAAACAGACTGAGATGGTTTGCACTTAAGTTTCGTCAGAGCAAATAGAATGGGTTCAGTAGAGGGC
>CAYHPR010000008.1:0-41937 GCA_964358895.1 Microcaldota archaeon
AAAGACTACAGGTTTATGGATAGAACTATCCTTTCTAATTTCTGTTGTTACCGTACTTACACTCATGCGTCGCCTCTGATCTATTATCTTCATGTTTTATAAAGCTAACCCGAAAACAGTCCAGTTGAAGCCCGATTGATTGGCTGACTGGTTGATTTTATGTTGATAGAAACAGGAATCTCGAAGATTGATGAGATGATTGGCGGCGGAGTGACAAAAGGGAATAATTTACTGATAGTTGTAGAACCAGGGATCGATGCCTCAATTTTTCTTTCGCAGATAGCTTACAAATCATTGCAAAAAGGAATGGCTTGTTTATATTACATCGAAGATAAATATCCTAAATCAGTTATGGCTAAAGCAAGTGAAATGAAGATGTGGGATGCAAAGAAGTTTGGATTTATTCAATTTATTGATGGATTCACTTCCAGAACAGGTGTTAAATCACCTGAGAAGTATGCAGTCAGCGACCCGACAAGCGTTAAGGAGATAACTGTCACAATTGACAAAGCTGTTCGCGAACATCGTGACACAGCTGTTCTCTTTTTTGATCAGCTTGACAGAACCGTATTAGAGCTTGGGGCCGATAAGGCTCTAACTATTCTCGATAGCACTATTGCATCTGCTATCGAAATGCATACTACTTCTTTCTTTACAATGGTAAACTGGGACTTTTCAACTGAATTTGTAGAAGAAGTGAAGAAGAGATTTGAGTATGTGATTGAAGTTAAGGCTGTCGAAGAAAAATCACTGACCCGAAATTATTTTTATATTGAGAGAGCACCAACCAAATTTTCGAAAATGGTTGTGCCATTCAGGATTGGATTAGATGGACTCGGAGTTTATGTGCCAAAAGTACTCATAACTGGCCCGTTTCATGCAGGAAAGTCGTCATTTGTCCAGAAAGTAAGCACACGTGCCGTATCAATTGATAGGATAGGAACAACAGTTGCGTTAGACCACGGATACATAGATTATGGCGGCATTGCTGCCGACCTATTTGGAACGCCCGGCCAAGAAAGATTTGAGTTTATGCTTGACATCTTGAAACGTGACACATTTGGTGTGATTTTATTGGTTGATTCAACAGATCCTAAATCCTTTAGCAGAGCACTTGAGATGTTGCACCACGTAAGGAAAGAAGCGATACCATACGTAATTGCGGCTAACAAACAAGATGTTAACGGAGCATTAAGTATCGAAGAGATACGAAAAATGATGAAACTACCAACTGATGTTCCGATTATAGCTACCTCTGCAGTTATTGGTACGGGTTGTTTAGATGCAGTAAAGGGAATGATTGAGGTTATTGTAAGAAAAAAGATGATAGTTAAGTAGACGGATTGTGAAAGCAAAACAGAAAGATAAGAGGAAAGAATATGTTGACTGGAATAAAAACCTTTGATGCCCTCGGTGGCTTGCCTGAAAGAGCCAATATTCTTCTTATCGGACCGCCAGGACCAGAAAAAATGATGCTCAGCATAAAATTATTGGCGAACAATTTGAATGTTGGTGGAAAGGGAATTTATGTAACAACAGATCAGCTACCAGTTGAGATTGAACAGAAGTCAAAGAAATTTGCGGCTGATCTCGAACCGTATAGCGATAAGAGCCTTTGGTTTGTTGATTGCTTTTCATGGACACTTGGCAAACCTGCAGAAACAGAGAGGAAAGACATAATTGTACCGGGACCAAGCGCACTAAATGATCTTTCAATAGGGATAACGCAATCCATGCAGACTGCGGGTGAAAGTCCGTCAGTTATTTTTCAGTCTGTCTCAACATTGTTGCTCTACAACAATCCTGAGATGGTCTTCCGCTTTGTTCAGATTATGGGATCGCGCTTTAAGTTTTCAAATGCTACAACACTGTTACATCTTGAATCGAATATGCATGACGAAAAAGTCGTCACCACGATGAAGCATTTGGCTGATGAAGTCATTGAACTGAAGAGTGAAGATGGAAAAACAATGATCCTTTCGCCGACACTTGGAATAAGAAACTGGATAGAACTTATTTTATAAATCCTTTGATGAACTACTTATTTCAAACCGTTTGACTTGAATTTCAGATTAATTTAGCTTTGAAATTTTGGTTCATATCTAGGTTACTCTTTTGTCTGTTGTTCGAAATTAGTTCAGGATGCCACAAAATGATCCTCTAATGCTTTGGCAGTGATATAGAGGTTCGCATCATTATCTGCATAAGCTGTGGTAGCCAATTTGAGTAAGCTGTTCACAAATTTTTCTCTATAAATTTCAGGAATATTATTTATTATTTCTGGTAATTCTTTTTCCAATTGATCATGACTATTCCAGTCTTTTTGTCCAGTTTCGTGAAATAAAATATTTTGAGTAATTCTCAAATAAGATAGTTTGAACCTATTTTCGACAGCCTTGAAACTAGCTTCAAGTTTGTCAAACGGATAAAATGGATCTTGTTTTTCCTTGATTGTTTCAAAATAATCATAAATTTCTTTCTTATGCAATTCGATAATCCCATCACTATTCAAAACATAATCTTTTAGTGATTCAATTCTCTTATGAAAATCTTCAAGATTTTTCTTTTCTTCTACCTTACGTAATATTTGATAGCCTCTCTCTATTTCTTCTGCTATTTGATTAACACCATCTATATCAGAATCCTGAAGTGGCATTTTAAGTCGTAAATATTTAATCTCGAGTTTGCGTACTTTTTCTTTTAAACTTGAGAGTAATGGATCATTAATTCTGGCGGATTGCTTGGCTAATTGTCTATAATCGTGAACTAATTCAGATATACCACCATATCTCATGTTTATATTGTTATAATGTTATATTTAGATCTTTCCTTTGTTGAGAGCTTGTCGAATAAACCATAATAAAAGCAAAAAATCTGCTATAGCTAGGATGGAAAAACAATGATCCTTTCGCCAACACTTGGAATAAGAAACTGGATTGAGTTATTGCTGTAAGTTGAAATTGGAAGGTATGATTGTAAGAATCAGATTGTAAGAATCAGTTACTATCTTCTTTGAAGAAACGTTTTCTCTGACGATCTGAAAGAGGTTCATATATTTCTGCCGTATCAAGCTCTTCTCGGTCGCTGACAGTTATGCCGAAAAGTGCGATCGAATCCTCGTCTCCTCCACTAACGCTCTTATTTCGAATCGCTCGTTTTTTCACACCACGTACTCCAAAATGCCAAATTTAAAGCTTTGTACGTCACTCGTCCCTGGCTGGGCTGTGTGGAGGTAGGCCACCAGATACAAAGAAATTTAATAACGTAAAGAGGAAGTAGAGCATGCACAGTGAATACGCCGAAGTCGGCGGATGCGAATGTAATGAAAAAAGAAAACCCAATACTTCGAGTGCTGAACCTGCTAAAGGACAGCAAAAGAGAAGCAACCTTTCTCGTGCTATTGATCTTAGTGTCCACCGGATTTGAAATCACAGCGCCGTTCATAGCACAGAGTCTCATTGATAAACTTATTTTATTCTTCACGGAAGGGGGAAGTGCACCGATTGATTTCCTTTTGCTAACGGCAGGAGGGATACTTGTTGTCACAGTGATTTCCAGCGTAGTGAGGTCTGTATATGATTACCGTCTATTTACGACGGTAACGAAGATCGAAGATACTTTGAGGTTCAAAGTAGTTGAAAAGTACCTAAAGCTTCACGTCCTCTTTCACCATGGCTCGTCTAGCGGACAGATAATAGGAAGGATAGAAAGAGGAGCAACTGCAGTCTACATTATTATTCATGACATACTTGGACATAACCTGTTGCCGCCGCTCATAGTATTTATAGGAGTCATAACTGTACTTGCTCTGAAAAATCCCTGGGTAGCTCTAGCCGTATTCATTCCACTTCCAATTTATGTCATCAGCGTCAAAAGCATATCAGAGAGGATATACGCAATAGAAAAAAGAGCCAACGATGACTTCGAAGCAGTTTACAGAGAAGCATATGATGTAGCATCAAATGTCATCACTGTAAAAAAGTTTCACCAAGAAAATGCAGAGACAGCAAAACAGATACTGCTTCAAGAAAAGGCAAGGAATACACAATATGGAGCTGAACGACTATGGAAACTTGTGGAAAACATACAAACTGTGATAACAACCGCAGGCAGGATCGGCGTTATACTGGTAACAGGCTACTTCGTCATCAATGGTCAGAGCACCATCGGAGAATTTGTCCTCTATGTGACGCTACAGGGAATGGCATATAATCCACTCTACCAACTTTCCATAGTTATCCCAAGACTCAGGAGGAACACTGCAAGGGTAGAAAGACTATTTGACATAATAGACGAACCGATGCTTGTAACAGATAAGATAAATGCAGTGCCGTTACCGCTGCACTCAAAGGAGATAAGGTTTGACAACGTGTGGTTGCGCTACAACAAAAATATGAGTTGGGCACTTCAGAAGATTAATGTAAGGATTCCCGCAGGCAAAACAGTTGCATTAGTAGGCAGGAGCGGAAGCGGAAAAACTACATTCATCAACCTCTTGCTCAGGTCATTCGACCCTGATAAAGGAAGTATCAGGATAGATGGCATCGATATCCGAGACTGTAAGCGAGAGAGTTTGCTAAACCAGTTAGCAGTGGTTCCGCAGGAAGTAGATCTCTTCTCACGATCTATACAGAACAACATAGCTTATGGAAAACCGAAAGTCAAAAAAGATGCAATAATAAAAGCTGCAAAAACAGCACTGGCACATGACTTCATTAGCAAGACGGAAAAAGGGTATGACACGCTTGTTGGAGAGAGAGGAATAAAGCTATCTGGAGGAGAACGACAGCGTATTGGAATAGCACGAGCAGTGCTAAGAGATCCAAAAATACTTGTTCTTGACGAGGCCACAAGCCATCTTGATACGGAGAGTGAAAAACTAATAGCGAAGGCTATAAACGCTCTGATCAAAAACAGAACGACGTTTATCATAGCACACAGGCTGTCAACTATCCTTCATGCCGACATGATTCTTGTCTTCAATGAGGGGAAGTTAGAAGCAGTCGGAAAGCATGCACAGCTGCTTAAGAAGAGTCCTACTTATAAGAAATTGTATTCATTACAATTCAGCGAGATCTAACCTGCACCCTAATACGCCCGCTATGTTTATATAGTTCCTAAGAGTAAAGATTTGGGAGACAATGGATGGAGAGATCTTTTCTTTAGCGGACAAGGTTATAGAGACGCTTAAACAGAGAAAAATATTAGAGTTTGAAGACCTAATTAAGGAAGTTCAAGGAGATAAAAAGACTATCAAGCGCATAACTGAGCTGCTTGAAAGACAAGGCATGGTTTCTATTGAGTATAAACTAACAAAGGTCATTATCGCATGGAATGACACAGAGCCACATAAGACTGTACCGATTGCATATGGAAAATATCGTATTATTTCAATGGATCAAAAAGGAAACCGAGAAAAGAGAGAAGCTGCAGAAATAAAGAGATCGATCCCAGCTCCAGATGAACTACCGTTTATAACTAAAGAAGTAGAATTTGAAGAAAAAAAAGATTTTAGAAAAGGAAAAGAGAAAAAATCTGAAAAAGAAAAGGAGAAAGAACGAGTTACTAGACATGAACCTGAAGTTCCTCAGCAGTTATTTGCACTAAGACAAGCAAGAGAACGAGAACTTGAAAGGCAAAGAGTAAGAGAAAAAGAAATCTCAAAGATTGAAACAGCAAAGGCGAAAGGAAAAGAAAAACAGAAGGAATATGATGAACTGATCAGATTAAGAGAGATAAGAGACATTGCACAGAAAGGAAGAGCAAAACTAAAAGAAAAAGGAACTAAAGTAGAGCTGGGAGAAGGAAAATCTATTCTTAGAGAGTATCTCGCGCCTAGAACAATTGACATTGATGAACGTTCAGTAGCCATCGATGAGGGAGATAAAGAAGATGAAGTCAAACAGATGGCAGAAGAACTGAAAGAAAAACTCAAGGGCATACAAATAAAGAAGGCAGAAGTGGCTGAACTAAACAGAAAAAAGGCTGGACTTGTTGAAGAGTATTACACACCAATCAGTCAGAGAGTTGAAACTGAAATAATGATTATAGCAGATCTAGTTGCAGACAAGGAACAGAAGATCAAGAAACTGAAGGAAAGATTGAAGGCATTGCCAGAAAGAATAAGTGAGATAGACATTGATACGCTTGAACTGAGAAATATTGAACTTGAAGCGAAAAGCCGATTCAATGAAGGGATATCTGAACTAGAGGAGGTAGTCAGACAGATTAAAACAATTCAAAAATCCGTAAAAGAGGACATAGGCGCTTCGAAAGAAACATTAAACAATCAGGTAGAAAAACTGAATTCACTAAAGAATAAGGTCGCTCAATACTCTGATATGGAATCAGACATTGAAAAACGGCTCATAACTATGCATACAAAAATAGAAAAAGAAATGGATGATGTTAATGCTCTAGAAGGAGAACTTGAAACCGTAAGGAGCATAAGTGATGGCGTCAAGTCAAGAGTTTTTGAAATTGAAAAGAATATTGATGAAGGCAGCATAAGTCTTGGAAATGTTGAAAAAAGAATAAAAAATCTTACAAAACTTGATGAACTTGTGAAAGAAACAAAAGGTAAATATGTAAATGCACTCCAAGATTTGGAACACGAAATCGCTGAAGAAGAAACAGAACTAGCTAAGATTAGAGAGATCGTTGAAAGTGGATTTGCTAGGAAGTATCTCAGTGAGATTGAAGGTATGCGAGAGAGACATGAGGCAGAAGTTACAAATGTTGCCTTGAAAGAACAGGAAATTAATGAACATCTTGATAAGGCAAAGATTGAATTGAGAAGACTGATCAGACAGAGTAAAGAGTTAAGTGATAAACTTTATGCAGTTTTACCTAAGAAATCTATAAGTCTTAGCGAAATTGACAAAAAAATTGATGAACGAATGGAAGTAATAGAAGAAAGAGAAAAGGAAAAAGAAGAAAAAGCCCAGGAAAGAAAGAGTGTATTAAGTGATTTAAACGAATTTTTATCAAATTTTAAAAAGAAATAAGATTAACGCGAAAACACGTCTAATGCCGCTCGTTTTCCAGTATACTTTCCTCTGTTTTCTATAAGTGCAAAAATATATATTGCGATGAAGCCTACGGCTACAGTTACCACCAATACAGGATTAAACAGGATAATTACAGCTCTATACTGTGCAACTGCGATAATATCTAAATAAGCTGTGAAATTAAAGATTATGTGGAGTATCATTGCAATGAAAAGACCTGGGAAGATTGAAATAAGGAAGTACTCCTGAAATCTTTTTCTTGACTTTACCAAACCGATAATTGCACCAACAAAACCTGTAAAGCATCCGTGTGCAACTGTGTTGAAAAATGAACGGTATAATATGGCGGAAAGCCATGCATCAAGACCAACAGTAAGCGGGTCAACGCGCGTAACGAAGTAAAACCAGTTTTCCATAGTTGCAAAACCGAGGCCTATTGCAAACCCATAAAGCAATCCATCCAGGGTGTCATCGAATTCATGGTGCTGCGCCATAATACTAAGGCCTGCTGCTTTAACGATCTCTTCGATAACTGGACTTACTAAGATGCTTCCGAAAACTGAAACAAGCAGGATAGGGATAGCGCCAGCTGCTTGTCCAAACAAGAAAATAACTGCACCATTGATGAAAAACGCAAGAAATGCAGCTATAACTCCCCACATAAACATTCCGACAACAAAACGAAATGGCTCGCGCTCATAGAGATCTGCATACCAAGTTATTACCATTAAGATAACTGGAATCAAAGAAGCAGTCACTAAAGAAATCAATCCAATTTGGATCAGCAATAAAAAGTCAGCCCCGCGGTAAGTTATAAGTATAAGCGACCCCATCAGAAGAAATGCGAAGAAAAGGATGATCGCCCATAAGATTGGATTCGTAAGCAAGAGGGCTAGACGCTCACCCAATGGACCTCTAGTTGGAATAGTGTAAAGATTTTCCATTGTGAATTCGCCAGGATGATACATATACGGATGACGCTGAGCAATTCGTGAAGAAAAGTATAGTATTATGATTATTCCAAAAGCAATGATTGGCGCAATAATAAACCCTCCGACAGACAATAAGTCTTTTGCTCTATCCTGATATTTTTCCCAACTTTCTATGATTGTAAACTCATTTTTCAATAACGTATCTGAGATTATTGCATACTGGCCGATGTAAGTTGTCTGCCCAATGTAAATAAAGTTAAGAGTGAAACCAAACTTTGCAGTTTGCTTGGCTTCTAAGCTTCCAATATCTAATATTATCCTCCAATTATCTCCATCTTTTTCGGCTATGAAAAGCTTAATCGTACGATCAGAAGGATTAGTTATGGAAGCATTGAAATCAATGCTACATGGCGTATCTGAACACACTGCAGTAGTCGGATTTATCGTAGCACGGATCTGTCCTGAAATTAATTTATCAGGTATTTCTTCAATAGCGCCTTGTGCAAAAATGATTGAAAACGAGAACAACAGCAAGAAAAGGATATTTGCGCATAATTTTTGAGCGCTTTGATTTCGTGTTGCAGTCGCCATAGCATTAAATTATGTAGAAAAACCAATTTAAGTGTTAAGCTATTTCAAGTAGATTAACAAAAACATTAGATTTAAATATAAGAATAATGAAATAATAATATGCAAAAACGACATCCAAGAGTCTTAAAAATGCTGGATAGAAAAATCAATGGTTCTAAGGGAACTATTTTATTTCGAGCCGAAGATGCCCGCCTGAGAATTATACTAAATGAACCATTACTTTTAGAAGAAGTCGCAGTCCTTCGAACATTGAGAGAAATAAATTGGATTTCAAATTGGCAAACAGATAGAAGGCACAGTTATAGGAGAGAAAGCGAACGTTACCACAAGATATGTGAAAGAATGAGAAAACAACTAACACAAACAAGTGTTCTTTAACTTTTTCTGTAAATAGATTATATGATAATCATTCTAACCGGTGTGCCAGGAACAGGTAAGGACACTATTGCTGAAGAGATTAGTAAGAAAGGATATCGCTGGGTGTCTGCAAAAGAGATAATTGAAAAAAAACATCTTTGGACAGGGATGGAAAAAGGCGCCAGAATAGTAAAAATGAAAGCATTGCAGAAGGAAATCAAAAAAGAGATTTCGACTGCAAAAAAGAAAAAACAAAATCTAATTATCGATGGTCATCTGCTTTGTGAACTAAAGCTTGATGCAGACATCTGCATTGTACTTCGTACAGACCCAGTTATTCTGATGGAAAGACTGAAAAAAAGGAAGTATCCTGAAGGAAAAATAAAAGAGAATATAGAATCAGAATTGGTTGATTATTGCACACAATTAGCTGAAAAGAATTTGAAGTGCAAAGTTTATGAGGTTAACAACAGCGGGAAGATTAAGGATACGCTACGTGCGATTGAAGTGATCCTAAAAGGAAAAGGCAGAGGATTCAGACCAGGATGGATCGACTGGACGAAATACATAAACAGGATCAAGACATTTCAGGCAGCAACCGACAAACTGCTGGTAGAGGAAACTTTAAATTGATGGCCGAAGTGAGCTAGACATGAAAAATGAAAAAAAGGAAGTCCTAGAAACCTCGGTTTCTAGAGGGCAGATTGCACTTGAAGCAGTCATAATTATCGGATTTGTACTTGTTCTTATGATTCCTCTTCTTTACACGTTATTCAGTCGTGTTCTTTCTGTTCAAGATGAACTAAGAATGCTTGAGGGATCGCGTGCAGTTGATACAATTGCTAACACTGTTTCAACAGTTGGCGTCATTGGACCGAATGGGACAGCTACAGTTCAGATAACATTGCCAGAAAACGTGAGAAATGTTTCTATCGGCAAAACCAATCCTCGGGAAGTAGTTATTGTCCTAAGCACAGCACTAGGAGATATTGATATAACGAGACTTGTCAATTATGACGTTACTGGAAGCATTCTGCCGCGCAGTGGCGGACATACGGTTAAAATCACGTATTACGACCAAGGTCCACCAATTGTTGTAAGCGAATAGATCCTTGCCCCATCTTTGGTTACTGACAAATATTAGGAACAGCACAAGAATTATTATTTGCATTTTTAGTATTATTATGTGGAAGGATTATATGCCAATTCTAAAAAAAATAAACACTGAAAAGCCATGGAGAACACTAAGCTCAAAAATAGTTTACAAAAACCAATGGATAACCGTGCGAGAAGACAAAGTGTTGAAACCTGATGGAAGCAAAGGAATTTATGACATGGTAGATCACAATAAATCTTCAGTGTACATCGTTGCATTGACTCCAAAAAAAGAAGTTTACCTCATCCGCCAGTACAGATACCCTACAAAAGTTTTTTCCTGGGAAGTCCCCGGAGGAGTTTCGAAGGGGAATAAACCTCTTGTTGTTGCACAAATGGAATTAAAAGAAGAGGCTGGTTTTCAGGCAAAAAAATGGACATATATAGGTCGGTTTCAAGTGCAAAAAGGTTTGTGCACAGAATGGGGCCATATTTTTACTGCAGAAAATCTTTTTGAAACTGCACACGAACAAAGCAAGGAGAGTATAACGGGAAGGTATAAAGTTCCGTTTAAAAAAGTATTGAAAATGATAGACCAAGGCGAGATCACGGACGGGATGTCTATTGTTGCATTAATACGAGCAAGTATGAGATTAGAGCTATAATTATGAATGAATAAAACTAGTTAATCAAAATTAATCAAGCCAGGCATTTTGTGCATGGGTCCAGGTTTTTCTTTGTATTCTACTAAACTTTTCAAAAGATCTTCTTGAATCTTCTTGCATTCTTGCTATTAATTTGTCTGTTTCCATTTTATTTTCAGTTAATGGCCCCGTTTTCCATCCTGCTTTCGCCAGCATATTAGTTATTGCTTCCGTTTGGGTTGGAACAGATACAGTAGGCATATAATCAACCCATGGGTTTACCTGGATAAAGTTCGCCGGTATGAATACGTATCGAAGATGCTCGCTTTCTTCCTGATTTCTTTCCTTTCTCTTTATCCTTTACTTTCATAACCCGATCCTCCATTTCATGAAGAACGTCATTAAGTGCACTGAATAACTTCCAATGGAATGCATTCGTTTCCAGCGTATGCTTGCCGCTGACAAGAAAACGAAGAGAATATTTGTGTTTGGAGCCTGTCTTTGAATGCGACTTTACTGTGAGTCTAGCCATTTCAATTGGCATTACCTTGCTGATCCGTTTCAGCGTATTTAAGCATTCTCTGCGTATGTCGTCACGCATTTCTTTCTCTTCAATCGTCAGACCAGTTATTTCAAGCGGCGGCTCTGCTGAAGGAAGTGATGCGCGGAGTATGTGTATTGCGTGTATCAAACCAAGCGGCTTCCCGTCATAAACAACCAATGCAGATACGCCTCTCTTTGTCATCTCATCAACAGCTTCAGTAAGATGAACTGATTTTCTTATGTTGTAGATTTCTGGTGAAGATAGAAAAACAGAACGCAAGGAGATTGTCTGCTGTCCTTTTCGCTCAGTAGCCATAGGCAGTCTATCCTTAAACTTTTCAAGCAATGGCTGAATGTCGGCTGTACTGATTATCCCGACATATTTCGAATTATCTGTAACAACAAGATGATGAATACTGTTTTTTCTCATTAATGCTGCTGCTTGTGCAATTGAACTATCGATGTCCATAGTTACAAGCGGAGAAGACATTAGTTCAATCACCCGCTTCTTCGGGATTCTTCCTTGTTCTTTAAGTTCATTAAGAATATCTAGGTGTCTAACCGTTCCTATTAGTTCTCCTTTTTCAACAACTGCAAGCTCACGGTATCCTTCTGTAAAACGTTTAGTTATATCATCTAATTCCATACCTCTAGTGAGAACGGGTGCTTTCCAACAAACAGATATCACTTTTGCTTCAGACGTATGTTGCATGGACGTCAATGCCTTGTCAGTCACAATACCTGCGTATTTGCCGTCCTTTAGCACCACAAGAGTAGTAATTCCTCCCTTTATTATGCGTAACGCCTTTTCGAATTTTTCATCTGAATTTATTGTTTTTGCGGGCTGAATATCCATACAATCACCTTTCTAAGAACCTGAGTTCTTAGCATTTCCATTTTGTTATACTATTTTACTACATTCTATTTTCTTTTCAAAAATCCTCTAAGCGTAAAGAAGTTTACTTCGCTCATTATTGCCTCAATAACACTACGGCTTCCAAGCACGTCGTAGATTACTATCCTTGCCTTGATCTTACCAAGATGTGTCCGGTCCACAATTGCCACTTCATCAAGGTAATTAAGTGGAACGTTCAGATTAGAAGTTCCATATTTTGCCGTTATATTATCATTATCTATCGTTATCGCTCCACCTTCCGTGCCAAACACGTCCTTAAAAAGGGGAATTCTTACCATCCTACCACCTAGAGATATGATAGAAAGTTATTAAAAATTCATATGGCCTTAAGAATACATGAAAAAGAAGACGCTAAGAACGATCTTAGGAGATGCTAAGAACGCAATTTCTGCAACAGCAGAAATGCGCCCATTTTCCGAACGAAAATTGGGCCGTAGGTTCTTAGGGCAGGCAGCAACTGAATATCTTATAACGTATGGATGGGCAATAGTCATCATTCTAGCAATAATGACTGTTTTGTACTCAACAATATTCAAGCCTGAATTTTATGTAGCTGAACGATGTGAGATGGCACCAGGGATTGCGTGCGACAATTTCAAAATTGAAGCTATTGGAGCAAACCAGCTTCAGCTTGTTTTGCAGATGCATAACACTCTCGGGTTTCCAATGAAACCTGAAGCAATTGAAATAACAGTCAAAGATCCTCAGAAAGGAAGCGAAACCACTTACCTGCTTACTGGAGGGACGGGAATATCTTATTCTGGAAGCTCGGTAAAAGACGGAGAGTCACTGACAATAATACAGGCATTCCCAGTTATATCGATTCCACAGAGTGGAACATTGTACCGTATAAAATTTGGAATGAATTACACAAACCAAGGAGTGACGCCTGCAACGACACACAGAACTGCAGGAGTAATCAATGTCAGAACTACTGGTTGAGAGCTTAAAGCATAATCCTTAGTTTGATTGATTGAAACTAGCGGAACTATCATCACTCGTTTTCTAAAGGGAGCTCGTTGCCAAAAATTGAACGCGTGTTGCTCAGAATAACTGATCCTCTAAAGCTTATATCGAAATATTTGTAAGAGTTGATGACCATTTCCCAGTCATCATTGTTTCTTAGAAAAAAACGTAAATCCTCTTTTTGTGTAGGTAAAAATGAATACTTGAATAGCTTGTTTATGCCTAAATTTCGGTCGTATGGTTTGTAAGCTAACATATGCGCTCTAAAACGTTCAAGATATATCTTTAACCCAACCACTGAAAAATAACACGCAACTGCACTTAATCCTCCGGCCGTCCATCCTAAAGTACTTTGGACATATAATGGGATACTCATACCTAAAAACGTAAACACATCCATTTTACGATGAAACAGAATGCCGTCGACTTTTTCTTTAGCACTAAACGTTAGAGCGTTATAAGGTATAACAAAACGTTTTGAAGGTCTTACGTTTCCTGAGCGATATAGGTCAAGAGGTGGTAACATATCTAGTCCTAGTTTTTCACCCTTATAAATTTTGCTTAGCAAATTCATAAATGCGTTATCCAGCTGTGGCAGGGACATATTATCCTTCAGATAAAAATGAGCTTAAGCAGCAGATAGAAAAACTGCTTGCGGATGCAAAAGAAGAGCTAAAAAACAGCGGCAGAGTTTATAGGAATGTTTCTGCACTGATTGTTCCACACAGCAGATTGAGCGATTCAGGAAGTGTTGCTGCCGCAGCATATGCCACATTAGAAGTAGGACCTTATACGACATTCGTGATAATTGGTACGGATCACTTTGGGAGGGGAGGAGCTGCGTCATTATCAAGAGAAGATTGGATCACACCGCTAGGCGTGGTTAAGAACGATAGAGAATTTGCGGATCTAATAAAAAAGGAGTCAGAACTTATTGATTTTAACGAAGAAGCGCATAATTTAGAACCAGCAGTTGAAGTGCAGCTCCCGTTTATACAGACATTGGTAAAAGATCCGAAGGTTGTTCAGATTTCGGTAGCCAATCATACAAATGAAGTTGCCAAGGATTTGGCAAATGCAATAATGAAAGCACAGAAAGCAAGTGGAAGAACAATAGTATTGATTGGAAGTTCTGACTTTTCAGCAAATGAACCTATAACCGAAGCTGAACGAAAGGATAAACTGGTTATAAAACAGATAGAAGAAAATGAGGGAAAAGCAGAGGAATTCATTGATCTTGTTGAAAGCAAAGATATGGGTATTTGTGGTCCGGCAATAATAACTACGCTAATGATTTATGCAAAAAGTAATGCACTAAAAGCATCACTTATAAAAAGAGGAATATTTCAGATTGATAGCAACGTTACAAGCTATGCAGCAATTGTATTTTATAGTGAATAATTAATTAGTTTATAGATAACCTTTACAAGTAGTGAGAACTTGAAAAATGAAACTCGACTCGAAAATTCGAACAAACGATCTTGGATAAAGCTACTATTGATAATGGCAGGACTTCCACTGCTTAATTTCTTTTTGTCTTATGTGGTATTCAATGTCTTATCATATTTTTACGCAGCGGCAGGGAAGACATTTTTACTAATTCTTTACAGAGTCGTACTTACGCTTATAGAACTGGCAATTATATTTTACGTTATCTATCCATTCATGAAAGAAGAGAAAGACTCGCCGAAAAAGATGATAGGATATAAACGAGAAAATTTATTTTCTGATTTTAAGATTGGAATTGGACTTGCAGTAGTTGCATTTGTCCTTAATTTCATTTACTCGCCTATTGGAGATAGCATTGATCCTACTTACGAACAATCAGTGGTTGATTACTTCAAAAGTCAGCACATAGCGCTTAGACTTTTTGATTCAATTATGATCCCTATAACTGCAGGATTTGTAGAAGAAGTTGTATGGAGAGGGTATGGATATAGAAAAACTAAAATGCTAACCGGTAACTTTCCTATTGGAATCCTTATCAGTTCACTCTCCTTTGCGTTCGTACATGGACAGCCGTATGTAATAGGTTTTGCTTTCCTTTACGGAGTTGTATTCTGCCTTGCTTATGAAAGAACTAAACGATTAATGCCATTAATGATAGGGCATTGGCTGTATGACTTTATTCAGTTCCTTTTACTGATGGGCCAAGTAGGGTTTTAAATCAGTAATTGGAGAGTAGAAACAAAGATGAAAACATGGCAAATAAAATAGAAAAACGAAAACACGAGCACGTACGCATTACGCTAAACGAAGACGTAGAGAGCCGCAAAACAGCAGGCTTCGAAGACGTCGATCTTATTTACTGTGCACTTCCTGAGCTTAGTTATGATAAAATTGATATCCGTTGTAAAATGTTTGGTTACACCGTTTCTGCACCGATCTACATAGAAGGGATGACAGGAGGTTACAAGGAAGGCGGTAAAATAAACGAAGGTTTAGCAAAAGCAGCTGAGGAGGAGAATGTTGCAATTGAGCTAGGATCGATGCGACCGATGCTCGAACACCCGGAACTTACTAACACTTACAAAATAAGAAATATTGCTAAATCCATACCGATAATAGCGAATATAGGGGTTGCACAGCTAAGAAAAAAAGAAACTATCAAAAAATTGATTAACGGTATTGCGACAATTGATGCGGATGCACTTGCAATACACATTAATCCTTTGCAGGAACTGGTACAGCCAGAAGGTGACCGTGATTTTACTGGAATGCTAGACGCTATAGCCCAAACTTGGGATTCTATTGATGTTCCGATTATTGTAAAAGAGGTTGGTGCAGGCATAAATGGAGACGTTGCATCTAAACTTGAAAAAGCAGGAGCAGATTATGTAAATATATGTGGTATAGGCGGCACGTCTTGGACGGCGGTTGAATTATTCAGAGCAAGACAAGAAGGTAAACTTTCTATTTATAGAGATTTTGGGATTCCAACTGTACCTGCAATTATCGATGCCAAAAGAATGCTGAAAAAAGCTAAAGTTATTGCATCAGGAGGCATCAGAAGCGGTCTTGATGCAGCCAAGTCTATTGCACTTGGTGCAGAATATGCTTCTGCAGCGTTGCCATTTCTTAAAGCGTATACAGCCGGAAGGCTTTCTGATGAATTGAGAATGTGGAAAAAAGAATTCAGAGCTGCACTTTACCTTACAGGTGCACCCAACATAACTGAATTTAGAAAGAATGGAGCAATCATCACTGGAAAAACTGCCCAATATGTGAATGAACTAAAACGAATTGGAAAAATTGAGTAAATAAATTGAAGTAAAAGTGATTAATCCTAACGGTAAGGATTAGAAAAAATATTTTCTTTGGCCATCAATTGCCTCAAAGTTTATAAGCCAGATATTCCTCATACTAACATGCCTTCAAAACAATTGATTGCGCCTATCTTGTCTATTGAACAAGAGATAAGAACTTTGAACGGGCCAGAGAAGTTTTCTCAATTTAAAAGTTACATTTTAACCAAAAAAGGACAAACTACTTTAACAGAATTATTAAAAACAATAGATGGAAGACGATCGATTGTTAATCTGCTTAAAGAAACTGACAACTCTACTAAGATGTTCAATGAAGTTTTTCAGACAAAGGAAGGACGGGAAACTACTGTAAGATTTATGGTTTCTGAAAATGGCCAAAGAGCTCTAAAAGATCTTTCAGTTACAGTTGAGGGTGGAAAAACTATCGACAATCTTTTTAAAACGTGGAATGGAAAAAAAGTTGTTTCGTCAATGATTTTATCTAAAGAAGGACGAAAAACTGCTTTCCTAATAATTACCTATTCAACTTTTCAAAAAATAAAGGAAGAAAAAAATATCTCACAATTTCAACCAACGGAATATGGTATAAAATTCAGAGAGTATTTTAATTCGAACGAAGGAAAAGCGAGACTTGCTCAAAAATTAGAAACTAAAGAAGGTAAAAAAGAAGTCATAAGTTTTTTTAGAACCACGGAAGCGAGAGCTGTTTTCAGGGATGTGTTTAAAACCGCGGAAGGAAGAAATAGAACCGTTGAATTAATGATCAGTAATGATGGAAGAGAAGTGTTAAAGAAATTAGCAAACACACGTGAAGGGATGGAGATGATATCGGGAGATCTGTGGAATACTAATAATGGAAGAAAAGTTGTTCAAGAATTACTGAGAACTAAAGAGGGGAGATTAACTACCTTAGAGATTATAGCCCATGAGGGAATAATAAACCAAGCTGCGGTTTTTATTATTGGTAAAGAACAGCTTCTCAAAGCCCTCGAAGATGTTGGTAAAGGAATAGAAGTTTACCAAGTTCCAACCCAACCATAGAACAAGTGTTACATATAACTATTTATCTTTTTTACTGTTGAAATAGAAAGGGGAGAAATTGAAGGATATTATTGAAGATATTGTTAGGAAGTATGCTCTGAAAAATGCTAAGGAATATGGCAAGGCAGAGATGGGAGCAGTAATTGGCAAAGTGATTGCTGAGATTCCGAATGCAAAAAAAGAAATATCGAAGATAATGCCAGTTATCAAAAAAGTTATAGGAGAAGTGAACGCCTTAACTACTGAACAGATTGATACAGAAGTTAAGAGATATACTTTCGAAGAGAAAAAAGTTGAAGAAAGGCATGTCAAGCTGCCTCCGCCAACTGACAACGTTGTTACGCGTTTTGCACCTGAACCTTCCGGATACCTTCATTTGGGACATGCAAAAGCAGTATTTCTTGCGCATGAAGCAAAAAAGGAATATGGAGGAAAATTTTATCTAAGACTAGACGACACAAATCCAGAACTTGCAAAACAGGAATATGTTGACGCAATCAAACAAGACTTAAACTGGATGGGAATTACCTGGGATGCAGAAGAATTTTCATCTGACTTTATGGGCCTATTTTATGAATATGCAACGGAACTCATCAAAAAAGGCGGTGCGTATGTGTGCGATTGCACACCTGAATTGGTTAAGCTAAATAGAAGAGAAAGAAAAGAATGTTCTTGCAGAAGAAAAGCTATAAAGCCGAATATAACTGATTTTGAAAAGATGATAGGTGACGAATTCAAAGAAGGTAAAGTGATAGTTAGATTCATGGGAAACATGAAATCTCAAAATTCTGTGATGCGTGACCCGACGCTAATGCGGATTAATAAGAAAGAACATTTTAGACAGGGAGACAAGTATGTTGCTTGGCCAACTTATGACTTTGCAACTCCAATCCTTGATTCTATAAGGGGAATCAGTCATGCAATGAGATCGAAGGAATATGAATTAAGAGATGAGCTTTACTTTGCAGTTCTTGATGCACTAGGACTAAACAAGCCACAAGTTGTATCATTTTCAAGATTGGAAATAAAAAATAATCCAACAAGCAAAAGGGTCCTGAGGGAACTTGTACAAAAGAAACTAGTAAGTGGATGGGATGATCCACGGCTACTTACCATTCAAGGATTGAGAAGAAGAGGATTCCTCGCAGAAGCGATCAGAGAATTTGGCCTATCTTTTGGCATGGGTAAGGCAGAGTCAAAGGAAGCCACTTTAGAGCCATTAATCGTGGAAAGTAGAAAATTATTTGATCCAGTTTCAAAAAGATTATTTTTTGTTAAGGATCCAATTGTACTTGAGATAAAAGGCTATAGTAAAAAAGTTTCCATTCCATTCCACTCTGAAAAGGAACCTGGAACTAGAGAGTTTATAATTGATGAAAAGCTGTTTGTTGATAAAAATGATATAGAGATTGGGGACACCGTCAGACTCAAAGACCTGTGTACGGTTAAAATTGAAAAAAAAGACAAAGGTTCAGCAGAAGCAACAGTTATTGAAACAGATAAAATTCCAGAAAAGAAAATTCAGTGGATCCCTTTTGATGCTTTTGTAAATGTAGAGGTTCTAAAACCCGGAGATTTACTAACTGAAGATAAAATAAATAAAAACAGCTTAATTACATTTAACGGGTATGCTGAAAAAGCAGCTGAACAGCTGAAGGATGGAGAAGTTGTTCAGTTTATAAGATTTGGATTCGTAAAACTTGACAAGAAAGAAAGCGATAAATTGACTTTTATTTTTACTGCCTAGAATAAACCCTTGAAAAATGATAGATTTTTAAATAGTAAATTACTATGGAATTACTATGGTGATAAAATGACCACTGCACTGACTATAGAATTCAAAGGCGTTCTAGAGAAGGCACTAAAAGAAATGATCAGAAAAGGATACGTTAAAACAAAAACAGAAGCAGTCAGATATGCTGTACTTCATTATGTAGAAGAAATGGGGCTGATAAAGGAAGGGATACATAAGAGGGCAGAAAAATACGCATATGAAGAAATAAAGGGATAACGTGTATGTTGACAGCGATATAATTTATGCATTACTAAGACCTGAAGACAGGCTTAGGGAACTTGCAAGAAGAATCATCCAAAGAGATAAGAAAATTTACACTTCGATTATAACTGTGTTGGAATTACAGCTTGTGGCAAAAAGAGAAATTAGTGAGATCTACAGCCAAAAAATGCTAGAAGAGATAAAGGCAATTTTGCCAGATCTAGTCTTCAAAGAATACACGCAGGATACGATTAACAAAAGTTCCTTTCTTAGAAAGAAATATGGCCTTGGAATATTCGATTCGATCCATGCTGCAACCTCTTTTATGAATGACAAATTGATAGCTTCCACGGACCATATATACGACAGGATAAACGGGTTAGAACGGGTAGCTAAATAATAGTGATAAAAATGCTAAGATTTGTTGTACTTGGATCGGGAGCTGCTGTGCCGTCACCTGAAAGGAACTTGTGCAGTATTGCTATGAAAATAGAAGGAGATGTCTATCTTATAGATTGTGGGGAGAGCACACAGAGACAAATGATGAAACTGGGAATCAGTTATGGCAAAGTGAGGATGATAATGATCACACATCTGCACGGCGATCATATCTACGGCATTCCTGGATTGGTATACACATTAAAACTGGGTGAAAGAAAAGAGCCACTACTTATTGTTGGACCAAAGGGAACTGAGGAAAGACTGATGCAGTTAATTGGTAAGAAGATAGATTTTGTCCAGATCAAAGAAATTGATGAAGGTTGGTCTTTTCCTATCGACGAAGCAAAATTTGTTGCATTTCCCGTTGAACATAAAGTTCCGACACTCGGATATGCATATGTTGAAGAGGAGAAGAGAAGATTTGATAAGGAAAAGTGTGAAGAACTTGGAATAAAGGGGAGAGCATTCAAGACACTTGAAACTAAAGGCGAAGTTGAGGTTAAAGGTAAAAAAATTAAAATTGAAGATGTCACTTATAAGAAAGAAGGCAAAAAAGTAGTGTTCAGTGGTGATACAAGATATTCGAAGAGAGTAGTATCCGCTGCCGAAGGCGCAGATCTTCTTTTCCATGAAGCTACGTTCATGGAAGACATGAAAGAAAAGGCAGAGGAAGACATGCATTCAACAGTTAGCGATGCTGCACGTGTTGCGAAAGAAGCGGGAGTCAAACAGCTAGTTGTTTATCATATCAGTAATAGATATATGCGAAAAGATATGGAAGCATTTGAAAAGGAAGGAAAAAAAATATTTGAGAATCTGACTGTGGCTAAAGATGGAACTGAAATCCTTTTATAGCAGAAACACGCCAATATAACGTGCAACAAGAACGGAATCTATCAAGGAGTATAGCTTGTATAAAACAAGATAGAACGTTTAATACACTAAACACTCTAACGGAAAAATTCGTAAACAAACAACCTGTACGATTTAAAGACTATTTTAAAATGCCAGTCTATCTACATTACACAAAGCTAGCCAACCTCTCAAGTATACTTAAAGAGGGAGTAATCTCTCCTAACTTTGCTATGGAAAAAAGTTTGACGATAAAAAGAAATTTTGATTATACTACGATGTTTTTCATATATCCTGAGGAGTACAAGAAGTATGTATGTGTGTTCGACAATACTAAAAATAAAAAATTTGAAGAAATTTTAGAGACCCACACATATGGCAATATATTACTGGTGATTAATCCGGATGGATTGAACGTAAGAGTACCGGAGGAAAGTTTGTTGAATCATTGCTTTTCAACCGAATTGCTAGTCCGGGATCAAATAAAGGCTGAGATGATCCTAGCAATAAGACTACCTCACCCAAGAGTTCTAGAAAAAGTTCCGAGAGAATATCTACAAGAGATCAATTCTTTAACTAAAACGAACTCAATACAACTATATTTTGATTTAGACAACTAGAATAAGTAGATTATTAGAATTTAAGAGCTATTTGAAGTGTTTGAGGTTGAAGTGTTTGAAGTCGTTGTGTTAGTATTATTTCCTGTTTTATTTTCTTTTCTTTCCTCACGCTCAGCTGTTTTATTTGCTCTTACCTGTTCTTTAACTTCTTTTCTAAGATCAGCAATTACTTCCTTTACTGACTTGAATGCATCTCTAACTTGTTTGTTTGCTGCTTTAATCAGAGCATGGCCATCTTGGAAGTTCTTCTCGGCATCTTGAACAGTTGTTATTGAAAGGAAGACTGTTCTTGCTTGTGAAACATTCATTCTAGCCGTATCAATTGCTGTCTTCAAATTAACAAGAGCTGTATCGACAGTGGTTGTGTTTATGCCCTTAGCATTGGATTCTGCCGTCTTTTGAGTCAAATTTGCATAAAGTTCATCTGCTTTTCCTAGTGCAAAATTTGCCTTGCCTACGAGAATAATTCCAACAATCTTCTTTACAAGTGATCTCTCTTTTTCCCATTCTGCTTTAATAGCATCTGATACATTTTTGATATCTGATCGATTAGTTATTGCAGATACATTTGTCTTAAAAGCGCTTATCGATGCAATGTAAGAATCAACTTCATTAAGAAGCAATGTGCGGTCACTCTCATTGATATATTTAGTGCTTATTCCTTCTATTCTTACACGAGTCATGTTTAGCCAGCTTATGTGGTTGTCGATGTGCTTGTTCATTGCATCTTTTGTTGCATTTATAGTAGTGTTAATATCTGTTTTATTAGCTTTGAAATCATCTCTTGCTTTCTCAAAAGCTGTTTTTGCTGCCTTGTAATTTTCTTGTGCTTTTTCAAAAGCATTTTTTGCTGCTTCAAATCTGTCTTTTGCTGTTTGGTTATCATTCAAGTCTTCTTGATCCGGACTTGCTGAAACTATGCTCATTAATAACATTACTGAAAAGACCGCAACCGCGAAGTTAATTCCGTTAAATTTCGTATTCATTTTAATCACTTAAACTGTAAAATCATTAGAGTCTGGCGGATTCATTGTCGATTCTGTTTGATCAGTGCTAGATATGGCCGAGTCAGTAGCTGAAATAGCATTTTGTTCAGGAGTTTCAGTTGTAGTTGGAATTGTTGTTACGTTTGTAGGTGTTGTCGATACAACCGGTTTCTCTACTGCTGGCTGTTTTTCAGTTTGCTTTGGCTGACCTAAACAACCGAATATCAGAAGCGATAAAATCAACACACCGATTATAACAAAATTTTTCATAAAATCATCACAACATTTGAATTTATAAATATTCCTAAGCTGCACTGCCTTTTCCGCCACTCTTGCTAATCTGTATCTTTGGCAAAACCATTGGGGGTGCCATGTTTAGTGCACGTACGATTAACGTTCCGTTTACTCCGCATGTGAAATTGATTGCATTGAGCAGCTCTTCTGCAAACCCATCTGGAAGCTTCTTTGTTTTCTTCCATTCGGCTGCAATCTTGTCTTGGCCGTCTTCTTTTGCTTCAATGTAACCTGTTATTTTTAGTGTTCCAACTTCTTTCTCGTAAGTAACAGTGTATATGTACTTAATATCTAGAATGCCTTTGTTGACTGCAACGTCCTCGATAGAAACATTGATGTTTAGACCAGTTGCTTGTTCCTCAGTCTTTTTGTTTACTTCTGCAGCTACAATTCGTCCGCATACTATTGCCATAAATCTCACCATTATTGAAAAATAAGAGATGGATGTATTGCATCCTACCTCTTTACTTATTACTGCCTGCTTATTCTACATATCAGAGTATAAATAATCAAACGTTATTTTGTAAACTTGTAAACGTTATTTCCACAGGATGGACATTTACCTACTAGCTGATGTCTCTCTCCTCGCTTTGTCTTCAAGGTCTTCTTTTCAAAATCTGTGCACTTAACTTTCTTCTTGTCTTTCATACAGTAAAAATCTTCTGATTCTGCCATGTTATCGTCCCCCTATTTTCTTACTTCAATCGACTGATCCGGTTCCATTGTCATAACTTTCCCGCGAGATACTCTGCGTGTGAAGTCATGGATATCCTGACTAATTCGATCGTATGTATTGTAGTGCATGGGAATTATAAACTTTGCGCGGAGCATCTTGGTCGAATTCGCTGCATCGATAGGATCCATTGTATACCCTCCACCAATTGGAAGCAAGGCGAAATCAACAGCGATGTTTGACATTTCTGCAAACTGATAGGTATCTCCAGCATGATAAACCTTAGGGCTGTTTCCTGCACTTACGATATAACCGACAGGATATTGAGACTGAGGGTGTGCTGCTTTTGTGACAAGGACATCAACACCCTTAATCAGAAATGAATCGCCTATCTGGACGTCCACTTTCTGCCGGTTGCTGATGTCGATCTGTTTCAATGCAACAGATGGACCGACAACGGAAGCAGCTGTCCGCTCAGCAATCTCTTTAATGGCGGCTGCATCGCAATGTGGCGCATGCTCATGCGTGATCAAGATTACATCTGCTCGCTTAATGAGTGAAGAAGTAATAAGTGGAATCTTGCATTTGTCCTTGAGACCTGATCCGAAGAATGGATCGATAAGCACAGTTACTCCATTCAAATTCAGCTCGAATCCCGAGTGACCGATGTATCTAATACTGTCCATATGTATCAACTACCCTACTAGATGTTCTATTGACTATTTGGTTATAATACATCTACGTCGAACACATTTAAAATGTAAGCATTTATGCTCTCGGTGGGCTGCAAAGGCTTTAAAGAACTTCAATCAATAGATGTTCATGGCAAAAATGACAAAAATTACGTTAGTTAGATTTCTGATAATAGCTATATTTTTGGTTAGTATTCTCGCTAGCATAAACTATGCTGCATTCCAGAGATCGTTCTTGAACATGCAGATAAAGATCAATGATGACGGATCTGCAGATGTGAAGAAAGAGATCAGATTCTTCATGGACAGTACTGACTCAATCGAACTTTACAAACTATCGCTAAGAACAACTAATGATTTAGCAGGGTGGAGGAACAGAATTGGACTGGATGACATCCGCTTCCATATAGACACATCACTTGCTCCAATCGAATCAATCAGAATCCAACCGCTAGAGCCGGATACGTGCAACTTTGAAAGAACTGCATGCTATGGAACATTTATGTTTGACTTCAAAACTAAAGCACCAACAAATAACACAGGCTTGATAGTTATTGAAAAATATATTAAACCTCGAGTCTCAGCATATAAGCTAAATATCAACGCCTTGTCTTTCGAAACAGCTTTGACTGGTGATGCATTCATACCCGAAAGAACTTCTATTGAGATAATATTGCCTGCAGGTGCATCAAACATAAGAATGAATCCAAAACCTACAGAGTATGTTGAGGATATTCCAAATGGAGCCACTAAGCTTACCTGGCAAGGCCGTATTTCTCTGGCAAATGCGGAGTTGTATTTTGAAAAGAAAGAATCACTGATATCAGAAGTCACGGGATTCTTCAGCAGCTTGCAAGATCGGGCACTGCAATGGATTTCCTCAAAAGAAGGAATTGTTATTTCCGTATCGGCTTTGCTTATTATGGCAGCATACATCTGGCTGCAGAGAAGCGGCCGCACAGATCATTAATTAATGATGACTTTATCCGATGAGTTTGGTGAGAATGTGAAAGAAGATAAAAATGAAAACAAGAATGACAAAGATCAAATCTCAACACTTCATCAAAATGACTTGACACTTGCATCCGCTATAAAGAAAAAAGATTGGACAGGCATCGAAGAAGCTGCAAAACTTTCTGGTTTGAATAAAGACGCTGTCCTTAGATCTGCGTTTACGCTCAGAGATTTCGAGTTAATCGAAATAAAAGAGCAATCGAAAGAGACGTATAAATTGACTGCGGAAGGACAGAGATTTCTGAAGGAAGGATATCCTGAACAGAAAATTGCTGTTATTGCGGAGAAAGGCGCTAGCATCGATAAATTAAGTGACGAAGAGAAAAAAATCGGATTGCCGTGGGCACTAAAAAACGGATGGATTGAAGTATCTGCTGGAAAAATCAAACTTAAAGAAAAACCAAAGGGCTATTCACTGATTGAAGGATTAAAACAAACAAGTGAAGGCCTAGTGCCTGATAAAAAAATTCTAGACATACTTCTTTCTAGAAAAAATATAGAAATGAAAGTCACAAAAAATTATGAAATAAAACTTACAACTGAAGGAATGAAAGTGGCAGAAAAGACGAAAGAAAAAACTGCTGCTCCTGAGGTAAATGAGCTGACTCATGAAATGATTGTCAGTGGTAAATGGAAAGACATTGCGCTCCGTAGGTATAACACAGAAGCAGATGTTGAAAAACCAGCATATGGATCAAAACACCCTCTTTCAGCTTACATAGAAAAAGTTCGTGACATATTTCTTTCAATGGGTTTTGAAGAGATGGAAGGACCGGAAGTTGAAAGCTCCTTCTGGAACTTTGACGCTCTCTTTACACCGCAGGACCATCCGGCCCGTGAATTGCATGATACATTTTATTTGAAGCGACCAGCGTACATGCCATTTCCTACAGATGTTTCTGAAAAAGTGAAACAAATGCACGAAAGTGTTTGGAAATATTCGTGGGATCCGAATGTGGCAGAACAAGCAGTATTAAGGACACATACAACACCAGTATCCGCAAGGACCCTTGTAGATATTGCAAAGAAGAAAAAGAAACCTGGCAAATATTTTGTTATTGATAGAGTGTATAGGAATGAAGCGACTGACTTTAGCCACCTAGCAGAATTCCATCAGATAGAAGGAATTGTGGTATGGAAAAAAGCAAACTTCAGACACTTGCTTGGACTTCTTGAAGAATTTTACAAACGGCTAGGTTTCAGAAAAACCCGGTTCAGACCGCATTACTTTCCATACACCGAACCGTCACTTGAAATTGATGTTTATTTAGAAAACAGAAAACAATGGATAGAATTAGGAGGAGCAGGAATCTTCAGACCTGAAGTCACACGACCGCTATGGGGAGATTATCCTGTGCTTGCATGGGGACTTGGCCTTGAAAGAACTCTGTTGCTTCAGATGGGTGAAAAAGATTTGCGAAAATTCTATCAAAATGACCTACACTGGTTGAAAGACAACGCAGTGCTGAAGTTGAAACAATAAAATGAATGGTAAAAACCGTAGTAAATAAACTGCTAGGAAGTAATAGAAACCGTAGGTGTCTATATGGCAACGATCACATTTAAACGCAAGGAACTGGAAGAATTCATAGGTAAATCAAGACCTATTGAAGAATTGGTAAATGCATTTGAAATGTTAGGCATGCCAGTTGACAAGTTTAATGAGGAAGAGATTACAGCAGATGTGACAACAGACCGTGTGGATATGTACACTGTTGAAGGAGCTGGCAGAGCAATTGGTCTTTTCTTGGGTTTGAAAGAACCTAAAAAATATCGGCCAGAGTCGTCAAAAATTGTAATGACTATTGATAAAGTTGCCGCCAGGCCTTATGCAGTTGCATTTGCAGCCAAAGGAGTTAAGATTGACGAAGCTTTTCTGCGCTCCTTGATAATGGCACAAGAAAAAATCCATGAAACGTTTGGAAGAAAACGAAAAAAAGTTGCAATTGGGATTCATGATCTTGATAAAATTGAACAGCCGTTAGCATATAGGCAATTCAAATTCACAACATTTATTCCGCTAGATATGAACAAAGAGATGGATCCTCAACAGATCCTAAAGGACCATCCAAAGGGCAAGGAATACGCTTGGATCTTCGAGGGAATTAACGAATATCCGATGGTTCTTGATAAAAAAGGAGTAATCTCATTCCCTCCAATAATCAATGCCGAACGGACGAGAGTTACTGAAACCACAAGAAATCTGCTGTTCGAGATCACAGGCACATCTGAGATGGCAGTTTCAGCAATCCTTCACATTTTTGCTGCATCGATGGCAGACAGAGGGGCAAAAATTGAGAATATCAAACTGAAAATGCTCGATGGAGAGAAAGACAGCTTAATCAATGAAAGAAAAGAAAAATTGTCAGCAAAATTTGCAAATGAAACGCTTGGAATGAAATTGACAAACCAAGAGATTATAGATACACTCAAGAAAATGGGTCACAATCTAATCAAAAATGAAGGCGATGAGCTGATTATTGATGTACCCTCTTACAGAGCAGATATTCTGCATGAAGTTGATTTTGTTGAGGATATAGCAGTAGGTTATGGATATCAGAACATAAAATCAGACCTGCCTAAACTGCTTACTATCGGCCAGTCGACTAGTTTGAAAGAGAAGGAAAAACAAATAAGCCGACTGCTAATATCTGCTGGATTTAATGAAATTGTTACATGGACACTTACTAATGAAAGAATAGAATCGAATGCATCGATTCAAACTGATAGTGTTGAAATAAAAAATCCAAGAACTAATGACTTCACCAGATTCCGACAATCAGTCTATCCGTCTGCTCTAACTGTCCTTTCAGAAAATAAAACTAGTGGACTTCCACAGAAAATATTTGAGATAGGAAGAACGGCTGATGAAAAAGGAGTATGTAGCACATCACTGAGTGCAATGATTACGGATTACACTGCTTCGTTCAGTAATATTAAAGGAATTTTAGAGTTGGTAGGAGAAGTTATGCCGATTAGTGTAAAATCTCAAGATAAAACTTTTCTTATACCTGGAAGAGCGCTGTCAATAACCTCAAATGGTGAAGAGATAGGTTGGTGCGGAGAGATACATCCTCAATTGCTTGAAAAATTCAAGTTAGAGTATCCTGTCGCTGCACTTGAACTCAAACTTAACCCAATTGGCAGCAAACCGACAAAGAAGTAGACTAGAGATAGGTTACCTATCGAAATAAGGGAATTCTTAAGCTTTTTAAAACCCATTGAAAAAAGAAAACACATGAGAAGATCAAGACGGATGCTAGTTATACCCAAAGCGAAGGAGAATCCAAAGAAAGAGGTAAACGAGATACTTACTAATAATGGAATAAAAGTAGAAAAAATAGAAACAGAGCTCATTGGTAATGAAGCAGTTGTGTGGATCACTACTGCCCAAGAAAAAAAGGCAAAGTCAGTTCTTAGCAAGAAGGACATCAAATCTTTCACATCGGATGTAGTAATCGTTAAGCTACAAGACAAACCTGGTGAACTGGCAAAGATAGCTAGAATTCTCAGCTCATCAGATATAATGCTTAAAGATGCCCATCTTATTCTAAAAGACGGAAAAAGCGCTTTATACGGAATAACTACGAATAGACCAAAAGAAACTGCAAAGATGGTTGAGAAAATTGTTAACTTTATGGAAAGTGAAGATAAACAAGAAAAATCTATTTAAAAATTTAGATTAGACTAAATCAATTTCAATAAACCTATCCTTGAGAACTGCTTTATTTTTCATCAAAACTTTAGACAGCTCTTCTTTATTTTTATCTTTTTTGAACTTAGCGAACGCAGATATCAGTTGTTCTACTAGTTCTTTTTTCTTTAGAAGTAATTCGGCTATTTCTTTAATCTCTCTTTCTTCGACTTCCAAAGAAGTGACATGCTCTTGTTGATGTTTTAGCTTCTTAATTATTTTTTCAAGTTTAACGTTTGATACCTCAGTTTCTGCAGTTTTGCTATACTTTGAATATAGCAGGTCAAGGAGATCTGAAAAGGTAGCAAAGTTTGATTCTACTTTTTTGGTTTGCAGATCAAAACCAGAATAGGTCTTATCTTCATAAATAACTGACTGCTTACCTGCATTTTTCACAAAGTCGGATGCAAATTTAAAGATTAATTCTATTTCTTTCAGAGTAACCTCCTTCGTTTTTTTCTTTGGGTCTAAGCCCTGGTGCTTAAGAATTTCATTAAAATATAATGCTGGAAAATTAATCAGCCGAGAAAGGTTTACAATAATTGATAGTTCTTTATCTGCAGCTCTGACAAAATACTCTGCTGTAATTTGACTTATGCTTGTTTTTTTAGATGGAAGTACAGAATATGCTTCGCCTTTTCCTATCTTTCTTATTTTTGTTTCTTCATTTCTCAACGCGCTAATGATAATTGAATTTTTATCAACAAGAATCAAGTTTCCTTTGCCAAAGAATTCAATAATCAAAGCTGCATCCTCGGATGAAAGTTTAATCACTCTATCCATATTTAGCTGCTCAAAACCAGTTATCTGCTTGTTTTCTAGATATTTTCTAACTGTCATTGCAAATGCAGTCGGTTCTTTGAAGTCTCTCGTGAAATTTGTAAAATTGAAACAGTATGGAAGTAGGATAAGGAGAGTTTTCTGGCCATCTCCCTTAAGTTTCAAGAAAAATTCATTATCATTATACTGATAAAATTTATCGAAACGCTTCCCGACAACATTTGGCTTAAGCTCATTAACTAATGCTAAAAGATCTATGTTTGTTAATTCCCGCAGTATGGAGTTTAGTACATTGCGGGATGCAGGATGCGAAACAGGAGATACATTCGACATAAGCTAAGTTACATTCTTATATTTTTAACATTAGCTCTTCAACTGTTTTCTTTATCTTTTCAGGAGAATAAGAAAGTTTTACTAAAGTAGAATGGCCGCGCATACCTTTGCCTGATTCAACCGTCTGAACAAGACCTAATGCATCTAGTTCTCTAATATATTCTTTACACCACCTAGAACTTCTATACTCGCGCCTTATTTTCTTACAAACTTCCGAATAGGTTTCGTAAATCTCTCCGGACATAAACATACTCTCAGGTTCATTAGTGAGTTTTGAATATTTGCTACCGCGAATATAAAGAGTCGCCAAAGCATATAGAACAAGTTGCTGATGTTCCGGCAGAGTTACAATCGCTTCAACTACTATGTCCTCTTCGACACTTTTTCTTGCAAGTTCTACATGAATATGCGTTACTTCTTTGTCCTTTTTCACGTCAGCAATTTCACCAGCATACAGCAACAGCTTAAGCGCATATCTTGCATCGCCAGTTTCTCGCGCTGCAATTGCGGATGCTAGATTTACTGCAGACTCATTGCATGTCCGTTCATTGAAGCCAACTGCAGCTCTTTGCTGAAGGATCTCGCGCAATTGATCAGAATCATATGGAGGAAAAACGATTTCATTTTCAAGTAGTGCGGATTTGCTTCTTGAATCAAGCTGGTGCTTAAAGGAAATCTTATTTGAGATACCTATCATAGAGATCCCGCCATGCTTAAGATCGTCATTCGCACGAGTAAGAGTATAAACAAGCTCGTTAAGATCTTTAATCATATCAATCTCATCAAGAACAATTATGAGGGATCTCTTCCCTTCCTCAATCCAGTCCAGTATCTTTTCATAAAAAACAGATGGTGAAAAACCACTTTTTGAAAATCCGACTGTATCAGTAGATATTTTTTGTAAAACTTTGTAACGAGTATTGTACATCCTGCAGTTTATGTAATTGATAACACCATTAGAAGGAAGCTCAGCGAAACGTTTCATTACATATTTGACTGAGGAGGTCTTTCCAGTACCTGTTTTTCCATAAAGAAATATGTTTCTTGGCCTCTTTCCATGAAAAACAGGAGTTATAGAACGCATTATTCGCTCAATTTCTTTTTCTCTGTGGACAATCTTATCAGGTAAAAAGTGTGGCGATAGGGCGTCCCTGTTAAAGAAAACCGATCGCTCTGATAAAATATCTCTAAAATTCAATATAACACCTAAAATTTTCTAAAATGCTCTAGAGTCCCCATAATTTTTATGGGATTTATACTAGATATTTACTAAATGACTTTATTTAACGCGTTCCCACAAAATTGAAGACTAAACATATTGAAGTACATATATATAAAAAGCTAATGCTGTTATTTTTATCAGTACTAAAAAAGTTTTAAACAATATACGGAAATAAATTTGCAAAACTTTTTTTGTGTGGTGGGAAAATTTTCGAAATTGAAATTGCAGATGCAAGAAATTGGAAGAAATGCGTTGATGCACTAGTTAATTTAGTTAAGGAAGGCGCATTTGAAATTGATAAAGAAGGGATCAAACTCAGAGCTATTGACCCTTCGCAGATAGCAATGGTTATTTTCTCAATGGATAAAAGTGAATTTTCCAAGTTTAATGTTGACCAAAAGACTAGAGTTGGAATGAATATGGAGAGTCTTGCAAAAACACTTGGAAGAATTAGAGGAAAAGAAAAAATGTTAATGAAGTTTGATGGAAAAGGCAGATTGAACGTAGTATTTAGTGGAGATAAAAACAAACGTTCCTTTAGTTTGCCAACAATTGAAGTTGCACCAGGTCCATCAAAGGATTTGCAGATCGATTATACTGCAACAGTTAAAATGAAAAGTGGAATTTTCAAAGAAATCTTAAAAGATGCGTCGTTGGTTAGTCCGCACGTGCTCCTTGTAGCTGACGAGAACAAGTTTAGAGTTGAAGCAAACGGGGACAACGGAGATGTCCAGTTAGATTATGACAAAGGAGACGTCACTGTTGAAATTAAACGAACAACTTCCGCGGTATTTTCACAAGAATATCTTGATGATATCGTAAGAGGCTGTGATGATGATGGCGAGCTTATTCTGAATCTCGGTGCACCAAATGCAGATGATAAAAGGCCTAAACCTCTGCGCGTTCAATATTCATTCGGAAATGCAACATTCACGTACTACTTGGCACCAAGAATAGAAAACGATTAAGCGTATGCAGTAGTTTGATTAACTTTTTTTAATTCAGCAGTTAACGGATTGACATCATTCATTTCTTTTTCTTCAACAGACTGAGTAGTCCTAATAGAACTAACTGTTGAACCTAAGCTTTGCTCATTTTGCAACAACTGCCTTATTGACGCTTCCATAGTAAGTTCTGATTGTCTTGTTTTGCTCGTATGTGACATCCCTGGCGTTGGATTCCAATCGGAACCATACAATTCACGATACTCTTTGATTGCAGATTTGGATAGCTTACCTGTTTCACTATGTAATATCCCGTCTCCTAAACCAACTATTCCTGGAAGAACTCGTCTTCCTCTTTTCTTCAAGGTATCAACTCTGCTTTTCAGAGAAGACTCAAGCAAAAGTGCGCTTACATATCTGTGAGGATCATGGACTTTCGAATAACCGACCATTCCGAAGAGATTTCCGTTTTCTTCTCTTTTTATTTTAGTTCTAATATCTTTATCTAACATCCACTTATATCTGAAGTTAGTTAACCCGATCAATGTCTTTATGAATGTCCAACGTATTAATCTTGCGATAACTAATTCGATTTCTTTCCCTTCTCTTGATGCAGGAGTTATGCCATAATTTACTGTCTCTAAGAGTTTCGAAGTTGGAGTATTAGTAAGTTCTTTTAAATAATTTATTTTATTATAAAGATAATTTACTATGATTTCAAATTTCGTATCTTTTGATGACGTTTTGCCAAGTTTCAATAAAAATTTAGAAAAAAGACTGAAAGAAAATAATCTATCTTCATATAATATTTTAGCAACATGTAAGAAATAACGAAAATCATCCGCACCCTTCTGTAATGAGAGTTGTGGACCGAGCGCGATGGTCTCATACAAAGGCGTATCAAGAAAAGCGTAATCCTTACCGCGTTCTTTGAGCTTCATAATCTGTTCTTCGGCCCCGTAGCTTATCATGCAACCGTAACTGTGTGCAATAAAACGCACACCCGATACATTGGATGTCGCTATAGATTGATTTACATAATTAAGAATTCTTAGTAGGTCAGAGATATTTTTTGATGTATTAATATCATACCCTGCTGATTCGCCATGTCCTCTTAAGTCATAAAGTACGCAGATGTGGCCATCTGTAGCAAAGTTTTGTGCCATCTCATAAAAAAGATTTTTGTGTGCCGCAAAACCATGGACAAAAATGAAAACTTCTTTATTATCATGGCCCTTAGTTTTCGGAGTTAATATCTCGCCTACCAATCCCTTAACTGCAAATCTTTCTGGAACTAGCCTATCATTAGCACTAACCCTACCTAATCTTGGTCTTTCTTTTACCTCACTGGCCACAGGAAAAATAAGTACTTAACATTTAAAGCCTTTTCTCGCCTTTCGCTATCTCGACCTCGAAAAAGAAAGCTTTAAAACGGCTATTTCGTATGAATTTCAATGGCGACTATCAGTGAAATTATCTTGAGGAACTTCAAGTCCTTCAAGAGTGCTAAAATTCCTCTTACCCGAGGTATGGTCTGTATTGTAGGACCGAATGGCTCGGGAAAAAGTAACCTCACAGATGCAGTTAGATTTGCATTTGGAGAGACGTCACTCCGTGCACTCCGAGCTAAGCGTGTTCAAGACCTAATCAATGGAGGAGGCGAAAAGGCATACATCAAACTGAAAATCCAGGGAGTGACTAAGAGTCTTCCAACTGGAAGCGGAACACCGCCTGCCGGTGATGACGATGACAAAAGTAATGGAAAAACCATGATCGCTCAGGCGAATACAACAGATGGAAATGGTGAATTCATAGAAGGAGAACTTGAAAAAACTGACTCTAAAGAAAGTGCTAAACTAGAGACAGGAACTGTTGAAATAATAAGAGCCATTCGAAACGATGGAAAAACGCTCTACAGAATGAATGACAAAAGAACTACAAGAACAATGGTTACTGAATTCCTTAGGTCTGAAAATCTTGATGTTGGACCTCACAATGTGATTGCACAGGGAGAAGTTGACAGAATTGTTAGGATGAACGCAAAGGAACGAAGAGAGATTATAGACGAAATTGCAGGCGTTTCTGAATTTGAAGAAAAGAAGAGAGAGTCCCTCTCAGAATTAGGCAGGGTTGAACAGAGGCTTAATGATGCATCTATCATAATGAAAGAAAGAGAAGGAGTCCTTGCTGAACTGGAAAAAGAGAAAGATACTGCTCTCCGTTTTCTCTCGCTTAAAGAAGAACAGCGAAAAGTAAAGGGAACTATCGTAATTACGCAATATAAAAAAGTGGAAAAAGAATTTGAAACACTGATGAAAAAAATTGTTGAAACAAATAATCTAATCGGAGAAGTGGAGAAACAGGTTGCTGAACTCACACAAAAAACAACTGAACTAGAAACAAAACGAAAAGAGATTAACTCGAAGATCCTTTCCAAAGATACAAGGAACGTTTATGCAGAAGTAGAAGAGCTAAGAGGGAAAGTAGCTGTTGACGAAGGGGTAAGAGGAGAAAAAGAAACAGCAATTGGAAAAATAGATTCAGAGATTGTAACGCTCGAAAGTGAAAGAAGTGAAATTGAAAAGAAATTATCTTCGCTTACTGGAGCAAAAAGAGCTGCAACTGAACGTGCGGCAGAGCTTAAATCTAGAATTGAAAGACTTGTTGAAGAAAGAGAAAAAGTAGCAAAAGGCTGGGAAGAAAAAAGAAAGAATTTATCGCTATTTGATACACAGCTGGATGAGAAACGAGAAAAGCAGTCAAAGGTGCAACAAGAACTCACTAAGCTGTCGACACAGGTTGAAATGACTAAGCCAGCAGCAGACAGTGGCAAAAAATCACAGCTGGAAAGAGAAATAAAGGAGCTAAAGGAACAGGTCCAATCACTAGATACACAATTAGACAGGATGTTTGAAAGAGAAAAAGAACTAAATCGAGAAGTGCAGTCACTTGATGGAAACATCCTGAAAATGAAAGAGGATATGGTTGCATTCAGAGGTGCAGGAGGAATTCCTCAGGCAATTACATTTATTCTATCTCTGAAAGAAAGCGGAACAGTTAACGGAATTCACGGCACTGTTGCGGATCTTTATACATGCGAAAAGAAATACGCAGTTGCTACCGAATCTGCGGCAGGTCAACGAATCAATAACATCGTAGTTGACGATGTTGCTACAGCTACCGAAATCATAAAGTTGATGAAAGAAAAGAATGCAGGAAGAGCTACATTCATTCCATTGAACGTTGTTGCACCGGAAAAGAAGGAAAAGGCGGAGGCAACTATCGGCAGAGTGAATGATTTGATTCAGTTTGATCCAACCTACCGTTCTGTTTTTGCATATGTTTTTGGAAATACACAAGTTGTACAAAACGTTGACTCATTCAAAAAGATTAAAGGTCATCGGCTGGTGAGCTTAGACGGAGATATTGCAGAAGCATCTGGAGTTGTTACAGGTGGAACATCGGTCAAGAGATCTCTCAAAGACCAACTACAGGCAGGTAAAGTAGAAAAGGAACTTAACGAATTAAAGAAAAATAGAGAACAAACAATAACGGAATTGTATTCGATTAATGAACAAATGTCTATTCAAAGAAGAAATGTTGCAAACACAGAGATCAAAAAGAAAGAAAGAGAAATTGAGCTTGGTTCGATTGTAAGTAAAGGCGGCACAGATATTGATGACTGGAGAAGAACAATCATTGAGAGAGAGTCTGAAATACAAGATATGGAACGAGAGATCCTTGACTTACAAGGAGAGAAAGAAAGAATAAGAAATGCGATTGAACGATCCGAAGACGAAAAGGAAGTATCACAGTTTGATGGAGAGATACTGCAATATAGAACTGAACTTTCAGCTATTGGCGAGAAACTCAAGGGTGAAGAAAGCATATTGTTACAAGAGCGACATAATGCGATAACTAAGTCTTATTCGCAGATTGAAAATGAAAAGAAAACAATATCGCAGGATATTGACCGAATCAATTCTAAGATTAAACAGAATAAGAAACAACTTGAATCTAAAGAAGAAAAGATAAAAGAAGAGAGCAAAGCACTTGAAAAACTTTATGCAGAGACAAAAAGCTTACAAGAACAGATCGATCTATTCACTGTTGAAAGAGGCAAACTTTCGAGAAAGTTAGAAAGAGGAAAAGAAGAACAGATAAGAGCGGATGCAGCTAAATCTGCTACGGAAACTAGGCTCTCTGATCTTAAAGTTGAAATGGGAGCGTATAAGGATGTTGAACCAATGGATCTGAAGAAAGAGGATCTCGAAGGTCGAATCATTGAGATAGACAGTGAATTGCAGCAGATTGGATTTGCAAATCTAAAAGCACCTGAGACTTATCAGGAGAGACTCTCGGAATATAACGAGATCCAATCAAAAGTTGTTATCTTAGCAGATGAAAAGCAAGCAGTAATGAAGATGATTGAAGAAATCGGGACTAAGAAACGCACAGTATTCATGAGAACTTATGAAGTGGTTAATGCACACTTCAAGAAATTAGCGTATAATATTTTCAAAGATGAAGGCGGACTCTTACTAGAGAATGAAGAAAATCCATTCGATGGCGGTTTACAGATAACCATGAAGATTAATGGAAAGAAAAGAATTGTTGAAGCAATGTCAGGAGGAGAAAAATCCTTAATAACAATTGCATTCGTATTTGCACTCCACATGTATAAGCCTTCACAGTTTTACATACTTGACGAAGTAGAAGCAGCACTGGATAAGGAAAATAGTAAGAGATTCGCAGATCTCATAAAAGAATTATCGAAGGATACACAATTCATAGTTGTAACCCACAATGACAACGTCATCCCGAATGCGGATATCGCGCTGGGAGTCACAAAAACAAAACTGGGATCTAAAATTGTTAGCATTAAGTTGACAAACAGTTGAACAATGTCCTGTGAATAATCTATTTGTTTAAAAATTATTTAGGAGAATGTCTTTTTTATGCAAAATAGATCATTATTCGTTTTAAGAGACGAAAAGGGAAGGGTTCTATTACAACACAGGACTAAAGATGCTGAAAGGTTTCCTGATTTCTGGTCATTTTTTGGTGGAGGAATAAATCCTGGCGAAACACCGGAAGACGCAGTTAGACGTGAAGCAAAAGAGGAACTCGAGATAGAGCTTAAGGACTTGAAATTTTTTAAAAGATATGAGCTTGAAGGCAGTGGAGATAAATTTGTCTTTGTTGCACCACTAAAACATTCGATAAAACAGTTGAAGATCCAACAAAAGGAAGGGAATAATTTGGGCCTGTTTTCTTGGGAGGATTTAAAGAATCTAAAGCTTCCAAATCACGATCTGCCAATTTTGAAAGACCTATTTGCGCACTTAAGCGCGTAACTCCAAGCAAAGTGTTAAGTATTTAAGCAACTCGCAGTATTTATAGGATTCAATGTCTAAGAAAATAATCGTAGGGATAGATCCAGGAACAAATGTCGGAATTGCTATTTTTGATATCAAAAAAACGCTTATTTCCTCTTGCACTATAACTAACGGAGGAAGGGAAAAAGTCGTAACTGAAATATTAAGACACGGAACTCCTTCCGTTATTGTAACAGATGTACATTCACCACCTGAATTTGTCATCCAAATTGCAACTTATTTTAATGCGAAGATATCCGCACCTGAAACAGTAGTTAAAGAAAATGAAAAAATAAGTTTAGCACATGACTATCCCTATGGAAGCCAGCATGAACGGGATGCAATAGCCGCTGTACTCAAATTTTTCAAAAGATATGAAAACAAGTTTAGGTGGGCTGAGAGATACCTGGAAGAAAAAGGATTGAAAGAATACGAAGGTGAAGTGAAACAAAGTATTCTTGCAGGAGTAAGGATTGACGACTCAATCAAAGCATTAGAAATGCTGAACGTTCCTCCCATAAATACTCAAGGAAAAAATGGCGAAGAGAAAAGATTCGAAAAAAATAAAGCTATCGACCCTGATTATGCTATAGGATTGCTGGAATCTAATGCAAGATTAAGGTCTAGAGTGTCTATTCTTTCGGCTGAAAAAACAGCTCTTGAAAACCGAATAAAAGAAATTAAAAGAGAATTCGGAATGAATATTGAAGTTAAAAAATTACTGAACTCAAAGAATATGCAGATAAAAAGACTGCAGTTTTTACTTAAACGAAAGAGCATAGGAAAACAAAGAAATGACATACTTAAAACAGAAAGAGGTAACGGAGAAATAAAAGAAAAACAAAAAGCTTCGCCAAGTGTTGAAGACTTAGTAGAAGGTTACAGAACTGAAAGAATGAAAAAACTGAATGATTATAGGGAATACTGAACCAAACAAGATAAACTGAAAACAGGTGAGCATGTGGAAGAGATAAACGAAAAAGATAGAGAGCAAAGTAATTCGGTTTATATCGGACAAAAAGGAGTAATGTCTTACGTTCTTGCAGTAGTTACACAATTCAATAAGGGTGCGCCAGAAGTAATGATAAGGGCTAGAGGCAAAGTTATCTCACGAGCAGTAGATGTTGAACAAATTGTGCGAAGTAAATTTTTGCCAGACGTATCCACAAAATCAATAAAAACATCAACTGAAAAATTGAAAGCAGAAGATGGCACTATGGTTAATGTTTCAACTATTGAGATAGTTCTTGCTCGATAGCCGGGATAAGACAGAGCACTTTTTATTGTTTTTGAGGTAAGTGTAAGTAAGACATAGTATAATGTATGAATAGATTAGTGATTATATGAGAGTTTATGCATCTGAAGTGACTCCTGAAATTGCAGACAGCGAAGTTGAGCTAGCTGGATGGGTCCATGAAACGCGAGACCACGGTAAAATTCGTTTTCTGATATTGCGGGATAAATCGGGATTCATTCAACTCGTTGGAAAAAAAGCAAACATGGATGAAAAAATTTATGAAAACATGGAATTGCCGAAAGAAACAGTAATTCGCGTCAACGGTAAAGTCAAAAGCTCTCCGCAAGCACCTGGCGGTGTGGAGATAGATCCAAGATCAATTGAAATTCTTAACAACGTGTCAATACAACTTCCTGTCGATCCAACTGAGAGACTTATTTCAGAATTAGACACCCGTTTGGACAACCGACATATTGATCTGCGAAGAAAAACTGTTCATTCAATCTTCCACATTCAATCGCAGATTCTTGCAGCATTTAGAGAAAAAATGCGGGCACTTGATTTCGAGGAGATAATCACTCCATCCATTATTGGTACGGCAAGCGAAGGAGGCACAGAAGTATTTCCAGTTGTTTACTTTGACAAGGAAGCTTTTCTTTCGCAGTCGCCACAGCTGTATAAACAACTAGCAGTTATCGGAGGAATGGAACGCGTATACATGACTCCGCAATACTTTAGAGCTGAGAAGCATAACACGACCGCACATCTTAATGAAGTTACAGCGATGGATGTTGAAATCGGATTCGCAGATCACAAAGTAGCAATGGAGATATTATCTGAGGTGTTCTTACACATCCTTCAGTCAGTTAACAAAAATTGTGAACAACAGCTTAGTCGGCTAGGTATTGAACTGGCCGTTCCGAAGAAGCTTAAGACGTATACGTATACTGAAGCAGTTGACCTCCTAAATAAAAATACGTTCAAATTTGAGTGGGGAGGAGACTTTGGAAGAGATGAAGAAAGGAAGTTGTACGAATTGATAGGTGAAGAGGCGTATATAATCTCTGAATATCCCACAGCAGCGCGAGCATTTTATTCGATGCCGAACGAAAAGAATCCAAAAATATGCAATTCATACGACTTAATGTATAGAGGAGTAGAAATGGCGTCTGGTGCACAAAGAGTGCACTTACCAGAACTTCTTGTAAAACAGATTAAATCAAAAGGAATGGATCCTTCTGCATTTGAATTTTATATTAATGCCTTCAAGTCTGGTGCGCCACCACATGCAGGCTGGGCAATTGGATTGCAAAGATTGACGATGGCAATAACAAGACAAAATAACATTAGAGAATGTACACTTTTCCCAAGAGACCTAACCAGACTTACGCCATAGAAGCTAAGATGAATATTTTTCATACTCTTTAATCTGGTCCAATAGTCTATGCACTGAAACTAACATTGCCTCTAAGGAAGTTAGTGAAAAAGTGGGGATAGTTTTCTCTGGATCGGTTGGCTGTAAAAGTTGAAATTTATCTCTTAGAACAGATCTGATTCGCATTGCAATTTCCTCTTTATTTTCATTAATTGGATTCTCTATAAACTTAAGCCTAAGCTCTGAAAGGTTAAGGCACTTAAAGTGGTAGTCTATTTTCTCGCTAGTCTCTTTATCTCGGTATTTAACCTCCTTCTTTTCTTCTTCCAAAAAGATTAGTGGTTCTAGTATACAGAGCTCCGTTCTTAATAGATTTCTTGTGTACACATCCCGTAGTTTTTCAAATTTAAGATACGGTTTAATTGATGCGAAATTTTCTGAAGAAAGAAGATTAGAAAAGTCTATTGTAAATTGCTCTAGATCTTTGTCCGTAATTGAATGCATTGATGAACAAAAATTATCGCATAACTGAGCAAAGCTCTTTTTCTTAAATCTCTTTATTGGTTCATCCAATTTGCTTATTAAAAGAGTCAACTTTTCAAAGTCACTACCTATATGATTTGACTCGGTTCTACCCCTAGCCTCTGAAAGCTCACTTAATCCAGATAGGATATCCCGATAGTCTCTGTCCTGGTGCAACACACCCATAAGCTATTTACCTATTTGAGATATATATAATTTTGGGAATAAGGCAGTAAAGAGAAAACTTATTAGCATACTGGCTAAATCTGTTTATGAACAAACAAGCAGTTTTGAAACTGATGGCTGAAAAGAAGATAGATCTTATTATCTCTGCACATTTCAGCATACCGGATCCTAATTTGGTTTATCTCTCGGGGATTAAGAAAGGAACCTTTGAAGGTTCTTCCCTGTTTCTATGGAAAAATGGAAAACGCGTATTTTTCACATCTAGATTAGAGGAGAGCTTAGCAAAAAAACAGCTTAACTGCCCCGTGATTACGTATGGTAAGACTAACAAAAAAGCTAGTCAAATAATAAAAGAGATAGTCGGACGAGCTAGACAGATAGGGATTGATAAGTCTGGTTTAGGCGTTTACGATTTTGAATTTCTAAAGAGAATACTTAAAGGCAAAAAGTTTTTGGATGTCGGAAAGGAACTATCGAATATCCGATCTGTCAAAACAAACGAGGAGATTAAAACTATAAGTAAAGCTTGCCGAATTAGTTCAAACGTTGCTGAAGAGATCCCTGACATAGTCAAGATTGGAATGACAGAAAAACAAGTTGCAGCAGAAATGGAAAAAAGAATGAAGGAATACGGCGGTGATGAAATTGCGTTCCCAACGATTGTTGCTAGCGGACCGAATTCTGCAATTCCGCATTCGATAGCTGGAGACAGAAAAATAAGAAAAGGAGACTTCGTTGTTGCTGATTTTGGATGCAAGATTGACAATTACTGTTCAGACATAACCAGAACATTTGTCATAGGCAAACCCTCAGAAAAACAGATTAAAATTTACAATGCATGTTATGAAGCTCAAACAAAATGTGTTGACATGGTAAAAGAAGGAGCAAAAATTAATTCAATCTGCGAAACTGCGGAAGAGATAACTAGCAAACATGCAAAAAGCATACACAGTCTCGGCCACGGATTAGGTATCCGAGTGCATGAGGCGCCAGGAATTGGATCATATAACAAAAACCTGCTTAAAGCAGGAATGGTGATCACAATAGAACCAGGTGTTTACATTAATGGTTTTGGAGGCGTTCGAATAGAAGACGACGTACTTGTGACAAAAACAGGTTGTAAGATTTTAACGAAAGCAACAAAAAAACTAGTTCAAATTTAGACTAACAAGAGTATCTCAAGGGAAACTATGGATTTCAAAACATTTGCAGAAACAGCTGCCAAACTAGAAGAAACTAGCGGCAGGCTTGAAATGATTTCGATACTAGCTAAACTTTTTAAGAAAGCCAGTGAAAAGAATATTGAAAAAATAGTGTATCTGCTCCAGGGGCAGATT
>CAYHPR010000009.1:0-39742 GCA_964358895.1 Microcaldota archaeon
CAGCGCTATGCAGGATAAAAAATTCCCGATAACTGGACAAAGTGAAATGTCGAGTGGAGCGCTCACACGAACAGAACCAGTGCCATGCGATTTCGTACTTGTTGCAGCGGGCAATCTGCATGACCTTCAAAACATGCATCCGGCACTCCGTTCAAGAATCAGAGGGTATGGATATGAAGTTTATCTTAATGACACAATTGACGATACTGAAGAGAATCGAGAAAAAGTAGCAAGATTTGTTGGACAAGAAGTGAACAGAGATGGAAAAATTCCGGACTTCACAAAGGAAGCTGTAGTGGCGATTATTAGAGAGTCGAGAAAAAGAGCTGGAAGAAAGCACAAGCTTTCACTTAAGCTTCGTGAACTTGGTGGGCTGGTAAGAGCTGCAGGTGACATTGCATTGGAAGATGGTGCAAAACTTGTTGAAGAGAAACATGTCATGAAGGCAAAAGCAGTTGCACAAACGATCGAACAGCAACTTGGAAAACAAATGATTGACGCTGCAAAAGATTACAGCGTACTTGAAACAGCAGGTAGTGAAATTGGAAAAGTTAATGGACTGGCAGTAATTGGAGATGGAACATCTGGATTAGTTATGCCAATCGTTGCTGAAGTCACTCCTGCATCATCTAAGTTTGAAGGGAAGGTTATTGCAACTGGAAAACTTGGAGAGATTGCCAAAGAAGCCGTACAGAATGTAAGTGCAGTTATCAAAAAACACATGAAGAAAGATGTAACCGAATTCGATATTCATATCCAGTTCCTTCAGAGCTATGAAGGCGTAGAAGGAGACTCAGCAAGCGTATCAGTTGCACTCGCTGTGCTTAGTGCAATGGAAGAACTGCCAATTAGACAGGGTGTTGCTATGACGGGATCGCTTAGTGTAAGAGGAGAAGTATTGCCAGTTGGAGGAGTGACATCGAAAATTGAAGCTGCAATAGCTAGTGGGATCGGCACGATAATAATTCCAAAGAAAAATTCAGAAGACGTCGTAATTAAAAAAGAAATATTGGAGAATGTAAAATTGATTTATGCAGATACAATAATGGACGTACTCGAAGGAGCTCTAGAAGATTCAAAAGGAAAAGATGAATTGATAAGGAATCTGAAGAAGGAATTCAAACAGTAACTCTGCTTTTATAAATACAATGATATATAAATAAGTTAAACTGTATAAATATAGTGAACGTCAGCTGTCCAACAAAGCATTAAATATGGTGAATTTGTATGAACGTTGTGGGAGATGGAGTAATTGCGCGTCGTGGGTGGAACCCGAAGAAGGTTGCGACACGGGCTGCCGTAACATTTACTGGAGCTGCCCTATTATTGGTCGGTGGACTGATGTATTACAACTCACAAAGAAATGAAAAAAAGGGGGAAATAATGATAAGGGCTATTGGTGCACCGGTAACAAAAGAAGAACTGATTGCAGTAAGGGACAAAAAAATGGAAGATATCAAAGCAGAATTGTATAAAAATGATAAAAAACTTGAAGACAACTTGAAGAAAGTTATGAACGATCTTAAAGACATGCGAAAAGAAGCAGAGGGACTAAGTGATTATCTCAAGCACGATATAGAACAGAAAAAGATACGTAAAAACGTCCAATAGAGCCGCTATTTCAGATGTTTATAAACTTCCTCGCATTGATCATTGTATGTTTCAGCTGTTGGAATTATTTTTGCTCTGATTTCAATAATATGAACTATGTTTTTTTCTACTACTTCCGCTATTTCGATAAAAGTCCTAACAGCTTTTGAAACTTCGACTTCTTCATCTTCAGAGACTGATGGACCTCTCTTTATTACTGAATTTAGCTCACTAACATATCTTTTAGTACTGCCAATTCTTTGTATTAATTCATTCGCAGAATGATTTAAATCAAGTTTAAGATTATTAGCGCGTTTAATATTGTTCTTAAGAAGCGTATCCTGAATAGCCCGAGTTTCTACACGTGTAAGTTTCTCTACAGATTTGTAAGGAATGCCGGGTAAAAGTTCAACTGCATTGGATATAGCATAGGCGTAATCTGTTTTGTATTTTTCCTCGTTCTGTTTGCTCTTAGTATAATTCCTTGAAAATTCGAGTAGTTTACCATACATTCCTGAGACCTCACTGAGACCATTCTTAAATTGCAAAAGTGCAACAACTTGAGCATTATACGTTTTTATTTTTCCAAGATCGATCTTCTCAATCTGCTCTCCGAAGTTTATAATCGCCTTGCTATTAGTTTCGATCTGCCTATTGAGTTCTAGTATATCTCCTTTAGAAAATATCTGTTTGACGATCATCTCGTTCTCTGCATAAACATAGCGTTGCCTATCACTCTCTGGCATTTCGTGTAGATATACCTTTTCCTTTGCCCCGTCTACAGAAAAACCAGCTTCAAAAAGAAAGTCTTTGACTTTCTGTCGCTCCTGTTTGTCCTGAGGCATTATGATGTAGATTCCTTTGTTATCTAGACTCCATGTAACGTTAGCTTTCTGTAAGAATTCGGAAATCCGTGGCTCGACGTGTTTAGGAACATTGGCTTTTTTCATTGCATCAGCAACTGTTATCTGCTGTGTCTCGGCCATGTTGTTATTATGAGTTTTAGTTATTAAAAGAACTCTGTTTTAGGTACTTAGCTATGAGACGTAAAAATGAACGAAAACGTAGACACGCATTTCTATTTTTTATCAATAATTATCTTGAAAAAAATGGCTGATCTGGGTAAAGGACGGCTCCTTCATTTGTGATCTTGAGTGGTGCAAGCTTTTTGCTATGCGCCGTACCTCTCATTTTAATCACTTCAATTGCGGCTTCTCTTATGTCGCCTTTTCTAACGCTGTAAATTGCAAATAAAGAGTCTGCGAGATATTCAATTCCGAATCTAGGTCTTACTTCCCCAAGAGATGCAGTCATTGTTGCTTCGGAAGGAAGGAGAGTTGTACAGCCCCATTTCTTTAGGATGTCGATAAGCTGCACGATTGCAGCTCTCCTCTTTTGCTCAGTTTCGTGAAGAACTGCAAACGAAGTGATGGAATCAAAAACAAGCCTATCGACGCCGTTGTCTCTAATTACTTTTTCAATTGTACTGCCCTCTTTAATGAATTTGTCGACCTCTTGAGGGCTGTATTCAAAAACAAAAAATCTCTTTTTTCTTTCTAATTCGTCAATGTTCATTCCAAATTGTTTCATATGCTCAATTATCGACTTCTTTTTCTCTTCGAAAGTGATGTAAAGAGAGGTATCATTGTATTTAGTCACACCATTGTAAAGAAACTGAAGAGAAAGAATTGATTTGCCGGTTCCAGCTTCACCTGCTAGAACATTGATGCTGCCGCGCTCCAGGCCGCCTTGAATCATGCCATCCAACCCAGTGATTCCAGTTGGCATTCTCGAGGGTTTACTGGCAACTGATTGCTCTTTTGGTTCTTTCATTGCTTGTTCTTTTCCCATAACAACAACCTACGGTTTTTGTATTTCCTAGAGGTATATATACGATTTCTAGGAAGTTCTATCTTCACTTTTCACTAAGTATATTTTCGATTGATTTTGCTGCACGTTCCATTGAAAGTAAAACATAACCAAGATTACCGTCTTGTCTCATTAATGAAACGAGTATTGCGAGCTTTCCAGCTCCGAGAGCAACAATCTTTCCCTTCTCACCGTCTACAACGACTTGCTGAAATGTGCCACGCTTAAGTTCGCTGGAAAAAGTTTCTGCAGTTCCTACTAATGCTGCAGTCATTGCAGCAACCGTTCTTGACTCAACACGTGCAGGGAGATCTGATGCAATCATTAATCCATCACGTCTGACGACAGCTGATGCCTCAATGTCACCTGCTTTTCTCAGGTCAGCTAAAACAAGTTCGATCTGTTCCTTCACTTCTGGCATTTGATCACAAAGTGATTTGTGAGACAGCTTTTAAAAGATATTCACTTCGTTACATTACCTTTTCTTGTATCCAAAAATCTTGTCATATGTTTGATGGTCAATTATATCCAGGATGTCAAGCCAAACAGTTATAAAATCTACTCCGGTCTTTTCTCGGTATGGTTGTTTTAGAGTATAGATCATTCTCCAGTAACCTGAGAGATTAACTTTCCATAGATTTGTTACTTCGTAATGCTGCAAATATTTTTGTGGAGTATTTTTTCTAGGTATCTGAATGCCATAATCACAATTTATTTTTAGAAGAGCAATCTTAGATTCGATTGACTTAAGTAGAATCTGAAAGACTGAACTTTCTATTCCATTTTCTCTTTCTTCCTTTACCTTTTGCTGCAGTGCCAGGTAACTTTCTTTGGCATCACCAAGTAGCTTGACACTGACGTGTTTCTTGACCATGCTACACTTCCAGCCCCTCCTCTTCTGCTTCGGCCAGTTTTTTACTTGGATTAAATGTCCAAATATATCCTTTCTTTGTTTCAAGAACAACTCCTTTCTTTTCAAGGTAATCCAGGGCTACATTTAGGGTTGATCTCATTACTTTGGTTGGAAGTTTCTCCAGTATTTTGTTTCTGCTTATTGCTACGTCTGAATTTTTAACAACCTCTTCGATTGCCAGTATCGTCTTTAGAGTTGGATAGTGTACAACTTCCGTTTTAGCTTTTGTCATTATATCACCTAATAGATATATAACCTAATATATTTATATAGTTACCTAGCTTAGTTTATTAGTTACATTATTTGAATAAAAATAAGAGCGGCGGCCCTCGACCACACAAGTATCAACGTGTCGTCGTTAAAGGAAAGATATTTGTCAACACTTATCTTGCCAATTCAATAAATTGACTTGCTGTGACTATTCTGATTCCGTTGTATTCCTTCAGGTCAAGAAGGTGCTTGTCGCCTGTGATAATATAGTCTACATGGCACGATGCAGCACACTCAATAATCTTATTGTCGTCTGGATCCTTGTCCACAACCTGCAGTTTAAGATTCGGCTTAACAACTGTCGCATAATCAAGAATAAGACTTACCTGCCTATGCACCATTTCATCAGGTTCTTCGAAATCCCTTCTGAGGACCCTTTCTAGTTCCTCCAGAATTTCGAAGGATGTGAACACAGCTATACGTTTATCCAAAGCCATCCCTACAATGCCGTGGGACTTTCCCTTATCCCAAAAGATTGACGAAATAAAGATATTCGTATCCAGCACAACTTTGATCATCATTTGCGTCTCCTGGCCTTGCTCATTCTTTCAGCCACTTCCTCCTCGCTGTGTATCTCTTTCTCCTTTGCGAATTTGGTTCCGAATTTTGTCAATTCTTCAAATTCTTTTTTCGGATCAATCACTGAAATTTTTTTCATCAGAACAATGTCGCCTACCCGGCTAACCACGAGCTGACTGCCTTCCTCAAGATCCAGATCTTTCCTCAACTCCTTTGGAATTACTACTTGCCCCTTTGACGTCATTTTAGTTATCTCTAACATCATATCACCATAGTTGGAATTTCTTACTTTCCAACTTATAATGCTTTCGGCATCCCAGCCGATTCGCTACATTAATTAACAAAATCTCCGAATAAAAATAAGAGCGGTGGCTGCCACCCTCAAACGCTATCGACCTTGTCGAAGTTAAAGCGAATGTATATAAATAAGTTAAACTATAATATTATCAGGTGATATTGATGAATCAAAAAATGAAAAATATATTTAGAAAAACAGTACTAGCAACATCCATTGCATTACCCTTAACAATTATTACACCTAAAGTTGAAGCAAAATTAGGAGCTGATTTTCAAGCATATGAGGCTAAAGTTGCAGAGATTGCAGACGTTAAAAAAGAGGAATTCGGGTATGTAGATGCCAAAAAAAGAAACTTGCCTGAAGATGTCGACACAGCAAATGCTGAAATCACCAAATTATCGCAATTGAAAAACGCAGGCACACAATTTTATGAACAAGTTGAAACTACTGACGAAAAAAATACAGTTGAACAGATTATGATAGTAGCTAATGATCGTATTAAGGACATATGCGAAAAATTTGACAAAGTCAATGGAATGAGATACGACCATGTGAGTAACAGGATATTAAGAAAAGGCGAACTGACTGAGTATGAAAAACAAATGACTTCCGTTAACAAAGTAATGTCCTGTATCATTGGGATCCTGGCTTTGTGTATGATAATTTTACATAGCATTGTAGAACAGACTGAAAAAACAAAGGGAGCTCAGCTCCCTGCAGATAAACAGTAATCGACTGATAGTCGGATATACATCGACATTGTCGAAGTTAAAACGAAAGTATATATATAGGTTAATCGGTAGTATTAGCAAGTGATGTTAATGAATAAATTTAGAGCAAAATCAATCGTGCTGGAAACAAATAGGTTCCAAGAGACTATCAGAAACAAATTTTTGGACGGAGTATATTGTGAGGAATTCGGATATAAAAAAGGTTCTAGTTCATCTGGAGCGATTGTAACTTCTGATGCAGATAAAACCAAAAAAGAAATTGAGGGATTTAAGGCAAGAGCTCAGAGAGTCTGCGAATGGCTTCCAGAAAGTGAACTGCTTAGAACTAATGGCGAAGATATCGAAATTATTGCCCAATGCTTATTCAAACACAAAAATGCACTAGACGAGAATAACGATATAGATTTGTTTGAAGATAGTGAAGTAACAAAGCCAGAGAATTTCTTTAAACTCGTAGCTAGGTCTGGAACAAAAAAAGCATTAGTCTTAACTGCTAGGGCCTTTCTCAAGTATGACGATCCAGATAAAGTCATACAACGAATAAAATCTCACATCTATAAAAAAGGAAGAGATAGATATGGAGTTCCTATTCCTCTTAGTAAATCACAAGTAAACTCTTTTGTAATTATAGCTGCTAAAGAACTTTTAGCTGAATAATGTGATAAAATGAACAGACTTGGAATGAAAATAAAATCAAAAGGATTTGAAGACATTGGGATAAGTGTCAGACCTAAGTATCTGAAGATGAGTTTGAACGAAGTCCGCTATGGAAGTAGGAGTTCTGAGGTTGTACGAAGACCTTGGTTATTGGAAGCAATGGAAAAACAGGAGATAGAAAAACAGGAAATAGAAAAAATAAGAAGGATTAATGAAGAGTCTAAACAAGAGCCTAAATGCAGTCTTTTTTCCAGATTAGTGAACAAAATAAAAGATCTGGCAAGATTTTAAGGAAATATTATCTATTCTCAGGTACGAACTACAAAAAAACCTTAGCCAACTCAAGTTGGCAAAGGTTTTTAATATTAGAGGTCCTAATTAGGTTAGCTTATAGTTATCTGTGGTCTAGCCTTTACCTTGCTTCCTCGCTCAGCGTGTTGTGAAGTGTGTGTTGGCTCTTGTGGTGGTTTGTTGCCTGTTAAAAGAAAAAGACGAAAAGAGATTAAACGTATTGAACATTTTTTAGTACCAAAGCATGAGCTCGTAAAAACAGATGACGAAAAAGACATTCTCGGCAAGTATAGCATTACTAAAGAACAGTTACCAAAAATAAAAGATTACGATCCAGCCATACAAGGTCTCGAAGCAAAAGAGGGAGACATCATTCGAATTTTAAGAGAAGGTGAAATAGTTTATTTCAGAGTTGTAGTCAGATAATTGCAAGAGACAAAGGAAAGTCAGAGGAGAGTCAAAAAAAGAAAATAAAAGGGAAATACAAAAACCGTAGGTTGTTGTTATGAGTGAAGAAGTACTTGAATTATACTTAACTGAAAATAAAATCGTAAAGCAACACCTCGATAGTTACAACAGATTCATTGAGCATGGGATTCAAGAAATTCTTGACGCAGTTAAAGGTATTGAACCAAACATTCCAAATTACAAATTAAAATTAGGAAAGGTTTGGGTTGACAAACCACAAATTATCGAGGCAGACAGTGCAACCAGAGCGATATTGCCAATGGAAGCAAAACTGAGAAACTTAACTTATTCTGGAAAGATTTATGCTGAAATCACGCCGATTATTAATGACATTGAAAGAAAAACTGCAGTTGCTTACATCGGCGACATGCCAATCATGGTCAGATCAAAAGCATGTTACACCGATGGAATGTCGCGAAGCGAATTGATCAAAGCTGGTGAAGATCCGAACGATCCTGGAGGATATATGATCATTAACGGCACTGAAAGAGTGCTAGTCGGCATCGAGGATCTGGCAGCCAATCGTATCATGGTTACTAGAGAAAAGAAAGGAACAGTTACTACAGCTAAAATATTTTCAACACGCGCAGGCTTCAGAAGCAGATGCGCAGTTAACAGAAACAGTGAAGGATTATGGGATGTAGAATTCCCTGCAGCACCTCCTAAGCTGCCTCTTGTTATGGTTCTTCGAGCTCTTGGAATGAAGAAAGATGAAGATATTCTTGAGATGTTTACTGATGAACGTCACATAATTGCAGACGCACTTCTTAATATGGAAGTAACGGAAGCAAAGACAGTTGACACGGCGGTTGATGAAATTGGAAAGAAAGCAGTACCAGGACAACCAAAGGAATACCGAGACAAACGTGTCGAGGTTTTACTTAACACTTATCTGCTTCCGCATTTCGGAGTTGATAAAGAAGCAAGACATCTGAAAGCACGATTCTTATGCCATATGGCAGAAAAAGGAACACTAGTTGCTTACAGGAGATATCCAACAGATGACAAAGACCATTATGCTAACAAACGAATTAAACTAAGTGGAGTGCTAATGGAAGAGCTGTACAGATACGCATTCCAATTCTTAGTACGTGATATCGTTTATCAAGCTGAACGTGCTGCTGCACGTGGCAGAAGACTTCAAGACGTTCAAACATTTGTCAGACCAGATACACTTAGTGAACGAATTAAGTATGCAATGGCTACAGGCAATTGGATTGCAGGCCAGACAGGAGTCTGCCAACTTCTTGATAGAACTTCGTACATCGCAACACTTTCACACTTAAGAAGAATCATTTCACCGCTTAGCAGAGTACATCCTCATTTCGAAGCACGTGACCTCCATGGAACACACTTCGGACGTCTTTGTCCAAATGAGACACCTGAAGGATCAAGCTGTTCACTGGTGAAGAACATGTCATTGGAAAATGAAATATCGATTGGCGTTAACGAAATGGAAATAGAAGGAATGTTGAAGAAATTTGGCGTTGTCGCAGTAAAATAACAGTAGTAAATAAGGTATAGACAATACAAAAACAGTCGTAAAAAAATAACTAGGAAGTCAAAAGAAACCGTAGGTGTCTTTATGGTGAAAAAGAAAAAAACTGAAGCCGAACAAAAGGAAGTAACTGTTTACCTTAATGGTAAGATAGTTGGTAAACATCCAGATGGAATGGAGTTCGTCAAAACAATAGTCAATAAAAGAAGACGCGGGGAGATTCAGCACGAGGTTAATGTTGAATACCACCCGAAGATCTCAGAACTTTATATTAATACAGACAGAGGCAGGTCCAGACGCCCGCTTATCATTATTGAAAATGGAAAATCGAAACTAACAAATGAGGTTAGGGAAAAGATCCGAAGGAAAGAATTAGAATGGAATGACCTCCTAAGAGAAGGAGTGGTCGAATATTTGGATGCTGCTGAAGAAGACACAATGTCACAAGTTGCACTCAGTGAAAAAGAAATCACGCCAGAACACACACACCTTGAAATTGATCCAGCCGGAATTCTTTCTGTTGTAACATCAATATTGCCGATGCAGGAATACAATTCAGCAGTTAGAACTACAATGGCCTGTTCAATGAATAAGCAATCAATAGGAATTTACAGTGCCAACTTTGGACTAAGATATGACACACGTGCTTACATCATGTATTACCCTCAATACCCTTTAGTCTATACGCGACCGCATCACATACTAAAAACTGATGAAAGAACAGGTGGTGAAAATCTTGTTGTTGCAGTAGCTTCCTACAGAGGATACAACATGGAAGATGGGGTTGTCGTAAACAAAAGTGCTATCGAACGTGGGATGTTAAGGTGTGTTTCATTTAGAACTTATGAAACTGAAGAAAGAAGATACCCAGGTGGACAGAGAGATAAATTTGAGATTCCTGCACCAACAGTAAATGGATACCGTGAAGAAGCTGCTTACAAATATCTTGATGAAGACGGAATCATTGTACCAGGAATAACCTTAAAAGGAAGAGACGTACTTGTCGGAAAAACTTCGCCTCCAAGATTCCTTGAAGATGTAAGTGCATTCGGAATAGCAGAAGAAAAGAAACGTGAAAGCTCAATCACACTTAAGTCTGAAGAGGAGGGAATTGTTGACCAAGTAATGTTATCTCAAAGTCCTTCTGGTAACAAACTCGTTAAGATAAGAATTCGCGATATTAAGAAACCAGAAAATGGTGACAAAGTTGCATCAAGACACGGACAGAAAGGAGTCATTGGATTGTTAGCAGCACAGACAGATATGCCATTCAGCGAATCGGGTATTATTCCTGACTTAATACTTAATCCACATGCAATCCCATCACGTATGACCGTTGGTCACATAATGGAAATGATGGGAGGAAAGGCAGCATGTATGACCGGTGAAAAAATTGATGGAACGCCGTTCAGTGAAAATAAAGAAGAGGGAATTAGACAATCGCTGAAGGAACATGGATTCCATCCAGCAGGTCATGAGATACTTTATGATGGTGAAACAGGAAGAAAGATAGAAGCTGAAATTTTTGTAGGTGTCGTTTATTATCAAAGACTTCATCACTTAGTCAGCAACAAGCTGCATGCAAGAAGCCGTGGACCTGTCCAACTTCTTACAAGACAACCAACAGAAGGACGTGTACGTGAAGGAGGACTTCGTTTCGGAGAAATGGAACGTGACTGTCTGATCGGTTATGGAGCATCTATGCTTCTGAAAGAAAGACTGACTGATGAATCTGATAGAATTGTTGAACTTGTATGTAATGAATGCGGTTCAGTTGCTTACCATGATTATGTTAAGAACAAAGATGTGTGTCCAGTATGCGCATCTGTCAATCTGCATCCAATCGAAATGTCATATGCATTCAAACTGTTGCTTGACGAAATAAAGGCATTGGGAGTATTCCCACGTCTGATTACAAGTGATAAAACCGAATATTGAGTATTGATTAGTGAGATGAAAAAATGGCACAAACAAACGATTACTTGGAAAAATTTGTAAAGAAAATAAAATTCACAATCTTCTCGCCAGAGATGGTTAGAAAGATGGCCGTCGTGAAATTAGTTGTACCAGACACGTACAATGATGACGGATATCCGATTGAAGGAGGATTAGCTGACACACGTATGGGCGTTATTGACCCAGGTCTCCGTTGCAAGACTTGTGGAGGAAATATCCGCACATGTCCGGGTCACTTTGGATCTATCGAACTGATAAGACCTGTTCTACATCCAGAATTTGGACCTATGGTCTACATGTTGCTGCGATCAACGTGCAGAAGCTGTAGACGCGTATTGGTATCAAAGGACGTGACAGATGAAATGATCCACTCACTGATGACTCACGATGAAATAACTGAAACAGTTATTGCTAAAGTCAAAAAGGTTAAAGTGTGCCCATTCTGTGAGCACGAACAGACAGATATCAAGTTTGAGAAGCCGACTGCATTCTACGAAAAAGACAGAATGCTTTTGCCTACAGAAGTAAGAGATCAACTGGCAAAAATTCCTGATGACGATTTGAGGCTACTTGGATTCGATCCGGAAATGTCAAGACCTGAATGGGCCGTGATAACGGCGCTTATGGTACCGCCAGTAAGTGTTAGACCATCAATCACACTTGAAACAGGTGAACGCAGTGAAGATGACTTAACACATAAGCTTGTCGACATCATGCGAATTAATCAGAGACTTGAAGCAAACATTAACGCAGGAGCACCACAACTAATTATTGAAGATTTGTGGGAACTATTGCAGTATCATATTGTTACATATTTCAACAACGAATCAGCAAACATCCCGCCTGCAAGACACAGATCCGGCAGACCACTTAAGACTCTTACACAGAGACTTAAGGGTAAAGAAGGAAGATTCCGTTACAATTTGTCTGGAAAGCGTGTCAACTTCAGCGCACGAACAGTAGTATCGCCAGATGGAACATTATCTATTAATCAAGTTGGTGTTCCGCCTTACGTTGCAGATGCACTAACAGTTCCTATCAATGTTACTGACTGGAATATTAATGACTGCAAAGAATTCGTAAAAAGAACTGAACACCCTAGAGCAATTTATGCTGTGACACCGGATGGAAAGAGAAGAAAGATCACAGATGCAAATCGTGAAGAAATTCTTAACGAACTAGCATTCAGCTGGATTGTTGAAAGACAACTTAAGGATGGCGACGTCGTATTATTCAACCGACATCCATCACTTCACCGAATGTCGATTATGGCACACGAAGTAAAAATATTGCCAGGTAAGACATTCAGAGTTGCACCATCTGTCACTCCACCATACAATGCTGATTTTGATGGAGATGAAATGAATATCCACGTTCCTCAGCGTGAAGAAGCAAGAGCAGAAGCTGAAATGCTGATGAAAGTTGAAGATCAAATAATTTCGCCAAGACATGGCCATGCTGTAATTAGACCAACTGAAGATCATATTTCTGGATCTTATCTACTCACACGGGAAGGTTCGTCTTTCGCAGCTACAGAAGCTGCAGACGTACTTGCTACATGTGGAATCTTTGAACTGCCGAAAGCAGATGAGAAAGGCGGCCGATACTCTGGAAAGCTTATATTCTCGCAACTATTGCCAGAAGGGCTTAATATGACTGCAAAAACCAAGCTGGGCAAGGAAGGAGAGAAAATGATTGAGATTAAGAATGGCAAAATGGTAAAGGGAGTACTTGATTCAAGATCCCTTGACGAAGTTGTTGAAACAATCATTACTAATTTCGGAGCAAAGAGAGGAAGAGAATTTATTGATTCAGTGACGAAAATAGCTGCGTATACAATAACAACAAAAGGATTTTCTGTATCAATGGACGGATACACTGTGTCGAAAGAAAATGGACAGAAGATTGCGGCCATATCTGACAGGGCAGAACGTGAAGTTAATTCATTGGTTATGCAGTATCAAAATAAGACACTCGAACGAGAACCAGGAAGAACACCACGCGAGACGCTAGAGACAAGAGTCATGTCTGCACTTAGTAAAGTTCGTGAGGACACTGCTAAACTTATCGAGCAAGAATTCGGAATCAAAAATAATTCTATCGTAATGGCTAAGATTGGTGCAAGAGGATCTATGCTTAATGTAACACACATGGCAGGAATTATTTCACAGCAAGCAGTCAGAAGCAAACGATTGAGAAGAGGATACCGAAAGAGAGTGTTGTCACACTTCAAACAGAATGATATTGGTGCAAAAGCAAGAGGTTACATCGAATCAAACTTCAAGAAAGGACTCAGCCCAATTGAATTCTTCTTCAATTCCATGGGTGGTCGTGAATCACTAGTTAACACGGCTATCAGAACTGCACGTTCTGGTTACATGCAACGAAGGCTCATTAATGCGCTTCAAGACTTGTCGGTTCATGATGATCTCACAGTTAGAGATGCATCAGGAAAGATTGTTCAGACGATTTATGGTGGGGACGGAAAGGATCCAATGAGACTTAGAAAGATTGGAGAAGAACTGGCTACACCAGTCGCACAACCAGAAAGAGAATAAAATAAAATGGAATGATATTTATGGCAACAAAAAAAGAAATAACAAAAAAAGAGATTAAAATCACGCCTGGAGAAGCAGCAGGAGTTATTGCAGCACAATCGCTAGGTGAACCAGGTACGCAGATGAATATGCGTACTTTCCACTATGCAGGAGTCGCTGAAGAAGTTCCTACAGACTTACCAAGAATGATTGAAATCGTGGACGGGAAGAAAGAGCCAAAGAATACGCTTACAGACATTTACGTTCAACCGAAGTCACAAAAAGATGAGAAAAAGGTTAGAGAGATTGCCAAAGGCTTAGAAGAACTAATTCTTGATGACGTTGCGATGATCGCTGAGAATTTCCAAAAGAAGTACATCATGGTCAGACTAAACAAAGACGCAATTGAACGCGAAGGCGCAGATATGACTGAAGTAAAGAAGCTGATCAAAACATTTGTAGGTACAGATTATAATATGAAGTCGCAGCGTGAAAAAATTCTTGTAAAAGGTGGAAGAGGCGTCACGCTACGACAACTTAGAAAGCTGACGAATAAATTACGTATTCTTCACATTAAAGGTGTAAAAGGGATTCAGAAAGCAGTTATCATTAGGGATAAGGAAGGCAATTACTTCATCAGAGCAGGAGGATCAAATCTTAAGGATCTGATTGAGAGACCGGAAGTTGACGCTTCAAGATGTTACACAAATAACATCATGCACATGTATGAGTTACTTGGTGTAGAAGCAGCAAGAAATTCGATCGTAGCAGAACTAATGAACGTTATGGATTCACAGGGTCTTGATGTCGATGTACGCCACATAAGACTTCTCGCTGATGCAATGACAGCTGAAGGAGAAATCGTGTCGATTGGAAGACACGGACTCAGTGGAAGAAAGCCATCAGTACTTGCAAGAGCTGCTTTTGAAGAAACAGTCAAGCATATTATCAATGCAGCCATCCGCGGTGAAGAAGACAAATTAAGCGGTGTGACTGAAAATATACTTATAGGTCAACCAGTTCCGCTTGGAAGCGGAATTGTTAGGCTCAGAATGAAAAAACCAGGAGAGAAGGAATAGTAGGGTGTGATTAGATGGTTGAAATTCAAAAGTCTATCAGAATGGTTGTTGAAAGTGGGAAAGTAGAATTCGGAATGCGATCAGGCCTTATGCGAGCACTTAAAGGAGATGCCAAAATGATTCTCATAGCTAGCAATTGTCCAAAAACAACTCGCGAACAGATTGAGAATGCTGCACAGAAATCAAATTTGCAGGTAAAAAATGTTGGATTTACTTCATTAGAACTTGGATCAATCTGCGGTAAACCGTATCCAGTATCAATTCTTACAATTCTTGAAGCAGGAAACTCGGATATTCTATCTTCTTCGGCTTCGTTTTAAATCGATTATGACAGAGACGGAAATTAATTAGATATACAGGGATAACGAATGGTGACATTGAATAATGAACAGACGAAGCAGATTCTTTTCTTTCAACAAGTGACGCATGCATCAGCACGTGACTGCGTTGAGGATGACGAACATATCGTATTTGTAGTTGCGGAAGGAGACATGGGCAAGGCGATTGGAAAGAATGGGAATGGAATAAAGGACTTGCAGAGAATGCTGAAGAAGAATGTTTTATTTGTTGAATATTCGAACATCCTTGACCGATTTGTAGAGAATATATTCTTTCCGACAAAGATTAATGTTAATTCGACAGATGATAAAGTTATGATAAAAGTGGATGCGGATAATAGGAAATATGTCATAGGCAAAGGAGGCCACAAGATCAAACTTGCCAGAACCCTAATAAGTAGGCATTTCGGTGAGAAAGAGATAAAAATATAAAAGGTATAAGTGATATATAAATCAGTAAAATTTGTCAATAAGTCAGCGTTTTTTACGTTCTTATTCGATAATTAGTTAGGATGATTTGAGTGATTTAATGGGAGAGTTTTCAGGAAGAGATATCAGAAAGAGAAGAAAAAGATACAGACGGCTGAAGAAGCCATGGAGAAGAAAGGCTGAAGGATTGAAAGCCAAGTACGATCCGCTCGAAGGGGCACATGCAGCTAGAGCCATAGTTCTTGAAAAGAAAGCTCTCGAACAAAAACAGCCCCATTCAGGACTGATCAAATGCGCAAAAGTACAACTCATAAAGAATGGAAAGATTGTAACTGCATTCGCACCTCGCGATGGTGCAATTAACTTCATTGATGAACATGATGAAGTAATGATTGATGGATTGGGAGGATCACAGCGTGGTCAGATGGGTTCGATTCCAGGTGTTCGTTACAAGATAATTTCCGTTAATGGAGTTCCTTTGAGCGAATTACGTTCTGGAAAGAAGGAGAAACCAAGAAGATAAGAAACTTTAGAAAAAGTTTCATCAAGATATATGATAATTAAGGTGTTACTATGACAGATACAACTGAAATCTCACAAAAATTGTTTAACAAATATGATTACGATGTCACCGTTGAAGATGACACAATTAGGAATTATATTTCAATGAAACCTAAGGTCATTCCTCACACACATGGAAGAATTGGGCACAGAAAACACGGAATAAAGAAAAACGTGGTTGAACTCCTGGTAAACAAGTTGATGCGAGGAGGAACTGGAGAAAAGATCGGTGGCAAACTGATAAGAACTGCAGGCAGTCTGCAGGGTAAAAAGACGCGAGTAATGAGAATTGTTGAAGAAGCATTTGATATTGTTGCGAAGCAAACAAAGGATAATCCGATTAGAGTACTTACAAAAGCAATTGAGAATAGTGCCCCACGTGAAGATACGACACGTGTTGAATATGGAGGAGTCAGATACCAGGTATCAGTTGATTTAGCTCCAAAAAGAAGAGTAGATATGGCATTGAGAAATATTACAGTTGCAGCAATACTTGGTTCTTTTGATAAAAAAGCCACATTAGCACAGACGCTGGCTAATGAGATTATACTAGCAGGAAATGGTGACGTTAATAGTTATGCAATGAAGAGAAGAGATGAAGTTGAAAGGATTGCACGAAGTGCAAGATAATCTTCTTTTAAGTGCGTTAATTGAGAAAAATGATTTAATTATTATAAAGTTTCTAGACACAGTAAATAAACTAGGAAATACAAATAGGAAGTCAGAAGAAACCTAGGTTTCTTCGTAGGTTGTTGTTATGGTAAGAAAAGAATTCGTGGCAGAAGAAGTTCAAAAACTGATGTACGATCTTAAGTATGTTAGAAATATTGCTATCGTTGCACACGTTGACCACGGAAAAACAACTATGACTGACTCTCTTGTAGCAAGAGCAGGTCTTATTAGTAAGGAATTGGCTGGTGAACAACGTGTCATGGATTTTGATGAACAAGAACAGAAGAGAGGAATCACGATTAAGGCAGCTTATATCTCATTAGGTTTTGATTATCACGGACACCCTCACGTAATTAATCTTATCGACACACCAGGTCACGTTGATTTTGGTGGACACGTTACGCGTGCTATGCGTGCAGTTGATGGCGTAATTCTCGTAGTTGATTCCGTTGAAGGAATAATGCCCCAGACAGAAACTGTTTTGAGACAGGCATTGAAAGAAAAATCAAAACCAACTGTTTTTATCAACAAAATAGACAGACTGATAAATGAATTAAAATTCACACCACAACAGACACAAGAAAGACTTGCAAAATTGATTGGGGATATTAATAGATTAATTGAAAGATATGGGCCAGAGGACAAAAAAGAACAATGGAAAATTAATGTTGAAAAAGGAAATATTGCGTTTGGAAGTGCATTCAATAAATGGGCTACATCGTTCGCTTATATGAAAGCGAAGGGAGTCAGCTTCAAAGACATCTATGAATTCTGTTCAAAACAAGACCATAAATCACTTATAGAAAAGGCACCAATTGATGAAGTTTTACTAACAATGGTTATTGAAAATGTTCCAAATCCAGCAGAAGCACAGAAATATAGAATTCCTATTCTTTGGCATGGTGATCTCAACAGCATCGACGGGCAATCAATGGTTAATTGTGATCCGAAAGGAAAAGTTTGTGGAATAGTTTTTGGAGTTGTTGTGGACAAACATGCAGGTGAAGTAGGAATTGCAAGAATTCTAAGTGGTACAGTTAAGAAAGGGACTGACTTGACGGTTGCATCGAAACACACATCTGCCAAACTTCAGCAAGTTGGTGTTTATATGGGTCCAGATCGTGTGCAGGTTGAAGAAGTACCTGCAGGGAATATTGCAGCACTTGTTGGTCTGCGTGATCTTTACGTAGGTGAAACAGTAAGTGAAAACCCAACTTTTGAACCATTCGAACAGATTAAACATTACAGCGAACCTGTCGTTACTAAATCAATTGAAGCTAAAAACAGCAAAGACTTGGTAAGACTTATTGAAGTTCTACGTCAGATTTCTAAAGAAGATCCGACATTGAAAGTTGAAATAAATCAGGAAACAGGTGAACACCTTATCAGCGGTATGGGTGAATTGCATCTTGAGATTATTGAGTATAAGATATCGAAAGAAAAAGGAGTTGACATAGAGACGACTCCTCCGATTGTCGTTTATCGTGAAACGATTCTAAAGGAAGGCCCGGAGCTTGAAGGAAAATCTCCAAACAAGCACAACAAATTCGTATTATCCGTTGAGCCGCTTGAAAAAGGAGTTTACGATGCAATGCTTGAAGGAAAAATACCTGAAGGAAAACCAAAAGGCAAAGTGCTAGTTGAGACATTAGTAGAGGCAGGGATGCCAAGAGATGAAGCGAAGAAAGTTTTAGATATTCATGGAAAAGCAATGTTTATTGATTCCACAAAAGGAGTCCAATACTTACAAGAAATTATGGAACTTCTTCTGAAAGCATTTGAAGAAGCTGTCGACAAAGGTCCGCTTGCAAAAGAGAAAGTTATCGGACTCAAAGTAAAGTTGCATGATGCGATTATTCACGAGGATCCTGCCCACAGAGGTCCTGCACAGATTATACCAGCTGCAAAAAGACCGATATACGCAGGAATGCTTCTAGCAGGAGTAAGGCTTATGGAACCTAAACAGATATTTCTCGTTCAAGCTCCGCAGGAATATTCTGGGAATATTATTACAGCGCTTCAGGGAAGACGTGGTGAAATCGTTGAAATCAGCCAAGAAGGAGATCTTGCAACAGTTAAGGCAAAACTTCCAGTCTCAGAAACATTTGGAATGTCAAACGACCTCAGATCGGCGTCACAAGGTAGAGCTATTTGGTATCATGAATATGCAGGTTACGAACTTGTTCCAACCGGTTTACAGGATAAACTTGTTACACAAGTAAGAGAAAGAAAAGGAGAACCGAAAGAACCTCCGAAACCTAATGACTTTATGGATTAGAACCTACGGTTCTAATACTCCTAGCGGTTTAATTAGTAATCTAGCGATTTAGTTACATTTTCGTAGTTTTTTCTTTATTATAGGTAAAACAGTTGTGTAACCAAAAGGTCTTTTCTAATTTTTTCAGATACGTTTAAAACATACGGACCTAATTCAGTTTATGTATTATCACAAAATTAGATACAGGATATAGGCAGGATAAAATGGGTCTCGATCTTCTTCTAGCAATTGATATGGGAATAGTTATCTTTGCAGCTTCTGCAGCCATAATCGCATTATTTCTTGTTATTCACGCACGCATTAGCTTAAAGAAAAAACCAAAGCCAGGCTTATTATTGATTGTTCTTTCGTTTATTATATATATTGCTGATATTTTAATTCATGAAGGTGATGAACACAGATTGGTTCCTCTCACCGGATCAGAAATAGATTTGTTGCATTCTTTTTTACACGTTATCGGTACGGTTATTTTTGTTTTTGGAGTTAACTACCTTATTCGGGATCAATTCGGGTATCAAGAAACCTTTGCGAAACAGCTCACGAAACTTCGAAAGGCATACCGAAAAATGCGTTCGCTAGATGAACTGAAATCAAATTTTATTCAGAATATTGCCCATGACTTAAAGACTCCGCTATCAGTTGCAATTACGGCACACGACCTTATGGATAAGGCACGGACCAAAAAAGATAGAGATAAATTTGAGGAGATTTTCAACCGCAATTTATACCGATTACGTGACGAGATTGAAAATGTACTTGAGCTTTACAAGACTGAGCATGGAAAAAGATATGAAAAAACATTAGTTGATCTATCTGAAATAATTCACTCGGTAGTAGCTCAGAACCGCCCAATTGCTGAGAAGAAAGGATTAAGGATAATTGAAGAGGTCGAAAACCTCCCGGTAGTAATAGGAGATCCTAAAGCGCTCTATACGTTGGTGGAAAACATTGTTGAAAACGCAACAAAATTCACAAAGAATGGAAAGATTACAGTCACTGCAAAGGCAAAGGACCGTAAAATAACTGTGAGTATTACAGACACAGGCCCAGGAATACTGAAGAAAAAACAGGTTTATATTTTCCACCGATTTTACAAGGCCGATCCGCTTTCTCCAGGATCTGGCATAGGCCTATCAATATGCAGGCATATTGTCAAAGGCCATGGGGGACGTATAACCTTTAAAAGCATTAAAGGGAATGGAACAACATTCACATTCGTAATTCCGATCCGTCACAGCTAGTAACGTGATCAAGCGATGAAATGAAAATGGTTCGATAGCAAGTTGGAAGTATGGCAAAAAAAGCAGGAGTATTAATTGTTGAAGATGAACCGGATGTCGTCGCAGTGATGCAGGGACTCCTTCAGGGAAAAGAGTATTTGGTGGACTCTGCACTTGGAGGAAAAGAGGGACTTGAACGGATAAAGAATGAAAAGAATGGGAAATACGACGTCATTCTGCTGGATATTAGAATGCCAGAAGTGACTGGAAGAGACATTCTCGGATGGATGAAAAAAGAGAAAATAACAACACCTGTGATCGTTGTTACGGCTGTCGCATTAGCAACAGATGTGCGATTAGAATTGGAAGGAAAGTATAGGATAGCTGGCTTTGTAAGCAAAATGTATATGTCAAAAGATTTGCTTACGGAGATAGAGAGAGTCCTTGCAAAAAAGAAGAAAATGGCGGATGGACATGGCATATGAATTTCTGAAACTAGCTAAAAGAAGAAAAACGACATACGAATTTGAAGACCGAAAAATTAGTCGCAATATGCTCCTCAAAATTTTAGAGGCGGGGAGATTGGCACCAAGCTGCGGCAATGCTCAGCCATGGCATTTTATTGTTATCAGAAACAAAAAAAAGATAAGAGAATGCCTCTCTACCTGCTACACCGGGCACTTATTCACTGAACCACCAGTACTGGTGGCAATAGTTATGGTAATACCGAAAGAAGAAATCCTAAGACAATTGGCTTGTGTCAAAGGAGGTATCCCTAATATCGGTGAGATACAGAAATGCATTGGGTGTTCTGCCATGAGCATGGTTTATGCAGCAGAGTCTTTAGGAATTAATAGTGCACTTATGTCTCCAGATCCAAAAATTACAAAACAGCGGTTAAATATACCTGACCCGTTCAGATGTGAGATTATTGTCGGTTTCGGTTATGAAAAAAAGAATGCGCAAAAAAGAAAACGAGAAAGAAAACCACTTAGCGAAATCGTTTCGTATGAACTATGGAAAACGAATAGAAAAAAGAAAAAACAACAACTAATTTGATTAACCAGTTATACGTCCCGATAGATTCAGACTTATAAGCTAGTATATCCTATTAATAGTAGGTGGATGAATGAAAATGATGAAAAATAAAGGAAAGAGAACAAATAAGACAAATAAGAAGCAAAGATGGAAAGCTAAAAACAAAAAAAGAGTTGTTAAAAAATAATCGAACCTAAAATAAAAATAAGTCGGAACCTCGGGTAACTCTTTAGCTAAACTATCCGAAGTCCCTACTTAAAAAGAATATATAAACCTTTTTCTGCAGTTTTATATTATGCTTAAAGTATCAGTTGTTGTTCCAGCTCTTAATGAAGAGGAGAATATTGAACAGTGTCTACGTTCAATAAAAAATCAGACATTAAAGCCTTATGAAATAATCCTAGGAGATGGAGGCAGCATTGACAGAACTAGACAAATTGCTAAAAGATATGTCGATAGAGTAGCCATAAGTAAGTTAAGAGGATCATCTGTACAGAGACACGCAGCCGCCAAAATTGCGAAAGGCAAGATTATTGCATTTATCGACTCTGATTCTTTTGCCGATAAAAATTGGCTGAAAAAAACAGCAGAGGAATTTGAAAAAAGTTCTGAAGTTGTTGGAGTCTACGGACCAGTTCATTTATTTGATGGAAACGTTCTCGATAAATTTGTGTCAAAATATATTTTCAGCCCCTATTTATGGCTTACTGGATTGTTAGGATGGTCATCGATGGCAGGAATGAATATGGCCGTTAGAGCAGACGCATATAAAAAGGTAGGAGGGTTTAACACAGAACTTGTCACTGCGGAAGATCTTGATTTATCAAAAAGACTGAAAAAGTATGGAAAAATAAAATTTTCCGGAGGAATAGTTTACACCTCTGCAAGAAGAATTAAGAAATGGGGATATATCAAATTCTTTTGGTACCATTTTACTAATTTATTTGCATTTCATACAACGGGCAAACCACATGCAACTTATGAAAATGTCAGATATGAAAACATTAGATGATAGAACTGTGTGACCTAGGGAATTATATCGTAAAATTAGACCAGATTGTGATAGTAAGATTAGCTGGTTGGTTTTGATAAACAACTGGTCTGACTAGCGTTACTTTGCTCTTACGGTCTGCGGGTGGAGAAACTCCAATAACTACGCCGCCTACTGTAATACTGTATTGATATGGGCCGAGTCCAAGCTTAGAACGGATGCTGTCGTAGTTTGAATCAGATAATTGCTTCAGGTTTAACAGCTTATTGTTATCGATTCTCATGGAATTATAATCAGTAGTGATTCCTATTTGTTGGACTGTTGAAGTTGTCCAAGCAGCAGGGTTGCCTGGCGTTAGTAAAGAGTTTGAAACTTCGATCGATGTAATGAAAAGATCATCTATTTGTGTGAATACAAGTGACCTGAGAGAAGTCCAGTAAACAAAAAGGATTGATTGGAGAACTGCGAACAATACTCCTGCCACTACTGCATCATATGAAAAGAACTGCCCCTTGTAGAAACCTACGGTTTCTACGGCTTCCCTTCTATTAATTTTATTATTAATCATTGGCTAATCACCACTTGACCGTTTTGATTCTTTAAGTACATCCAGCCTTTTGATGTATTAACACTCCCAACTGCAGTTGCAGTATTAACTCCATTGATAATTACATTTGATGTTGCAAGGGGATAAAATGAATTAATATCAGTTACAGTTGTGTAATTTATTATCATAGTACCGTTGAATACAGATAGGCCGTAGCCTGCACCTCTTAATGTTCTTGGAAAAGTATAATTCTTCTCGTAGCCAGGAATGTTTGCTGCAACGCTAATTTCTGTAGCATATCTAAGTGACATTTCTTTTGCAAATAACTGCTCTGCGAACACTTGCTGTGCTTGTGACTGACGCGTTGTAACAAATAAAACTGCGATGAACAGTAAGATGAAAATACTGTAGATAGCTAGGAACTCGAATGCAATCTGCCCCACTAAGAACCTACGGTTCTTAGTATCTCCTAGAGTATTTCTAGGATTTCCCTTTGAGTTTATTGTGGTCATCGGCTTAGCCATACTTTTCCTCCTGAATAATTAATTACGAAAACAGATGTACCTTTTACTTGCGTCCAATTATTTGGTGCGGCAGGATTAAGCACTAACTGAACATCTGCAATAGCAACTTCCTCTATTACACCTAAATCCTGAGTGTTTATCTTGAAAATTAATTCTGAACCATTAACTGCTATTTCTGAAACACTGCTTGGAATAAAAACAGTTTCAACTGTTGAGGTTCCTTCACCACCTAACGCAACTTTGTTTGCAACATTCACGAGTCTCGTGGCAGTGGCTTTTGCTTGAACAGTATCTAATTTCCATGAGTCAGCTGAAAGGATACCAAATACAAAAACAAGTAGAGGAATAAGGAAGAGAAATAGAAATCCAATGATAAGTAGCGTTTCAGTTGCAACCTGACCCTGAAGAAACCCAGGTTTCTTCTGACTTCTTAGTGTTTCTAGGATTTCCCTTTTTTCATTATTTTCCATTTTTATCCACATCGAGTTCCTGTACATATTAGATCAGTTAAACCATATCTCGCAGCATGCGCTGCATCAAGAGCCATCGGATTGACAAAATCTGGTGAGAATGAAGGGTTACAAGAGATTCTGTCATGGCATCCTGCCATTCCCATGATCTTTGTTCCTGCAGCCCCTGCAACGTAAGCATGATCAATTGCGGAACGTCCTGGATTAGTAAGCCATCCACCCATTCCTGCATACATCGTTTCAATACCGAATGGATCAGCTGCTGTCGTATTTGTGAGTCTACCTAAGAAAGATAGTGCGTCTGCATTATTTGAGTATAACGCGCATACAGCAAGACTTCTTGCTGTTTCAATATCGTAAAGCTTGTGGTAACTCGTTCCTTGTGTTTCTGTTGCAACCGTATCGTTGTCAGAAATGATTAGGAAGGGAGAGTTTGGGATGCTAACAAGCGATATAGATTGATTGACAAACACAGGAACTCCGATGAAATCAACTTCTGCAGCTGATTGGATATTCTGACTGCCAACAATAACCACTGCACCATAAACATTTGCATATTTCTTCCATATCTCAGAACTGTCAGTGACTAAGATTTTCTTTTTGCTGTCAGAACTGAAATTAACTTGAGCGGCGGCGGTTATTTTTACAGGCTCTCCGTAAAACCATCCCTTTCCATACTGGCCAGTTGAAAACAGATTTGTCCAGGATGTTGAGGAAGTGTTGAAGATGTCTCTTCTCACAACTGTCGCACCTGAGAATGCACGAGAAATGGCAGGATCATTAAAACCTTGAATTGACACGTTAAACGTGATTGGATAAGAACTGACAATCTTCACAGCTGAAGTTGAATCTGTCAGATTGTAAGAAAAAGTGAAATTGAACTGAACAGTCCACGGATCAACTTGTGTAATGTTGAAACCGTTGTAAGAAGTTGTGATATTAAATCCGACTCTAGAAGCAATTGTGGTGAGATTGGAATTCCAAGCAGAAAGAGTCTGATCAATTTTCTTGGGATTTCCTACAAGATCAGATCTTGTTCCGTTCCACATAAGCGACCAAACTGTGGAATTGAGGTTTGATGAACTTGGGGAAGGAGATGAACTATCATTACTTAAGTAGTATAACGCATTATAGCCAATTACATACGCTACATTGCTCAACTTCTTCTGCGAAAGCTGATCAGCGAAGTCTGCAATGACAAAAGAACGTATCTTCGCTGGCTCTGACTCCTGCCTCAGCTGATAAGTTCTGAAGTAGATATTAAGCTCAGCGATCATGAAAACGATTATTACAAGTACCAATAGTGTGAAGATGAAACCTTTTCTGGTTTTTTTATTTGAGATATTTGATATTTTTGTTTTCATGTTCTCACAATCTTTCTTTCACATTTATTTGCCTTATTTCCTGTTAGGAATATCATATGAATATTCTGAGTCTCACGTAGGTTGGACCGAAAACCTTACCTGCCACATATCTAGTTGATGGCGGGTTCGTACAAGTTACAGCTGCGGCACAGCTAGAAAATTGATTAGTAACTGGATCAGTTAAAGCAGTTACAACTTTCGACGCAGTTACCTGAAACTTTGGATTTGAGGTCTTTAGAGCGTTACCGCCTTGAATAACTTGGACCCAAGTAGCAGATGACTGATCGTAATACTCAAAAACATAACCAACTGATGGAGGAATTGACCTACCGAGAATTGATGTGATAGAATTTCTAGCACCTACCAGATCATTATTTGCAATTTGAACAATAATGTATTCGAGTGCAGATCTGCTTGATGTCGCAATTCCTGCTTCAGTTCCAGAAATTTCTGACAGATATTGCAGTGAGTCACGCCCAATCAGATAAGCATATTCCTGCATTACAACTGTTTCTCTAATTGTAACTGAAAAGGAAACAAATGAAGAGATGACAAGGATGACAAGAGGTAGAACTAGAAATGCATCTGTTGTAAATATGAACGCCTTTTTAGCGCCCTTACCGTTTTCTTTTAATTTTTTAGCTGATTTTAACATCATTAACACTCAGTCTTTGAATTAAAACCTCTCCGATACCGTTCCCCATTGCTGAAAACAATGAACTGAATAAATCACGCTCAGCTTTGACTTCGCAAACTTGTGGATTATCTGGATCTAATCCTGCTTTCTTTGCAGAATCTTTTATTGCATCTTTTTTAGTGCCAAGTTCGTCAACCAACCCTAAATCGTATGCCTGCCTTCCTGTGAGAATTCTTGCATCCGCAACTTTTTCGAGAGATGCAAAAGTATATCGATTGTTCTTTCCGTTTCTTGACTCGTGAACTATTGATCGAAATTCAGTTACTATCTCGTTTACCATCTTATCGAGGACTGCTCGCTCATCTTCAGTTATTGGCCTGTAGATGTCACCTATGTCCTTCATTGGACCAGACTTAACCGTTGTAGCGTTTATGCCAGTGTTATTCAATAGACGAGAAATATCGAAGAACGTGGCACGCGCACCGATGCTACCAGTTATTGATGCGCTATCTGCATAAATTTTATCAGCACCAACTGCAGCTAGATAACCGCCTGATGCACCAATCTCGCCTATGTAAGCAGTGATGGGCTTATTCACATCGCGTAAAGCGTAATAAACTTCCTTTGACGCAACAACCGAACCGCCTGGCGAATTTATCAACACTACGAGCGATTTGATTTCTGGCCTGTCTTTTGCCGTTTCAATCAAATGTAATGTCACTCCAGTACCAACTGTGTTAAAAGAGCTAGATGCAGAAATTGGGCCAGATATTTCTAAAACTCCGACGCATCCGCCGATATTGACTGAGGGCAGAACGTTCAATAGTACCAAACCGACTAGAATTACGAGTACAAGTATGCCTATTAACCTCAGAGTTCCAGACCCTCCATCCCTTTTTGCTGGCTCGGCCGCTAGGGGTCGAATTTCTTCAATTTCTCGAGGTTTCCGCATGAAATAAATACCTTTGTTACATTTAAAACCTTATGCTAACCTTGAACCAAATGATCGACCTTCTGATCTTTATTCTGCCGGCGTATTTTGCTAACTCTGCACCTGTATTTTTCAGGACAGGTAAGTCGAAGACACCGATGGATATGAAGATGAAATTTTATGATAGCAGGAGAGTGCTTGGAGAGGGAAAGACTTGGGCAGGATTCCTTGTAGGAATTGTTGTAGGAACAATTATCGGATACCTCACGTATTCTCTGATCCAGTTTTATCCAACACAAAAGCAACACATACTTGTTGCGTTCCTTCTCTCCTTAGGAACGATGGTCGGAGATGCAGTCGGCAGCTTCATAAAAAGGAGACTTGCTATGACGAAAGGAAAACCATTCTACCCTCTTGACCAACTGTCATTTTACGTCTTTGCAGTTATCTTTGTTTTTCCATTCCTACCTGCAACATTCAACTTGTCGGCATTCATTTTCCTTCTGATTATAACGCTGATTGTACACACAACTGCAAATGTGATTGCATATAAAACCGGTCTGAAGAAAGATCCGTGGTAAGAAACTCTTTTGAAAGAGTTTCATCAGAAACTACGTATTAAAAATATTACAATCTAAAGTCTTATCATAGCCCCGTCGTATAGTGGTCAAGTATATGGGCCTTTGGAGCCTGAGACACCGGTTCGAAAACTTTTTGGAAAAAAGTTTTATCAAAAACTTACCAAAAAATCGGATATCCGGTCGGGGCTATTAACTTACCTTAACTAGTCACAACCAATCTGCCAGTCGTTATATAACCGTATCTGCTCAGCAGAATGTGTTTTACATATACTCTCAAGAGATACTTTTTGAGCACGTTTGTCTACGGACATTTTCTTATCCAGTTCTCCGGTTTGTTTGCTGTAGATATTTTTATTCGATTCGCAATAGTGACATTTGAAAAAGTCTCTAATAATCCTCTTTTCTAACCCACGTTCCCAAAATCCATTCAGAAACTGTCCTACTTGCTTTATTGTTTGTCTTGATTGCTTTACTTCCATTAGATCACCTATTTCTTTATTAACAAAAAATTCGTACGAAAACGGCTAGACTATTGAACAGTTGTTTGTTTAGCAGTTGCTGATCGCCGATAGTTCTAGGTCTATTAATTTTGAGCCTCTTGTATTTGGTGCGTTTGTATGCGCCTGATCTGATGCATCAGATCACGAATTTGATCTGGTTTATTGATCGCACTTGCTTGAATTTTATCTCCGATTGCACCTAATTATTATTTAATCTCCGACTGTCGCCATTATTATTTTTGTTCAGTAATATATGATTAATATGATTAAGTTATTATCCTGACAAACACTTGCCAGTTATTGGTCTGTCACCTGTGAGTTGTTGGCCAGGAATGCCGCCTATAGTGTCATAACCTATCGATACATTTTCAAGATCGTACGTGCTTCCAGCAGGACTGCATATTATCGCATCCGCAGTAAATATCTTTGACTCTCCAGAAGCAAGTCTAGCAGACGTACCTGAAGGAGACAAAGATGTGTCATTCAACCCACCCATTGAAATGTTGTTTATCTGAATCTTTGAATCACCGACATTTTGAATCTGGAAGGTAGCACCGCCAGTACTGTTTGTAACTTTGTAATCTCTTATTTGAAGTGGAAATGTTGAAGCCCAGAAAAGCTTTGCTTGTCTCTCCTTAAGAGATCCAGCAAGTCCTGGAACCCAGCCCATAAATGCAAATATAACAAGCGCGATAATGATTGCGACTGCAAGTAGAACAAGATATTCTACTGTTGCCTGACCTCTGTGTTTGCCTTGTGTGTACATTCTGCCTCACGTATACTCTTATTTACTTAGTTAGTTAAGTCAAAACCTTTATAAACCTTAATAAAATTTCGAATTTTTCAGGTTAGATTTCAAAGGTTACTAGAAAACACCGAGTGATTTCATAACACCGGAAACTGCTCCTTTCATAACAAGGTACAGCGTTACACTTACTATAATGAAAATTGGAATATAACGAATTCCATATTTCACTTCCCCGCCCCAGAGAACGCCTAACATCAGAGAAGCTTAGATGGCGCTAAATGCTAGCAACGTTATGAACACGATGTCGATGCGCTCGCTTACTTTTGGCTGCTTTGCCTCCTCGGGAGTTGGACTGCTTGGTGTCAACGAGAGACCGAGAGTTGCTGTAAACCCTGAAGGTGCAATAGCTGCACCCGATGTGAAGGTAATGAATATTGATGCAACTGATAGAAGGAGTGGAACACCAAAAAGTATCAGAAATGCGATGAAATAAACGTATCCACGCGTAGCTGTCTCAAGCTCCTTTTGCAGTTTGTTTGTTTCACGCAGATCAGTTGCAACTGACTCGAGGAGCTTGCCAAGGTCTCCACCAGACCTTGTTGCTCTTTCAATTATTGAAATCGTTGTACCAAGTTGTGGAGACTGGATTGTTTGGCGTAGCAAGGAGAGTTGTTCGACTATTGATTTGTGACCAAGTGCAAGAGATCTAAGCTTTTTCATTTCAGTGGTTATCGGATCAAAATCTGGACGAAGAGATACATAAAGAGCTGAAAGAGGTTCCATACCTGCGTTAATATTCATACTGACAGAGGATAGAAAATCTGGGAGGATCTGCTGCACTTTTCTTCTCCTTGCATCGAGCTTGTAATAAAGTGAGAAATAAGCGACTAGGATAAATAAAAGTGCAGAAAAAATAAAGATTGCAACTGAGAGGTAAGGGAACAAATCAGCTGACACTTGTTTCACAAAAAAGTTTGGAGTTAAAAACGGAAGGAATGCAAGAGATATCGAAGTAATAAACGCGATAATGAGATTGGATGCAAGCCATTCTTCTGGCGCTGTAACCTCTCCAGCGAAGTCGAGCAATTTCTTAAGATCAGTTCTAACAGATGAAGGTATTCTTCTCTCAACAAATTTTGTAATCCAGCCTTTTTTAGTTGCCATATCAAACCATCTTTATCCAAATTAAACTTATACATACATAAATTAAATCTCAAATTAAATCTCAAATCAAATCTCAGGTCTTCCAACTCTCATAAATCCTATCAAAATAAATTGGAGGAAAACGGATAACATAACAATTCCTAAAAGCAATTCGAACGTGATAGAAAAGATGCCGAATATTGAAAGAAGCGAGACGAAGGTTGTGACTATAGAAGGAATAACTGCAGCAAACATGAGATAAAGAAGGAGATAAAAATTAAGTGTAGAGCTGTACTCCTTTACAGCTCTATGCTGCTCTGCAGTAAGAACGCTAAGCGTATTTTCAAGCGCAGTAGTCAAACCGACTCCGGTACGCATTGATGAAGTGATATGCCACAAGGCTCTCTTGAATTCCTCTGCCCGCGTAGTATGCGCTACTTTTTCAAGAACAACAATATCTCGCTCTCCTCCCGAGATCTCACGCACAGCATTCCTTAGATCGTCAGATACCAGCCCGTAGTCAGCGCGTGACACATTACTTAGTATGTCATAAAGTGGAACCCCGGAAGTGGATTGAACCCACATATCTCTGAGTACGTGTAACAGCGCTCGATCAGTTGCTTCTGCATTTTTCTTTGCAAGTATCGAAGGATAAATGTAATGAAGATAAAAGAATCCGATGAATGCGGAAACAAATACCAATGCAGATAAAGGCAGTGCTTGCTCCAGCGAAGCAAATTGGATATAACTCTGCATAAAAAACATAAGGACGGAGAACAATAACGCCCAAATAAAAGAAGAAATAATAAATGAAATACCATAAAGCTCCGCTTCTTTAGCCTCAGGCAGTCTTGCCATCACCAAATCTTCACGTAAACGCGTCGTTACGAAAAGTTTTGTTAGATAAGTAAGTGATTTGAAGCGTCTGGCTAGCGACACGGGAAACAATTGAATAGGTATGCGCGCCAATCAGCTCACCTTCTCCTGCTATGCTTCTTTCCTTTCTTTTCTGACTTGACCTGTTTTCCTACTTGCTTTGTTGTAGGAAGCTCCAGCTCAGATTCTTCATATTCTGTTTCTATCTGCTCTCTACCTGTATCCTCGTCTATACTCGCTTTTCTTGGTTTCTCAGCCTCTTCCAGTTTCTTATTTCCTTCAAGTGCTTCATCAAGGACTTCTGGCATGTTGTAATAAGCTCGCATTACCTCACTTACTTGTTCGATATCGACGTAGTCGTTATCTCCCATCCAATCAAGTATGTGCTTTCGCTGGGCAAGATCGTCATTGATTTCACGCTCAGTCATACCTGTATAAAGATTTATTTCCTCGATATATCTTCGTGGTTTGTTGACAAGCTCAAACGTATCGGTTCTTGCCCTCCACAGAAAGAGACGATTCGTAGTCAGCGTCCCCCCTGCACCCGGGATAATTTCGGATATTTCATAAGTTCTTCTCAAACTTTTTCTTCTGTCACGATGCTGGACTGCGACAAGATGAACAGATTCGAGTTCTGTTGGATTAATGTCAAAAGGTGCATCCAACATTCTCTTAAGCAGTTGTGAAGCAGTATCTGCATGAAAAGTTGTTGAGACCGAGTGACCAGTGTGCATCGCATCAAAAAGAACTTCTGCTTCTGCAGGAGTTCTGATTTCACCCAAAATAACTCTGTCAGGACGAAATCTGAGTGATGCTGTCAAAAGGTCAGCCATTGTAATTTTTCCTTTGTTATCTGCAGTTCCTCCACGTGTAAGAAGTGGAATCCAATTCCATACATGCGCAGGCAATACCAGTTCACGCGTCTCTTCTATTGTGACGACACGCTGTGACGGAGGGATCATCTGCGTAAGAACGTTAAGCATTGAAGTCTTACCCGATGCAGTTCCTCCGGTTGAGATAATATTCATTTCATAATTAACAGCTTGCCACAGGAGCGCAATCATCTCAGCTGACAATGTGTGCTGCTTAATAAAACGGACCGATGTCCAAGGCTCACGTGCAAACTTTCTGATTGTAATAGTATTTCCTTTAGTCGATGCAGGATAAAGAGTTGCAGCTGCACGATCTCCGCTCGTAAGAAACGCATCGAGAATAGGATTTGCAATGGTAATCTGCTCGCCAACGCGTCGTGCGATCTGCGATGCAATATTTGCAATTGATTCCTCGTCAGGCATATGGATATTTGTCTTCATCCACCCGTATTTTCTGTGATAAACTGCAACAGGAATTGTAGAAGTATTAACTGCAATTTCTTCAAGCGTATCATCACCAAGCAGGACTTCGATATCACCCATACCGTACATAGAAATGAAAGCATAACCGCTAGTGGCGTCTAGGATATCCTGTGAAAAATATTGTGAAAGTTTTTGCTTAATTTTTTGCCTTACCTCTGGCAAGTAAGCTTGCATTTTTTCAGGGGTAAGAAAATAACTGGATTCAAAGGGTATGTCTTTCGCCAGGTCAGGTTTTATCGACTCGATAAATACGTTGGTGTAAGGAGCAGGCGTTGAAAATACGGCATGATAAAATGGTCTTCGTTCAGCATCACGATAAACATAAATTTTCACACCCAACCCGGAGACTGTGAAACTATATTCCTCATCAGCATTTGTTGGAACTGATTCCTCAGGATAGGGTAATTTTTTAATCAGAGATAAGATAGGTGATCCGACGGCAGGATAACTGACTGAGAGGATACCTTCCCTTTCCAACGTTCTACCAATAAATTCGATTACTTCAGACTTCATGCCTAGCTGCTTTGCAACGGAATCAACTGTCATAGGCCTGATAAGAAGCTCAGCTAAACGATCGATATTTGTCTTCAATAGCATGTGTGCGCTTCGTTATTCGACTTTTTAAAGATTACTGGTTTATTAAGAAAATCAACAAAACTCAGATTACTTTTATAAGCTCGGCTACTCCTCTTTTTATAAGATCGAAAGAAACAGATGGACTGTTGATATACTCCCGTGTTACTTGTTCGGGAAGAAATGGGATATGAATTAATCCAGCAGGAACATTAAGATTTAAAGTTTCCAGAGTATTCATAATAATGAAGAAACCATAGTTACATAGATAACCTCCGGCTCCAATGTTTATTTTTATCGGAATTCCCAATCTACTTAACCTATTAACAATTTTGAGAAGTGGGAGTGTAGAGAAATATGCATTTTGGTTTGTATTATATATTCTTTTTCCAATCTTTATACTCCTTCCTTTTTCGTCTGGCAAATCTGAATCAACATAATTTATAGCTACTCGTTCTAGAGTGATAGTTGAGTTCCTGCCGCTGTGTCCAAATAAAAGGACAGCATCTGGCTTTATTTTTATTATTTGTTTTCTTATCATCTCTGGCACCCTATTGTAATCGACAGGTAAAACATGCGATATAACACTATACTTTCCTATTTTAGTATTATGAAAATGTTTTGCGATCTTTTCTGCAGGATTAACTTTAGAAGCTACTCCTTCTTTGTCATATTTTAATTTATAATGACTGTAACCAAAAAGTAGAAGTTTTTTCATATTCTACAACAAATCTTGAAAGTCCTGATTTTTAAACATTTGCACAAAAATACAAAACATGTGCATACTTCGAGGAGTTGAAGGTCGGATAGCACAAATGGATTCTATCGCTAGTCCTTACGAATTGTTCAGTCCTGACTGTATTAACAGCCAACTGAAACAGTTGGCATTGCTCAGTGATGTTGATTTTGACAGGGTTAGATATGAAGAAGAAGTAATAATTGAATTTGACCAGAATAGTGCGGCAGTGATCAAAGAATATGTAACACTCATCAGACAAACCGAAGTTGCACTGCTTAATCCTGACACATTTGGAAAGAAAGAAGATGAATATTATTTGGCTAGAAAAAAAGTGCTTAGCGATGTACTTGACCGAATGTTTCAGAACCCTATTCTTGCAGCAAGAAAAATAGAAGAATACAAAGAGCCTGAACCTACACGTGGAATGTTTCTTGAAGGCTACCGTAGATTTGGAGGAATTCTGTTGAAGGTTTATGAAACACTCAAAACAACAAAAATGTATTCCTTAACCGAACAATTTGCAGGAGACATGCGCAATGTGTTTCTGTCTTTTGCAGGAATGAAAACAGCTGCATTTGTTGAATCTATCGTTATTGACATTCCTTCTGATGCGAAAGCAATCGAAAAGGCGGATGCAAAATATTCGTTGCCTTACGGTATTGAAATTCAGATTTACGAACTGCCAGGTAAAGAAGCAAATTTGTATGTTCAAAAGAATACAGTATTAGTGGGACTAAATGATCAGCTGAAAAAACTGTTGAAACAGACAATCAATGCAAATATGCAACCGATCGTTGATAAGTTGGTGGATTATGGGGCACTGTATGAAAGAAAACTGCTCGAGTACCGCCAGTTTTATTTAGATGCAGCTGCAACTTCTAAAATCCCAATTACTCAGCAGGAAGCATTAGCAATGGCAAAAGAAACTGTTAACTGGACGCTTGGTCTTGGGTCGCCGCTTGAAAACATTGCATTAGACAAGGACAATATAACTGATATTTACCTTGATGCAGAAAATTCACCACTCTATCTTGAACACGTTTATTATGGAACTTGTCACACCCAATTCCGATACAATAGACAGTTGCTTGAATATGCATTCCAAAACATTACGCTAGGTGCAAAAGCTGGCAAAAAATTGGATGAAAAAAATCCACTTATTGATGTGATGCTTAACCGAATTGGAATGAGATGCCATCTGCAAGGGCCACCGGCAACTTTCGGCGAGTTGCAAGGCGCATTCAGAATCATGAAACCTACGCCATTCACGTATTCACAGTATCTTGGCTACTACTCAATGTCAGGTTTCTTTGCAGGTTACGACGATACGATGGTATCGCTTGGTAACTCAGAAGGTGTGATGGGTGTGAAGGGATGTGGAAAAACTTCATTTACTGCAGCTAAGATAACTGCAATCGGCACGAAGAAAAGAATTCTGCCGATTCAAGACATTGAAGAAATCCCAACTCGTGCCTACCGCAAATATGGATTCCACATAGGTGCTGCAAAAATTGCTGAAGAAGAAGATGAACGCACAGCCCTGTCCTTGGTAAAGATGACGTCTGCCCTTCTTCGTATGGGTGAAGCAGCAGTCATAATCAATGAACTGCGTTCAAGAACTGCAGTTCAAGGAATCATCAATCTTTTGAATACGCAGCCAGGTGTTTTTGCTCTTTACAACTTCCATGGAGAAAGTTTGAAGGACGTACAGGATAGACTTGAACTCGTATTCGGTATTCCTTCAGCAGCCATGTTTGCAACCGATCGTTATACGTTTATGCATAAATTCCGCTTTGGCAGAAAAGAAAGACTCTATAGGATAATAAGGAAGGCATATGAAAGTGATCCTGCTGAAAGAAAATTTGTTGAGGTCTTCAACTTCCAAAGAGGTACAAACATACAATCCTCCCAGTTAAATTGTAATTTCCTTAAGAATCCAGAAGCAACTAAGTGGATGATTGATAATATCGAGGTAGGAAAGCTTCAGAAAGAGCTTAATGTCGTATTTATTCCGCCGGCACTCAAAAGAAGAAGCGATGACACCGGCATTACACCTGAACAATATTTTCTTGAATCGTTTATGAAGGGGAAAGTTTATTCACAAGTCTATAAGGCATCGGAAGAGACAAAAAACAAAAATTTGAGTGAGATGGGTTTTGTTCTTAAATGCAATGCAGCACTAAGGAAACTGATGGCCGAAAAAGAAAATGAAACTGGAGAAATTGATTATGCAGATCTGGAAAAGGCATGGGATCCGACATTCAAACGATTGGTAAAGGAAGAAATGCAATTAGCAACTAAATTGCCTGCCACTTCCACGGCATCTCAGCCACCAATTATGTGACCTGTATTGTGTGAGGTATAAATTGTAAATGCAACTTGTAAAATGTAACTTGTAAAGCTTTTATTTAATTACGGACAGATCTATTTATGGCAGAGACTATACCTGAAAAAATAAAGAGAATAGAAGATGAGATAAGGAATACGCAGTTCAACAAAGCAACTGAACACCATATTTCACTTCTTAAAGCAAAAATTGCCAGATTCAAACGATTAGCTATTGCAAATGCTGCTAAAAAAGCCGGCAGCAAAAAAGGTTTCAACGTTAAGAAAGAAGGCGATGGAACAGTTGTCATGGTTGGTTTTCCATCCGTTGGTAAATCAACAATTCTTAACTCAATCACTTCGGCTAAATCAGAAGTTGCAGCATATGAATTCACAACACTAGAAACAATTCCCGGAATGTTGCATCACAAAAGTGCTGCGATCCAAGTTCTTGATATTCCTGGGCTTATTAGTGGAGCTGCGGAAGGAAAGGGTAGAGGTAAAGAGGTTATAGCCGTTGTAAGAGCATCTGATTTAATACTCATTATTTGCGATGCACAACATCTAGAAAAAATTCAAACAATACTTGATGAATTGGAAAAAGCGGATATCAGAATTGACAAGCGTCCTCCACAAATTTCTATAGAAAAAAAAGCATACGGAGGAGTAACTATTTTAGCAAAAAAAGGAACGAAACCAGATGTTATTAAAGAATTTGAGGACATATGTAAAAGCTTTGGAGTTCTTAGTGCAGACATAATAGTAAGGGAAAACACAACACCAGACCAGCTAATTGATTTCCTTTCAAATAGTTGCAGATATATACCGTCCGTCATAGTCGTAAACAAAATCGATAAGCTAACAAAAAAAGAACTTGATGATGTTGAAAAAAAACTAAAAACCTTCGGAAAGGATTTTCTATTTATTTCAGCAGAAAATGGCACAAACATCGATAAACTGAAAGATTTAATTTTTAAGAAATTGAACCTGATCAGAGTTTATACAAAGAGAAAAGAAGGAAAAGAATTTGGGGAACCAATGATTCTTAAGAATGGCTCGACTATAGAAAATGTTTGCATTAAAATCCACAAAGATCTTAAGAAAAATTTCAAATTTGCACTTGTGACTGGAAGCTCTGTAAAATTTCAGAACCAGCGTGTTGGTCTTGACCATAAAATAGTTGAAGGAGACAAAATTGTGATTATTTCTGAACATTATGACGCATTATGAGGATAATATGACAACAAAAACGAAAATTGAAGAGATTAAGAGGATAATAGAATGGTGTGAGCAAAGAAAGAAGGAGGAGGGCAGAACTCCTCTTATTGAGATAAATCCATTTCGTGACATTGATTGGCTGAGAAATAAGACATATATTCAAATTGACATACCACTTGACAGTGCAAAAAAGGAAGCAATTGTCTATGAGTCAACGCTTAAATCCTTATTTGAATATGTAAATGGGTTATGGAAAAGGGTAGAATAGTGATTGTATGAAATTGTTGCAGCTCCTTGATACCAAAATTTCTATTCTCTTAATTTTAGTACTTTTCAGTATAACTGCATTTGGATATATTACCCAAAAAAAGTTCTTTACTCCGTTTGAACTAACAGCATTCGTTGCATTTGGCTATCTTGACCATATAAAAAATAAAGAAAAATCAATTTCGAAACAGATGTATAAAAATCCAAAAATGTTTTTTGAAACTTATATATTACTGGTACTGGGCACATTTATTTGCGATCGATTATTTGGCATAATTTTAGGAGCATGGTCATTTCCTAATTATAATTTATTTGATCATATTCTTACCGTATTTATAGGGTATACTGCAGCTGGCTTTAGTTTTATTTATTTAATAAATATTCTAACAAACAGAATAGACGAATATAGCAAAAGGAAAACGGATAAACTCTGGTGGCTTGCAGGGATATTCCTGATTTTTTTAGGATTTGTAACAATATTTTTCTTAAACGTGTGGTACGCATTAACGATCCTTTCAACAGGAGGAGTTATACTGGCAGAATGCATATTACGGCCACGAGGTGCCGGAATAACGAATGAACTAGCTACTGGGAGATTTGACTCATTTGTCGCAGTTATTGCTGCAACACTTTTATTCGGTCTTTCGACAGAAGTCCCGAATGTTGGAGTGTATGATTGGAAGTATCAAAATGTTCCATTTGAAAATCTGATGTTTTTAGGAGTTTCCGTCTTCGTTCTCATCCCAGGATGGATCGCATTATCTATATTTCCATTTTATGCAAAAAGATTAATAGCAAAAAAAGTTGATGTTTGGGATGTAATAAAAGAAATACAAAACTAAGATTATTTAGATAATTTTTTTATTTTTGTGAATTCTGTTTCTTTGGAATCTTTGTTTATGAAATCTTCTACAACCTTATTAAAATCAGACACTGTTTGCACAGCGTGAGAAGCTAAAGGAAAAAACATTAAGTTTGAATTTGGAATTAGCTGGTTAAGCAGTTTTGCTTCCTTGATAGGAGTCATTTTATCCTTAGTGCCATTTATGATTAAGACGGGTGCGAACCCTTTTTGTGGACCTACGTCCCTTTCATTCATATAAGATAAAACAGCAGAAAGAAAACCTATAGTGGTTGCTTTATCTCGATACTCCGGCCACTCCTTGCTTAGTATATTGCTTGCGATTAAGTTTAGTGTTCTATAAGACATATGAACATAACTTTTCGATAAATGCATTCCGATTAATACAGTTCTGTCAACTTTATTTTCTTGTGCGAATTTATATGCTATATTTGCTCCTAAGGAATAACCGACTAGAATAGTATTCTCAGAATTAACTTTAAGGGTCTTAAATAAGTCTTCAAGGTCCTTAGCATACTGAGACATACTGGTGTAAGCACTAAGTTTGTCCGTTCCGCCGTGGCCCATTATATCGTAGGCAATAACCCGATAATTTTTACTGAAATATCCTAGTTGATCGGCCCACATCGTTAATTGGCCAGCACCACCATGTATGAAAACTATGTTTTTTGTTTTATTGACATACTTATTATTTTCTGAAGAATCGTAAACGTTTACTTTATAGCTCTGCCTGATCTCGATGCGTTTTGTTTCAACTTTAGGTAAAGATTTTTCTTTTGAATCTCCGCTTAAAAAATTGGCAGATTTTTCTACAATAGATACTAAGTCCCATCTTGTTTTTTCTGATATTTGTGCTTGCGATGACATGATACAAAATAGAGTTTATCTTTATAATCCTACAGCTAACTTATCCTTTCTTGAACCTTCCCTTTGGTTTAGGCATCTTTAGTTCTGGATAAATCTCAGTAAGCGTTTCGCCATTTATTTGTGTTGGATAACCTAATGCAAGAAGGAGAGAACGCATGAAATATACTTCCGCAAATGGCAGTGTTTTTTCTTCCTTACAAAATGGCTTAAGCTTTTCTTTGACATCACCTGGCTTAAGGCTGCTCAAAATTGTTGCCAGGTTCTGATAACCTGTTCGTTTTCCTTTTGTAAGTTCTGCCACGTATGCATCAATTCCTTGCATATTGATGCCGCTGAAATCAAAAGCTTTTCTTGTGGTAGTATCAGAAATTGAAGAGAGTATAGCTATCATTTCCTGCGGTTCTGTTGACGGACCTACTGTCTTTTTCTTAACAGCTTGCCATCCTTTATAGTTAGCAAAAAAGTGAATCTCTTCCTCAGCCATAAAATCAACTAATAATTCTCAATTGAAGCAACTAATCTACTGCTTAACATAATAATATCCTGATGCTTTTTCTCTAACAACGCGCTTTGCGAGTCCTTTGTTAACAAGAGAGATAAGTGCATTTGCAATCTGACCTTTTGCCATCGGCACCTTAGCCATAACATTGTCAGCCGTTTTCATCTTATTTTCATCCGATGCACCTAATTCTTGAAGTGCGCGTAAAACTTTTTCTTCAATTGGACTTAAATCTGCCATAATTTCACCTTTCGTTTTTTTGTTTATTCACTATAAAAAGCAGTTCTGCTTTAATAGATGATAATAGGTACTATTGATTTAAATTTATAAAGATTTGCTAGGGATTCAAAGAATACCTGATAGTCTACTTTTAAATAGATAAACCGAGTAAGATAATAGAGCAGTATGACATTAATCCGACCTATACAACCTGATACTAGACACGTAAAAAGTTGGAAGCAGATGCCTAAGAGACAAGGTAAAAATAGATCAAACGATAGTTCATTCATGAGT
>CAYHPR010000010.1:0-13364 GCA_964358895.1 Microcaldota archaeon
ATTGATCTAATTATAAATAAGCAGATAAAACAGATAATTAGATACTAGTAAGTAATCGTTTTAATTACTTCTTTTTCTTTCCTGACTGTTTCGGTTCCTCTTCTTTCTTTCCTTCCTTTGCAGCCTGCGGGAATAGTTGATCAAGAGGTGTCGGACCTGTTTCGACTGCAATAACGTTAACTTGTGAGATATCTGCGCTTATAGTATTACCACGGACAAAACGTCTTACAATCTCTCCTTTTCTTTTCGGCCTGTAACCTGGAGGTCCGCTGAGCAGAACTCTGCGTTTAGCAGTTGTTGCAACATCTGCTTTCATTGCAAATCCGTCCTTATCACTGCCACCGCGCATAAGGAATTTGTAACCTGCAGCACCAACGACACCGCCATCAAAATTGTCTCCGATTTTGACTCCGTAAAGTGTTGCTTCCCTTTCCTTAGGAACTTCAACGTTGTATGACTTGCCTTTATCTCCAATAACTATTTTCATTGTACCACTAATTTTCTAGACATATGAACTCTAAACATATTAACAAGAATATAGACATATAGGTTATCGAATATTTATAAAACAATTGGTGTCTGAGGAACTGAACATTATGTGAGTTCATTCTTTCTTTGGAACAAAAATATTCCGGCCAACTACGTTTGCAGCAGCAGTAATTGATTCCATTAGATGTTCAAATTCTGAAGGTAAGAGTGCTTGTGCTCCATCCACCATTGCTTCATTTGGATGAGTATTGACGTCGATTATCAATCCGTCAGCACCGCCAACGATAGCCTGCAGTGCTACAGTCTCAACCAGGTCCTTACGTCCAGTTGAATGACTTGGGTCATACCATACTGGTAGATGTGTTTTTTGTTTAAATATAGCTATGTCTCCTACGTCTAAACGGTTCCGCATATGTTCTGTATCAACGCCGCCAGTGACACCTCTGAGACAAATTATCACGTTTGGATTTCCGTGGGAATAAATACGTTCTGCAGCTAAAAGAGTTTCATCAACTGTCATTGCTTTGCCTCGCTTGTAAAGGATTGGACGTGAAAGATTTTCATCTTTTCCGAGTTCACCCACTGTATCAAGAAGGTCGAAATTTTGTGCGTTTCGCGTACCAATCTGGAGTATGTCGGCATACTTAGCCACTTCCTCCACAGCCTCGGGTCTAGTCACTTCAGTAACTATGGGCATATCAACTATTTGCGCAACTTGTTTCAGTAACTTGATTGCAGGGATGCCGGAACCCTCAAAGGCGTATGGAGAAGTTCTTGGTTTGAAACCGCCACCTCGCAATATTTGTGCACCTGCTTTTTTTACAGCATGTGCAATCTTCAAAGTTAAGTCTACCTTGATGTCTTCATCTTTTGCCAGGAGTAATAGTGAATCATTTAATGAAATACTAAATTCATTTTGTATTTTCTCTGATTTATTTTTGAATTCTTCTTTACCTAATTTCTCAATTAATGTTTTGCGCATGCGCTCGATGTCTTCTACTGCACAAGGTCCTGCTGAAACAACTATTCCTTTTCCACCAATGACGACATCGTTAACTTTTATCTTAGATCTTTTGCCTCGTTTATACTCGAGGCTTGTAAGTTTGTTTTCTTTACTTATTTGAATTACTTCTTCGACAAATGGAAAAGATTCTAGATATTTTAATTGAACAAAAGGTCTGACTCCTTTTACACCTATTGTAAACTGCTCCTCACCCTTTGATACGTCTTCTTTAAAACCGTGTTTATGGATCTCAGAGATTATATGTTTTAACTGGTCAGGAGTTGTATTTGGTTTGGTAATAATAAGCATATTATATTTAGTATTTTGTTTAATTTAAACCTTACTCTTGATCAGACGAAGAGGTTTCAACTCACAGACTAGTCTGTTCGGCTGTGCAGATATTTGTAAATAATTTACTTCCAGTGGTCCCACACACGGAACCGGCTCATATCATCACCGGCCCAGGTGTTTACCAGCTTAAAATTCGTTGGCGTTGCGGCATAATGTCTAATGGGCGTGCGTTAATGTGGTCCAGAATAAGCGTGAATTGCTCATTTGTTCTTTCTATTCTAGAATTGAATCCGATCTTCTCCATTGTTTTCACAATATTGCTGACCTCGTCCAATCTGAGATTTGTAATATCTATCTTCATGTCATCACCTAAACAAAACTCAAAAATAGTCGTTTATAAACAAGGACAGACACCTCACAGCCGGTGATCCGGTGATTTAAGAATTTGGGAAAAAATAACAGAGGATCAAAAATCAATTCTCAAAACGGCCCCCTAAGTGTTTCGCAAGAAATTTCTCTACTGCTGCATAGAATTTCAATCTGTTCTGAGGCTTTGCAAAACCATGGCCTTCATCGGGGAAAAGAAGGTACTCGTACTCTAATCCTTTGGATTTCATTGCAGACACGATCTGTTCTGACTCAGCTTGCTTTACACGTGGATCGTTTGCTCCTTGCGCGATAAGGATTGGTATTTTAATTTGATCAATTTTAAACAGTGGTGAACGCGACTTAAGAAATTCTTCATCCGTATCTGGGTTGCCTATCCGCTTATGCCATATTGGGAGAGCAGTAGTCCAATATGGAGGTATTGACTTCAAAAACGTTACAAGATTGCTTACACCGACTAGATCGACAGCGCACTTGAAAAGATCTGGCGTAAATGTAGCACCCACTAACGAAGCATAACCTCCATAAGACCCACCATAGATTGCAACCCTAGTCGGATCAACGAAGCCTTTTGAAACAGCCCAATTAACTGCATCCACTAAATCATCGTGCATCTTACCTCCCCATTCCCTATTTCCTGCATTAACAAATTTCTTGCCATAGCCTGTCGACCCACGGTAGTTAACTATGAGGCACAAGTACCCGCGATTAGCCAGCCACTGTGACTCCTGATCGAACCCCCACGCTCTGCGAGTCCATGGCCCTCCGTGAACGTTTAGCACCATAGGAAGGTTGCGTCTTTCTTTTTCCGGAGGAAAAACAATGTAACCGTGAATCAAAAGCCCGTCTCTAGCAGTGAACGAAATTGGTTCCATCTCAGAAAGCATATACCTTCTTAATTCTGGTTTATTGAAAAAAAGAAAAGTAAAACTTTTTGTGCTGCGATCGTATATGTGATAAGAATACGAAGCATTGTCATTAACAAACAAGACAATCCAAAATCGATCGGCATGATCTCGATTCATTACTTCAAAATCGCCGCGTTCATGCATCTTGATCCGAGAAAAATCTTCTTTTATCTGCTCGTCGATAACTGTCCACTCCTTTCGTGACTTAGTAAATGCTACTGCTTGAATGTTATACGTATCCGGATGGATTATCACATCTGTCGCATCGTATTGCGAATCCTCTACAATTACCTCGAGTTCTCCAGTTCTAATAGTTAATTTGACAAGTCTCAATGTATTGGCATTGCGCGAATCATAAAGATAAAGCTGTTCTCTATCTTTCGAAAAACAAATTGGACCGCTAAGAACATCATCCAAGTCCCAATGTATAAGTTTTCTCCATTCGGCAGTTTCATGATCACGAAGGAGGAGGTCTGCACCGCCGTCCGATGTAGCAGCCTTGGCAGCAAGAACATTGAGATTCGCATCTGCTACCCAATACAAAACAGTACCAGGGTTCTTCGCAATCAACTTAAGCTCGCCCGTCATAAGATTAACGCGATAAATATCGTGCAGCTTAGGATTATCTTTATTCATACCAATTGTAATCTCGTTAGGTAGGTATTTGCTAGCACGATTTAGATAAGTCTGCACATTATCGAATGGTGTTAAATCGCGTACCGCGTCTGTCTCAAGATCCACGCAATATAACCTCCAGTTTTCATCACCACCCATATCCTGAAAATACAGTATGTGTCGATTATTGTGAGCCCAAAAGAAGTTACGAACTCCTCTTTCTTTATCTTTAGTTATAACTCTACAGTCCTCCGTTCCGATCTTTTTAACCCAGACATTAAGAACACCGTCTAGAGGGGCAAGATATGCTATGCTTAATCCATCTGGTGAGATTCTAGCTGCCGCTCTCTCTGGATTTCCAAAGAGGACGTCTCTTGGAATTAGTTCTGTATCAAAATCATTTTCTTGCATAATTTTATCCGTAATATTACAATAACTTAACAATTTATAGTTTACATAGGATATACTGTTTATGCCGGGTTCGCATAATCTGGTAGTGCGCTGGTGAACTTTTTGGAAAAAAGTTCAATCAAAAACTAATGAAGTCTTTGATGAACCTTTCTACAGAAAGGTTCGGCGTGTCTCGAATCAGAAATGCGACAAAACCAGTTCCCGTAAGGGTATATGGGTTCAAGAAACTTTTGGAAAAAATTTCATCGAAACTTCCAACTGTTTGAACAAATCCCATACCCGGCGTTAAATATTAATATCCAAAATAAGGAGTCGGACGAATTCGACAAATTGATTGGACTATGCAAAAATTTACAGGATGGGACTGCCAAAGGACTTGATCGATTCGCCTTAAAAGAATGAAAAATCTAATTATTTAAAAAAAGTTAAAGGTTAAGAAGTTTGAATTCATGTTCTCTATAGGCCCTTTTAGCTCAGACTGGTAGAGCGCCTGTCTCGTAGAAACTTTTTCAGGGAAAAAATTTCATCAAAAAACGTAAGTTTCTTGGTGAAGCTTCTTTTCTAAAGAAGCTTCGTGAAAACAGGAGGTCGGGAGTTCAAGGATCTTTTGCGGTTTCATCGCAGAAAGTCGAACAAATCTCCCAAAGGGCTTTTCAAAGACTAAAAAAAATCAAAGATCAAACAGGTCTAGGTATTCTCACACCTATCGGCTTTACTACCTCTGCTAGTTTTTTACCATTCAAGTCTAGCACCTCAAATCTTACTTTTTGCTCGCTTCCCTTTAATTCGATGTTCTTAAAAATAATGGTAAAATAGTCTTTTTCTTTTGTTGGAAGTAGAACAGTATACTCTTTTGTGGAAAGGTCTGGGATAGTGTTGCGTGACAACCCCAAACCAGCTATGTCTTTTCCATTTCTATTTACAACAACTGCAACAAGCAAGTCTTCAGGGATTTGACGGATTGATTGATCAGATTTATCGCTCGACGAAAGATTAAATTTCACAGTCAGTTGTTTGGAATGTACCTTGTATTCGTTTGATATATTTTTTATGTTTAAAGCCATACAAAACGCCTTCTAGATTCACTTGATTCACTTTTCTAAAAGCTCAGTTAATAGTGCATAAACGATAGTTATGTTTGCCATAAGCCGGAATAATACGCTAAGCCAACTAAATAAGTCCCAGATATCCTTTGAAAATAAGAAAGAAAGAGCACTCAATGCAAATAAAGCAAATACAATTGAAAACCATGATGAAAAACTATCTTTTTCTTTTACAAAGTTTTTCCGTAAATTAAATACGGTAACGGATAAGAAAAATACTACAATAAAACTACCTACTTGTAGGGCTGATAAAACATCTTTCTCGGGAAGTATATTGAAAAATCTTGAACCGATTAGATAGGAAAATGCGTACAAACCCACAGCTAAAACAGTTATAACTGTCAACAACATTGACAAATATTTTTTCCTTTCATCTTCTTTTATTGTCTCGTCCTTCTCTGTAGTTAAAAACGCAAGGACTATAGCACTCATCAATGCTCCGACTACTAACGTCCTCACGCGCAGCTGTGTGCCGATTACAAGCAATTCTTCTACGCCTTTAGTAGTTGATTGAATAATTCCTCCAAAAAAAGGTTCTACTAAGGAGATCCCTGCAAAAAATTCAACCATGCCGAAAAAGAGTATAACTCCGATAATCCCAATGTATCTTCTGCTTCCGTTTTTTAAAAACGAATTAGAAAGGATTGTCCAAATCAGCAACCCTGTAAAAAGTGCGATCGTTCCAACAAAGAAACGCATGAATGGAGACTGAAAGGTTATGCTATAGATATCAAGTGCCATAAATTTATTCTGAGAAGACTTTAAAAAAGAGAGTGGGTTATGATTAGTATGGAAGAAAGAGCATACGAGATAGATCCTAAGAAGAAGAAGGAACTGAATGATCTACTAGCAGCTGATCCGTACGCACCGATGTCGTTCGCAAGAGTAGCTCCGCAGATTAAGGAGATTGAAGACAAACTTTTCTTATACATAAAAGCAGACATTGAATTTTTCAAAGTGGCTGAAGAAAAACTTAAAACTGTCAACGGAAACAGAGCGAAGAAAGAGGATGAAGAAAAAATAGTTAATAAAATACATGACGAAGAAGAGGCTGCCGCAGGCGGATTTGGCGGGATATTTGGCTAAAAATGGGAATCCGATACGCTTTTTATAATTACAGACAATATAATACTGATGATGAGCTATATGAGTTTTGAGCGCGGCTGCGCAATGAAATTGGTCTTGAGTTCTGATTAAAAATTTACAGAGGGTAAGAATGGTTTCCATAAAAGAACAACTTGAAAGAGTAATAAAACAGGAAACGAAAATTGAAGAAAATGCAAAAGTCTCTTTTTTTGAAATGCTAACTCCTGCATTTGCAGGTGGAGTTGTAATCTCAATAGTATTAGGCATTCCTGGCATCAATCTGCTGTTATTTCTTATCCCTGTTGGAGGGTATCTCGCAGTTGCATTGGTCAGACAATATTATGAAAAAGTAATAACTGAACAAGAAGCTGCAAAGGTTGGTGCATTTGCTGGGATCATTGGAGGAATATTTGGCATATTGATAACGATGATAATAGCAATATTCTATGCAAACGACGCACTGATGTTTTTCAGAACAATTCTTGATCCATCTGCTGCAGATTTAGTACTGCTGCTAAGCGGTCTCGATCCATATTTGTCACTAAGCACGCTTAGATTGAGATTGATTGCAAACATATTACTTGGAACTGTGTTCGGAGCGATAGGTGGTGTGTTATACACCAGGAGAATGCAATCGCAGAAAGAAACGCAAACCGCTCAGGAACGTGCCGAAGCCTTAAATGCTGACGCTAAATAGGCTGAAACTATTGAAATCGGGATAGGAACAGTTTTAATACGTGAGGGTAAAATACTCAGGTAAGTAAAGTAGTTATAAATAAGGACGTGTGGAAATGGCTGAAAATAGACCTTTTGATATTCTAAACAGCTCATTAAATCGAGCAGTGCTCATAAAGCTTAAAGGCGGAACGGAATTACGCGGCATTATGTCGGCATATGATGTGCATATGAATCTTGTTTTGCAAGACGCCGAACAGCTAGAAAATGGAGAAGTAAAAAGAAAATTAGGTACGATGCTTGTTAGAGGTGATTCCGTCATTTATCTATCACCTGCTGAGCTCTAAAATCAGTGGTGAATAGATGGCTGTAGGGATAAACTTCGATCTCACAGTATTCGTTCTGCTAATTACAACTTACGGGATCATCAGATCGACACTTTTTTTCAGAAAGACTGGTGATTGGAAATACATATTGTTTCTCGCATTTCTTATTGTAAGCATCACTAACAGCTGGATTGAAACATACGGTGGACGAGTAGGTGAGCTCTATAGAGCATATGCTGCAGCATTCAACTTAGTCCCGCTTGTGCTTTTCTTCTCATATCTTTACCTTGAAAACCAGCGAAAGAAGGAAAGAGAAGAGAAAGAAAAAGTTAGAGGTTTCTTCGGAAAATACGTATCGGAAAAAATTGTCAATGAGCTTATGACACAAAAGGCTGTGCAAGTAGGAGGACAACGTAAAGAAGTATCTGTCCTTTATACAGATGTCCGTGGTTTCACTGCTATGTCTGAAAATTTACCTGCAGAAGAAGTCGTTAGATTGCTTAACGAGCATTTCAATGTACTGACAAAGATTGCATTCAAGCACGGCGGGACTGTTGACAAATTTATCGGAGATGCAGTTATGGTCATATTTGGAGCGCCAGTCGCACAAAAAGACCATGCTCTTCGTTCGGTTAGGTGCGGGATTGAAATGCAGAAGGGAATGACTGAATTGAATAAGAAACTTAAGAAAGAAGGAAGAGAGATTCATGTTGGCGTCAGCATCAATACAGGCGATGCAGTAATTGGAAATATCGGATCAGAACAATTTGTTGACTACACAGCTGTAGGGGATACAGTCAATACGGCTTCAAGAATGCAGTCGGCAGCAGGTGCTGGCGAAGTTGTTATCAGTGAAAGCACACTCAAACAGGTTAAGAGTGACGTTAAAGTGGTTAAAAAAGAGAAGATGATGGCCAAAGGTAAAGCTAAACCGATAACAGTGTACAAGATAAAAGTAGAGTAATGAAGATTGGAGATAAATGGTGGATAAATGTCATTGATTGGTAACCTACTAAAGATGCTAAAAATCGTAATATTCAGCGAAGACGGTATTGCTGAGATTAAAAAAGCTAAATTAAATGTAATGCTTATCCTAGCTCTGGCTATTTTGATCCAATCGATTCCATCAAAACCAAGTGATGCAGTGGAATTCATTTCTAATTTTGCCTTTAATTTTGTTGCAGTAATTATTTTACTAATTATTTTCTTCTCTATACTATTTGGAATTGCAAAACTACTTGGATCAAAAATTGAACTTCTGAAGTTCTTTAGCTGGTTAAGTGTTGTAAGTTTTATCATAAGTTTCTTATCGATCGTTATTGCAGCTACCCTCTTACAACTTGGAACGCTTATTGGATATCCTGAAGTCGCATTCCGTCTAGTACAGGGGTCTTTCATCTCTTACTACCTGTTCGTAGTCTTTGGATGGTGTACGGAAAGATTTGCCGGATTTGATGACCTAAAAGGAGTAATCCTAGGACTGATTGCAGTATCCTTGATCTATATATTCAACCTAGTGCTGCTGTTACTTCCTTGATCCTGTGGTTCTCTTCTTTCCAAAAAATAGGACGGCTATTGCAACGATGACAATTATCGCGACAGCACCGATAATGACAAAATTAACTGGCAGCTTCTGCTGCTCTCCTATGTTTGCAGTTGTTGATGCAGCTGTAGAACTAGTAGGAGTTAGCGGTTCAACAGTTACTAGCGCATAAAGTGATAACCCGTTCGGGCTGTCTCCTTCAAACACAACTAATCCATCCTCCTCTCCAACTGCTGTCGTGTTTAGAATCTCATAATTCTCTGAATCTTCACGAACAATTCTTGCTTTCGAAACTCCTCCTACGCTATTGACCCATTCTTTGTCAACTTTGATCTTAATCTTAGCGCGCTCTATATGATCAATATTTGTAAGATTTTCCTTCTCGACTTCAACTGCAACTACTCTATCCTTAATCTCAAGATTCACTTTCTTAGCTAATTCCTTAAACTTCGCGAGTTTTCTTTCAGGAACATCGGAACTTTTAATATCGACAGAAACTCCTTCAGGTAAATCCTTAAGATCTGCATCAATTGTCACCTTTGTTTCCTTCAGCCTTGTCTTTAATTCTTGGCTAACTGCTGCCTTGAATTCGGCACGAACTTCGTCTGACTTCATGACCATCTTAGTTACTGACGCTTCACCAGATCCATCTTTTCCAACAACTCCTTCAGTTTGCATTATAATTCTTGCAACTGATTTACCGACTTTTGATTTAAGTGGAAGTTCAACTGTATCGCCTTCGATTTTAATACCATTAACTCTGTCTTCCATTTTACTTAACTTTTCACCGTCATTAAGATCGACCGGAATCTTTACAACTCTCTTTCCATCAATAGTTGAAATATTCATTTTACCTGCTCTTACAGTTATATTTTTACGCAGAGCAGTTTCAGCAACTGCTTCTTTTGAAATCCCGATTATGTCTGCGATTTTTTCAATTCTTTTAATAGAAACCGCGGTTACGTTAGTTGTAGAAATTTTTGCAGCTTCTATCCTAAGCTGCGACAGTAATGTATTAACATCACATTTGTCTTCGCATGTTGAAGTGCTGCCTGTTGTTATGCAAGGATTGAAACAATCTCTAACTGTATCCCGCTTGCGTTCAGCTAATGCACATCCAAAAGAACAGATTTCTTTGGAAAAACCTTTCTCGACACAAGTGCTTGAACAGGCACTCTGAAATACTTCTCCAGAGTCTGAACAAACTGCTTTACACTTCTCTTCTCCGTATGAAGAAATGCATTTGTCGGAACAATAAGAACCGAAATCTGTTGCTGAATTTGTTGTTGAACTAATTGTTCTAGTAGTCGTAGTTGTTACATCCTCCACTGCAAATCCAATTGCTAACAAAAAAAGTAGTATAATGAATAAGTGAAGTTTCATATATCGATTATCCCTCAATTCTTTATAAACTTTACCAGAGGTTTAATAACAAAGGGCTCGTGGTGAAACGGTATCACGCCTGCATGGCATGTAGGAGACTTCGGGTTCGATCCCCGACGAGTCCATAAGGTGATAAAATGGCTAATGGAATTTTCAAAAAAGAAATTGCTATTAAGATTACGGATACAGAAATTGCACAAAAACAAATCGAACAAATCTACCAAGGTAAGAAATCTAAATTTACGGAGGAATTACAATCAATAGAAAAAAGATTACCTAAGTTAAAAGAAATAAAGAGTAAGCTTGAGCAAATGTATAAAATGGACGAAGAAGGTAAATCGACTGTAGATATTTTAAATTACCAGAAAAAACATGCGAATGAACTAGGAGACTTAAAAGTTTCGGAAGAACGAAGAGAAGAGTTGATCAAACGAATTTTAACGCCTACATATCTAGAAACTATTAAATTAAAGCACATAAAGGACCTTAAAGAGCTTATGAATAGTTCGGAATATAAAAAATTGGATGACAAAGGAAAACAATACCGGATTAATAAGTATATCAAAGAATTAGAACACGATGATATGTGGAAGTAATCAATGGGCTCGTAGTCGAATGGTCAAGACGCCACACTGACAACCCTTTCCGCTTCGCAAAAGCGTTGACGTAAAGAGTCGGAGCTGTGGAGATTCGGAGTTCGATCCTCCGCGGGCCCATTACAGGACCTACGGTTCTGTACCTTACTACGGCTTTTTATACCTCTTTTGTTGCAAGTATTTATGTTCAAATCCTTTTCAAAAAATCTAAAAAATACCGTTGTGCTAAATGCAGTCGGAATCGATAGACCAGGAATTGAAGAAGCGATAGATAAATGGATCTTAAAGCACAAAGGAAATCTCATAGATGGGGAGTACCATCAAAAAAAGTTATACAAAGAAGGGCCTAAATATTTTGTAACACATAAAGTAGCTGAGATAGAAGGATATGATGAAGACTACATCAAAAGAGAGCTTACAAAGATCTGTAATAAACTGCAGATGAAAAGTAAAATTTTATTTGAAGATGAAAGAAAAACAAAAAAAGTTATTCTGCTAACCACTAAAGAAAAACATTGTGTTGAAGCACTCTTAAAACATCAATCTGACTTATCAATAGAAATCATAGGTATCATAGGAACAGAAGAAACGATGAAACCATTAGCTACAGAATATTCCGTGAACTTTCATTTAGTCAACATTCCTGACCGCCTTAAGCACGATCAACTGATTTTAGATATAACCATGAAAACGAATCCGGATTTTCTCATTCTCCCAAGATACATAAGAAAAATAACAGATCCAGAATTTCTTTGGTTATACAAAAATCTAATAATAAATATTCATCCCTCAATTCTTCCTTCATTTCCATGGGGCGACGCTTATACTCAAGCTGACGAAGAAAAAGTGCATGTACACGGTGCAACTGCACATTTTATAGACAAAAAAATGGACAAAGGCCCGATAATCTGCCAGGAACCATACAAACGAATGCCAAATGAAACCTTTGAATCTTTTAGATCCCTTGGAAGAAAATTAGAAGTAAAAACATTATTAACTGCAGTTTATTTGTTTGCCAATAATGCGATATGCGTTAGGGATAATGAAATAGAATATAAAAAGCCAGATATGTTTCCAATTATAGGATTAGAATGAAAATTGTTCACGTAATATGTGCGATTATTCGAAACGAAAACGGAGAGATACTTTTACTTAGAAGGAAGAAAACCAGCAGATATTATCCAGCCTCTTGGGGTTTTTTGACAGGAACAATTGAACAAGGTGAAAAACCGGAACAGTGTGCAGTTAGAGAAGCAGAAGAAGAGATCAGCTGCCGTATAGAAATAAAAAAAACGGGTTATGGATTTTCATATGCTGCAGAGATGCAAGGAGAAAGATATTGCTTTACTATCTATCCGATGCTGTGCAAACTGAAAAATAGTAGACCTAAAATTAAGCTGAATAATGAGAACGTAGGATATAAATGGTTGAAACCTGAAAAAATAATCAAACTTAGAAACGTTCTCCCTCTTCTCAAAACGGATTTACAAAATGTTGGTCTCTTAAAGTGATTATTTTTAAATTAGTTTCATCAAAAGCACCGTATGGTCGTTTTTAATGGAATTGAGATAAGGGAGCTAGACATTATAGTCTCAGCTGGACTTGTCCTTTTAGCCCTCCTAGTTACTAGATTCATATCGTTACTGATTGAACGTTATGGTGGAGAACAGAAGAAAAGGATTATGCAAGCATTAGGGCTGCCAATTCTTATTGTTCTTCTGATTGTTGCAGTCTATCTGGCAGTGAACAGATTTGCAGGAATTGTAACTTATGTAGGAATAGTCAACAAGCTATTTGTCGCAGTCTTATCAATTGGAGCTGCATTTTTCCTATTGCGAATAATTGATTCTTTCACAGAGATGTATTGGAAAAAGGCACAGGAAAAACAAATTGAAGGACTTGAAGGTTTCCTACCTATAGCGAATAGACTAGCCAAACTATTTGTGATTCTTATCGCCGCAATAATTGCATTAGCTGCATTTGGTGTCGAAATCAGTCCTCTTCTTGCTTCACTAGGTATCCTCGGTTTAGCGGTTGCATTGGCATTCCAAGAAACGCTTGGAAACTTCTTTTCAGGAGTCTATCTAATAATCGACAAACCTGTACGCCTAAAGGATTACATCCGAACAGAACATGGAGAAGAGGGATATGTAGAATCGATAGGCTGGAGATCAACCAAGATTAGGACGAGGGACGGAAATGTTGTAATCATACCGAACAATAGACTGGCACAGGCAGTTGTTACAAATTATTATGCACTTGGAAAAAAGATGGAGCTTACCATACCTGTATCAGTTGCGTATGACAGCGACCTTGAGAAAGTTGAAGAGGTCACTATTGATGTCGCTAGAAAAATCCAGTCTAAGGCGAAAGGTGCGGTAAATGGTTTTAGACCAAAAGTCCGTTATGATAGATTTGGAGAATCAGGTATCGAATTCAAAGTCATACTTCAAGTTGAAGAATTCACCGATAAATTCGAAGTTACCCATGAATTCATAAAAACTCTGAAAAAAAGATATGTAAGAGAAAAGATAACGATCCCATATCC
>CAYHPR010000010.1:13464-15428 GCA_964358895.1 Microcaldota archaeon
GTGTAATGTGAACCAAAAAGAGAATGGTGAATAAGGTCTGCCTGCCATTTAAGTGTGACCTTGTATTCGTCTTCACGTGGCATCAAGTAATACTCGTTTCCATTTTCTGAGACAACTATAACGTGATCAGCACTTTCCAGCTTGCCACGTTCAATGTCAAATAATTTGAGATTAATCTTGCGATCAGAATTTAACTTCTGGAGCTGCTCATTTATATCGTTCATTGCTCCAGCCAGTATTCTGTTAAAATCCTTGATAAACGCAGTGTATATACCATCTTCAATAAGTTCCGCTATAGCGATAGTTGGACCTATATCTCTGCCGTATTGCTGTGATAAGTTATATTTTTTCTCTTCGATTAGCAAAACCAATTTTGGTTTGTACAACCGTTCAAGGAGATTAAGTTGTTCGAGAGTGTCCTTGTGTTCTTTTAGTAAATAAATAGATACATTTCCCTTCTGAGTTCCACAAAGAACTGGAATAATAATTAAATCAGACTTCAAAAAAGCAGCTAGATCTGAAGGATTCTCGACACGTGGAACTCTAACAAAACCCTTTAGCTTGCTTGGATGTTTTTCGTTATTCTGAATTTGCTCCATAACGTCCCATTAATATTAAGTTTTTGAAGTATAAAAACATACCAGGTTATGTCACATCCTAATAATAGAAAAATCACAGCAATTGGAAGTCGATGACAACTTCTATAATTCCAGGGGCGTAAGCCCTTACAATTCTTGAACCAACCAGTCTTATCTTTTTCTTTTTTTCTTTAGCATAATCTTCAATAAGCGACATAGTCTTCTCAAAAGATTCTGTGAAGTGATAAAAATGCACGATACCACCGTTCTTTGCTAATCCGAATGCTACATCAAGAAACTGACCAGACATCATCGGTAAAGGAACAACCACTCTATCTGCTGTCTCCTTGTATTTCGTAAGCAGATCTCTTGCATCGCCTGGGATTACTTTTATGTTATGCACTTTGTTTAATCGAATGTTGTCGTTCAGAAACTTGACTGCTTCCGGATTGAGCTCATTTGCAAAGATTTGAACATCAGGATGCTGTTTTGCAATTACGACTGCGAATGGACCAACACCTGCAAATGGAACAAAAACGGTCTCACCAGGTTTGACAAGGCTTGCAATCCTCTTCCTTTCATGGCTGAGACGTGGTGAGAAGTATGCCTTAGTCACGTCTACCTTAAATGAGCAGCCGTTTTCCCTATGAATAGTTTCGGTTTTTTTCTCTCCAGCAATAATCTTCAGTTTCCTAAGCCTGAACGGCCCGGCCAAAGCACCTTCCTTAAGCGCAACAGTCTTAACATTTTTATGTAAGTTCAATATGCTTTTAGCTATTCTGCTCACAGGCATTCGCTTTTCACGTGGTTTCTCGATAATTGCGATATCTCCTATTACGTCAAAAGATATCCCAGCTTCTTGAGAGGGGGCGGAAGGTTTTTTTACTTCATGAAAAGAAAAAACTACATTTTCAATTGATACTTTTTTTGTTACAGGAAAAAAAACAGACATGCCCTTGGAGAAGGGTTGAATAGATTTATCAAAGATACTTAGATTCACCAGTTTTCTTTTTACTGCCTCTGCGTTTTCCTTGCTAACCTTTGCGAAAAGAATTTTTACCATAATAACAACCTACTAGAAACCTACGGGTTCTAAGACTTCAGTTTTTATTAACTAAGTCTACTACTTTCTTTTTCCTTGCTCTTGTTTGAGCAGATCAATCTTCTTTTGGATTATGTCATATACTTTTTCTCTTAGTTCCTCTACGGTTCCATTATTTTCGATTACTTGATTAGATCCTCTTTTACATTTCTCAAGCTGAATCCCACGCTCGTCATCTCCCTCAAGTTCTGCTTTGTTAATTTCGGAGAATTTTTCAAAAGAATCAGCTATTTCACCTTCTCTCTTTCTTATCTGCGTCCGCTTATAACGTATTTTTTGATCTG
>CAYHPR010000010.1:15528-16770 GCA_964358895.1 Microcaldota archaeon
ATATAAAATCATTTTCTCACCTTGAATAAAAAAATATTTTCTTTATTTCTAAGAAAATCTTTCTCTCCCACAACTAATTCAGTAGTTAATATCGTTTATATTAAACATTATTTAATTTAAAGGATAATCGCCTCAACGTCTTCTAAGCCTTACCTGTCTTTTAATCTTCAAATCAGCATAATATTCAACGAGAACAAAGACGCTGGTAAATAACCAGAATACTGTCAGAACATTAGATAAGACTAGATTTATAGTCGTTCCAATCTGGCCTAAGGATACCGACAAACTGAACGTTACTAGATCTATGACAGAGAAAATGAATAACATAATCAAGGCAAAGATGAAAAGAACAAAAAATAGTGAGAGTATCCCTTCAATCCTCCCGCTTGTTTTAGGCAAAGCCTTCCTTACTGCTTCTCTGGCGCTATTCGACTCAACCAGCCGAACAGGAATAAGGACATATAACCGCACGTAATTGTACGCTATTACGCCTGCACCTATGATTGAGATTAGAATGAAAAGAACAGCAGATGCGGGACTTCCGATTGAAAGCGTAATAGTCAATGTCAATGCGAGCATCAAAACAATGGCAATTTGAATCCAAAAAATACCTGGACTCGCCCAATTGAACAATGCAGTAAAGAATTCGGTAAATAAGAGTGCCAACCAAGCTGAGAAAGAGGTCCAGCCTATCCCAGAGATTTTTAGTCTGAATCCTTTCTTCTCCAACGCCTTTGATAATATGTAAAAGTATACTACATATGCACCTAAGAAGAGAAGTAATAGATAACTGATAACCGTGGCAGTCTGATCTATAGGCCAGAACAACTGTCTGGACAGATCAATAAGAAAATAGAAGAATGTCACTCCAAGGAACAGGAGTACGAACGATGCATCTCCAAGCCATGAAAAGGAATCGAAGAATGTTTTGAGCGCACCGAATTTGTAGAACGTTTTCTTTAAGAAATTCATCTTCCGTGAATAAAGACGATCAATAGATTCTGAACCCATTTAATGAGATTAATTGTCAGGATTCTTAAGCATTATCTTGATTGATGGAGATGTGAAAAATTTAATGGCTGACTAACTTTAATTCAGTAAGTACGCTATTGATTCAACATTATCCGAAGAATTTTTAGGGAGGATTTTAATCAGAAAAATAGAATGTGCTGGTTTTTCTATTATAACACTAAATTTCTTTGAAGCATATAAGACTCCATATACTTTTTCAAGAGACGCCCT
>CAYHPR010000010.1:16870-27482 GCA_964358895.1 Microcaldota archaeon
CTTTCGCCAACCTGACATCAGTTATTCCGAAGGAACAGTATGTCTAACTTCTTTATCTTCGGCACCCAGTCGTTCGACAATTTTTCTTGATCGCTCTAACAGCAGTTTTTGTTCTGCACTTGCAACCAAACGTCTTGCCCTTTCGACACTATCTGGATTAACTGAAATTGAATTAATTCCAAATTCAACCAGTTTTTCTGCGAATTCCGGATAAACGGAAGGTGCTTGACCACAGATCGACGCCAAAACGCCATTGCGCCTTGCACCATCGATCACAATTTTTATTGCTCTGAGAACTGCAGTGGATCTTTCATCGAATTCCTTTGCAATAGATGCATTGTCCCGGTCAACACCAAGTATCAGCTGCGTAAGATCGTTGCTGCCGATAGATACGCCGTCAATTCCTTCTTTGCACATTTCATCAATCATAAACACACTGCTCGGCACTTCAACCATTATGAAAAGTTTGAAATCTTTTGTCCTCCTTAGACCGACTGCTTCCATCATTCTTTTTATTTCAGCAATCTGCTCTGTGCGCCTGATGAATGGAAGCATGACCCAAAGATTTTTGAGACGCATCTCGTCTCTGACCTTTTTGATTGCCATGAGTTCGAGTTTGAAAACTTCTGGTTCCTTTATGTAACGCATCGCACCTCTGTACCCGATCATTGGATTCTCTTCCTCGGGCTCGTATTGCTCTCCACCTTCCAAATTTCTGTATTCGTTAGTCTTGAAATCAGTTGTTCTATAGATAACTGGGCGCGGGAAGAATGCGCCTGCAATCCTGCCGAGATCGTCTGCTAACTTGTCTGTGAATTCCTGACTTCTTCCTTCTTCGAGCATCTTGCGCGGATGCTTGCCGATATTGGCGATCATGAACTCTGCACGTAACAGGCCGACTCCGTCAACTGGTAACCTTGCAACTTTCTCAGCGATGTCAGGTTCTGCTACATTGACATAAATCTTTGTTGAAGTTATTGGAACAGACATGCCTCCTGCAGCGAGTGCTTCAGGCTTTGCTATCTGAGATATGTCGACTTTGCCTTCATACACAATTCCCTTCATGGAATCGATCGTAACGACCATTCCATCACGAAGCTTCTTTGTCGCCTCGCCAGTACCTACAATTGCAGGCACCCCGAGCTCACGACTAACTATAGCCGCATGACTAGTCAACCCGCCTTCATCAGTTATGATTGCTGATGCTTTTCGCATTGCTGGAACAAAATCTGGAGTGGTCATGGATGTAACAAGAATCTCACCAGATTTCATTTGATCAATATCATCTGGTGATAGAAGAACACGAACCACGTTTGTAGAAAAACCTGGGCTGGCCGGTAGACCTCTGAGTAAAACTTTTGCTTCTGATATTGGAATTCCGTCTTTAGCCATCTTATCTCCTTTCGTTACTTCTACGCCTGCCTCTTCCATTACTTCTTTTTCAGCTATTTTTATTTCTTTTTCTTCACCAATAATCTTGGTATCTTTCGGCCTTTTCCTTTCTTCGCCAACCATCGTGATTTCTTTAAACTTCTCAGTGACTGATGCTTTAAGTGTTGTTATTGGCCTTGACTGAACAATATAAATTTTGTTTCCTTCCACGGCCCATTCGATATCTTGAGGCCATTTGTAATGGTTTTCTATATTTCTACCAAATCTTGCCAGTTCCTGAATCTGAGTATCTGACAGCTTCTGAAGTTGTTGAAAATCTTTCTTAATATTTGCTTTAATATTTTTATCATCGACTTTTGTGAGCATCCATTCCTGTTTAACTATTTTTTTGTCAAGGATCTTGAGTGACTTTTTATGTACACTATAAGTATCAGGAGTTAGCGATCCAGAAACAACTGTCTCACCTAATCCGTATGCTCCTTCGATAACGACAGTATCCGGATCCTGTCCAATTGGATCAATTGTAAACATAACGCCTGCTTTCTCTGACTGAACCATATGCTGAACGACAGCGGCAAGTTTGACCTTACGGTGGTCGAAGCCTTGTTCTGCACGGTAGAAAACTGATCGAGGAGAAAAGAGGGATGCCCAACATTTTTTGACAGCATCAACCAACGCAGCCTCCCCTATTACGTTAAGAAAAGTTTCCTGCTGACCTGCAAATGACGCCGTGTTGTGAGTAATAACACCACCAACACCTGCTGCAAAATTCTGGGTGCCTGGAACCACGAAATCATAAACGTAACCAGTGTACTTAATGTGTTCTATTGATTTTATCTCATCCCAAATAACATCGGAATCAACTATATCTAATAATTCTTGTGAACCAATGTCCTCTGCAATTTTTTTTAGATGATTTCTCCCATAAATCATTGGAATCCTATTTCCTTGATTCCATGGAACCATGCTTGGTAGAATACGCCCTGATTCATCATAATTAACGTATCTTTCGATTACGCTCCTAGGCAACTTTTGTTTCTCTCCGATATTTTCTGAATAAGATTTACCACAGGCTACACACATATAACGCTGCAACGTAAGAAGTTTACCATTTTTTCTAGCTTCTGAACCACATGCAGAGCAGGATACAACTTCGATCTTATGCATTGGTAAATTAATTTTCAGAGTGCTCTTCATCAGGTCTGCTATTTTCTTGCTGGGTGGCAAAGTATCTATAAAATCGTAGTGTTTGTTTTGAGCTTTGTATTTGGCTATAAGTTCTTCTAGCCTTTTATGTTTCTTATCTTCTGTTAATCCAATTATTTTGAAGAATCGTTCAGCTTCAAATACTGGAATTCTAACTGTAGAACCACGCCTTGTGATGCAGCAGCTTATGCCCAATAACTGCAACAATGAACTAACTGTTCCAACCAAAAATGGTGAAACAGATGTAACACAGATGCCTCCACTCTGTTCTATCCAACCATCACCATCAAAATACCCCTTTAAAAGTGCTGCTATGTTGTGCTTCGGTTGGCGGTAGAATATGTCTGGAACTTTTTTGATTCGTGCAGATCTACCTTTCCCGGCAATTGGTAATGGATGGCCGCATAGATCGTGCAACAGTGCTACAAGGGTTGGACTGTGTACTCTAACATTTTTATCACCACTTGGATTCAGGCCTATACTCTCGCAGAATTTGGTGATGCAAACTGCGATCTCTTGTGATTCACACGATATATCAACACAGTTTTTACCATAAGTCGAACCTTCAGCTAGATACACGCCTATAAAATAGGAGAAATTTTCATCTATCTTGATATTCTCAGGAAGGCCTTTCTGTACCGAAAGATATCGTTCCTTTCCTTCATTAATTTTTACTTCAGAATTAAGTATGATAGTCTCTTTCGAACGAATTGCTTCAGCAACATTCAATACGTTAGTACCGTCTGCATAATGCGGTAAGCGCTTAACTACTGGAATCCTAGTATCTTCCTTTAGATCTTTAACTGCAATTTTTTTCAGCGTCCAGTTATCCGTATTCAAAGCAACTAGTGAATGATCTGGAGTTATTGTAATGGCTCTACCACTTCTAGTAGTAATCCTAACCAATTCTGCATTTTCAACATAGTGTTGATATACTTGCTCAACAGGTAGCCATTCAAGTCTATTACTTGACAAAGAAGGTGTAAAGATCTGTGCAGGATTTTCCTTTTGCATGTGATAGAGCTGCTCTATTTCAGTATGTATAATCTCGTTTCCAACCCTTACCAATACTTGTTCATTGGCAGCGATACTTGGCAAATCCTCTGCCGTCGCACTGCTGCGGACAGCAACATATTCAAAAGTCGTACCAGTTTTTTTCTTTAACTCGTTATAAGCTGAAATTATTTGTGTCTTAACATCTTCTGACATTTTTCCTTCAAGTACTGCATTTTTGATTTTCGCAGCTGCCTCGTTTAGTTTATTTGTATCACGAACATCAAGAGACATCAGATGCTGTTCAATCAGTTTATCAATGCCGTTGGCCTGGATAAACTCGTAATAAGTGTCACCGCTGACAACAAAACCAGGGGGAATTGGAAAACCTGTTTTGATCATTTCACCGAGATTTGCACCTTTGCCGCCTGCAATAAGAAGACTGTCCTTGCTGAGCTCCTCGAACCAATAGATGTTCTTCATAAACTGAATTGATAAAGAGATTTTAAAATACTCCTGCTAACTGAGGCTGTGAAATAAAAGAAAATAAGAAGAAAAATAAAAGAATAAAAAACAGAAAAAAAGAATTAGTGTTCCATTCGCATGAAAGATTTTGCGAGTACTAAAAGACCAAGCAAAATTGCACCTAATGAAACAGATGTTCCAGGGTATGGAATTACTTTAACTTCGGCCAAGTATAAAATAACGCCGATAATGAATAATGCTAGCCCCATCTTCATCATTTTTTTCTGATGCCATTCTTGCCAATCTGAATCTTCTTTAGTCATTTTTTTAGCCATCGTATCACCCTGAGGACCTGTATAAGATCCTCAGCATCTCCTAACTAAGAACTTAATAAATTTCTTACTATTTCCTACACTCACTGATATCTAACTACGATCTCGATCTGCTGTGACTTAGCGAATGCTGGCGCATCTGCAGGATAATAATTTATGCTGATCGTTTCTTGGAATGTGTCACGGCCTGAAGTAGCTTGCTCATTGAGTTTCTGAGACTTAGAACAGTCAAAGTATAGATCTACGCTTCCACCTGCAGCCAGCGAGACTCCAGGTGAAGGATAACTATAAGTCGTTATTCCTGGTGCTGCCGGTGCGTAAATAGTTGGCCCACAAGTCGTACTTTGGATGTAGTATCTAACAGATCCGATATTTGTTAAACGAATCGTAAGATTGCCTGCCTTGTTAATTGTATAATGTTCAGGTTCACATTGAAGTGGAACGCCAACGTTGCAGCTCTCAACCTTTTGCGGTCGGACTAAATAAATAAGAACACCCATAATAGCGAGAACAATAAGTATGGCCCAACCATAAGTCATTAGGTACTCCATAGCTGCCTGTGCCTTATGCGTTCCTTGTCTAGTCGTTGATTTTTTTGCCATTGTAACAGATAAATTTGTAATTCATTTTTTAAATCTTCTTGTACAGCAAAGGATAGTCTGTCACATCATCCGGCAAAAGCTAAAATCCGGTTGCTTTAAATAGAAGTTCCGACTAATATAAGTATGGCTTCTATTAGAATGATTCCCGGTGAACCTGCACTAATTATTCTTGAGAAATCAGGAAAAAGAAATCTAGTAGTAGCTGATATGCATATAGGTATAGAAACTTCGCTCGGTGTTGAAGGGGTAGTTAGAAATTATATTAAAAAGAATCTAGAAAGATTGGAAAAATTGATAAAAGAAAATAAAATTCACAAACTAATTCTAGTTGGAGATATCCGCCACAGACTACCAATTGAAAAAGAATATTGGCAGGCTGTAACTGAACAAGAAGAACTAGATAGACGGATTGCGTTGGAAATTCCTGACTTGCTGCTCAAATTCAAACAGTTATGTGACGTGTTAATTATACCTGGAAATCATGACGGTGCACTTAAATCATATTTTCCATCCGTAGAAGAAGTATTGATTGAAAATGTTGGGATATTTCATGGACATAAAATTTTGAGTGAAAAAATGCAAAAAGCAGAAACAATTGTAGCTGCACACTCACACCCTGCTGTAGTTTTCAGAGATAAATTGGGATATAGAGCAGCAAAGAAAGCTTGGGCTGTTGGAAAGGTAGGAAAAAGTAAAACACGCGTAATAGTTGTCCCCGCATTTAATGAATTTATAACTGGCACAGGGATTAATGAGAAACAAAAACTTCTTGGCCCCTTGTTTAAAACCGATACATTTAAAGTAGAAGACGTAGAGCTTTACACACTTGACGGAACTGGTCTTGGAAAAGTGTCATCAGTTAATAATGAAGAATTTTTCAGCCAGGATGATCAAAAAAAATATAAAAAATTAAGTCCTAGGAGGGATGCATATGGGAAGAGGAAGAGCTACCCTAGTTAGATGTAATGGATGCGGAAGAAACGTCCCGCGAGGAAAAGCAGTTGTCGATTACAGATCTGTCGTTTATTCAACAGATCTTAGAAACGCAGATGACCTTAGATACATGGAAAAAAGAAAAGTACATTACTGTGTATCGTGTGGTAAGTCTTTAGGAGTTTACGAAAAGAAAAAGAAGCAAGCGGAGTACAAACGCCTTAACCAATCGAAGTAAACGATTAGAACATATCTCCGACAAGATGAGACAAATAACCAATCAACCCAGCGAACGCTGTCACAAAAATATTTGCATTCACAAATACTGCGATAATTGTACAGAGAACTGCATAAACAATCGCTGCAGATATACGATGTACAGGACCGCGATGTGGTGGGATAAATCTGTCAATTAAAAAGACAATGAAAATTGCAACGAACAATGATACGATCGCTGCAGCTAGAATTGGAATATCCGTATATCCCTTTAACAGATTCGTCGCTGTTTCGGTATTAAGCAGTAACAAAACAAAAAATAACACTACTAAAAATAAAAGTATTCTAAGCGACTGGCGTATCTTTGACTTCGGATGGTCAATGTCTGGCATCATTGATCCTAATACTAATGCAACACTACCAACAAGCATATCGTATGTAGGGATATTTCTAAAAAATGTGATGAATAAGACTGTGAGAATCAGTCCGAATATTGCATGAGAATACCAATGTTTCATAAATGATTATTAAAACAAAAGTTAAAAAATACTGATAAAATAGTCTTCATCAGATAAGAATTGAAAAAACAAGTATTACTGCCAGAACTTTTAATGCAAAATAATTTCGACCTGACAATTGGAATAAATTAAAGAGAATTGAATCAAGATTATTTCGGCTATTAAGCAGTCTATTTTCAGAGATTATATCTTTTGATTTAACGGTTTGTAAAGTGGATATTATAGAAGAAACAAATTTGAAGTTCAAGCGGGTAAAGATTGACTCCTTTATTTTATTGAACCGAAAGTCTACCTTTAAGATAAATCTTTTACCGATAGATTTATTGATTGAATGAACTATCTTTTGCATACGTATACGAAAATCGTAGAAGGACCTTAAGGAATTAGCCACTCTTTCCTTAATTTTTCTTAAAGAATGGATTAGTTTATTTAGATTAATTTTAAAAATAGAAAAAACACGACCATACAACTGTTTCAGGTTATTTGATATAAAAGATAAAACGCGTTTAAGTCTTGATAAACTCTGTTTAATCTTTAGTACCATAGCGTAGATAGGTGTAGGTTGTAGGAATCTTTTGACATACTGAAACAGAAAATTTGAAGATTTAACAATAATGACGCTTGGAGAATTAAGCGAGAGTTTGTGAATTGTGCCGATCTTCAAATTAAATTTATCTAATATATTAAAGAACGGCCTGGTTTCTCCGGGTTCTAAGGAACTACTTAGGTAATCAATGAAACTTTGATTTTGACTAGAATAGACGTTTTTATAATTTTGCTCGTTTTCAACCAAGGAAAGATTTGGTTGATTTGTTGAGGCACTAAGATAGGGATCGAATACAAAATAGTTTTGTAAAATTGATCGAGAGGTATCACTGTCCAGATAATAAAAAGAAGAGTTATGCTTGTTTTTTTCTAAATTAGCTAGAATTACATTCTCTTTTTTACTTGGTTTTTTTTCTTCACCAGTAAATAGATAATATGCTTCCCCAGTTTTATTAGTCGCAGCAAAAAGAGATTTAGTATCTATATCACAAGAGTAACACTCATACTTCCACTCGATTAACAGATTGTGACTGACTTGGAATTCGTTTATACCTGGAAAGAAAACGTCCTGTGAATCATTCGTATTTAATGTATAAGGCAATCCTGTCTCATTTTGTTTATGGATATAAAACTGCCAACCGAAACCTGTTCTATTACCTTCTTTATCAATTTCTCCCATCTCAGCTATCTGTTCAACCCAGCTACCAATCTGACTTTCTTTAAATTTAATAGCAATAGGAAGGTTATTCACCGCCTCCTTTAATCTGGCTCCTTGCTCTAGTTCTACAGAATAACGTGCCATACTATCTTTAAGATGAAACACAAAATCAACTCGTACTTTTTGAAGTTGAATTGAATAAGAAGTTTGCCGCTGTTTTGAGTCAGTCATGCTTTAAATTGGATAAATGTTTTTAAATACTACTAGCCATATTACTTTAACAGTGGTTGGTTTTTTTTAGAAGTGTGAGTACTAATGGCTAAAAGACGAAGATCTCCATTTGGATTCGGATTTTTCGATGACGAAATGGAAAGAATGATGGAAGATATGCTGAAGGACTTTAGCGAAGGCTTCAGAGGCATTGACCTAGGAGATCTTGAAAAAAGAGCGAGAGAAGGCAAATCGTTTGTAAGAGGTTATTCTGTAACCATTGGTCCGGACGGTAAACCAATTGTTCGTGAATTTGGCGACAGACCAGTTGAGATTGAAAAAGGTAAGAAAAAAGGAGTTAGAGAAGAAAGGGAACCGCTGGTAGATGTTATTGAAGAAAAACAACATATCAAAGTAATAGCAGAACTGCCCGGAATATCAAAAGAACAAATAAACCTCAAAGTCGGAGAGGAAAATTTAGAGATAAAAGTAGAGAATCCAGAAAGGAAATATTACAAATCTGTTAAGCTTCCTGCAAGCGTAAAATCTATGTCAGCTAAAGCATCTTACAAAAATGGAGTTCTTGAGATAATTCTTGAAAGAAAAGAACCGAAAAAAGACGAAAAAGAAAGCGGTCATAAAATAAAGATCGAATAACTAAACAGAAAGACAGATGATTTAGGAGATAAGATGAGGCAACTAGACATAACTATTTGGCTAACAACTTTCCTGGTATTTGCGTTTATAGCAGGAGTATTTGCAATTGCACTTACATTAGTTGGCGCAAAGGAAGTACTCGTTGCAGGTATTGCTTTTTCATTGATATTTATTGGCATCCAATGGTACATCGGACCGATTATTGTCAAATGGATCAGCGGCGCAAAGGAGGTTAATAGAGAACAGGAGCCATGGCTTCATGAAACAATTGAAGAGCTCGCTGCTGCTTCAGGTATTCCGAAACCAAAAGTGTGTCTAGTAAATAATCCAACACCAAATGCGTTTGCATTCGGCAGAACGCAGAAGGATTCTTATATTGCAGTCCATACGGGAATTCTGAAACTTCTGAATAAAGAAGAGCTAACGGCAGTTTTAGCTCATGAGATTGGGCACATAAAGAATCGGGATGTTGTCATAATTACAATTGCGTCCGTGTTACCAGTCATCCTTTATTACGCAGTCTTGATTGGGATTGGATCGAAAAGTGATGATGACAGACCGAATCCGTTAGCGGTTTGGATTGGTGCAATTATTGCACAATTTATAGGCCAATTATTTGTTTTATGGCTCTCTAGACAACGAGAGCTTTTCGCAGATGCACATAGTGCAAATGTAACCAAAAATCCGCTGCCGCTGGCAAGAGCACTTGTAAAAATAAGTTATAATCTCAATCCACAGCGAGACATTAACCCTACTATGTCTTCATTTTATATCTCTAGTGGAGGAGCTGTATCAAATAAATTGGTTGATGCGCTTAACTTAGACGATAGGGAAGGACTGAAAGAAGCAATTGAAAAAGAAGAAAAAGGCTCACTACTTGGCATTTTCAGCACGCATCCACCAACAGCGACAAGACTAAAAGCCCTTCTACTGAAAGATAATTAAGTTTAACAAGTATATAATTCGCAATGTCGACAAAACATAACTGGTGAAACTACATGATAACCGTAAGACATTATAGAAGGCCAATAGCGGCCATATCCGTGGGAGGAGAAAAGGCAAGACTCACGCCAGGTGTGCTCTCAAAGTTCTCAACTGCACTTGCGTCGAAAGAAGTGAACGTATACGCTATTGGAAACGGTGAAAACTATCTTAGTTTTTTTGTTGATGAAGCAGAAGCAGAAAAAGCAACCCTCATTTTAACTGATACCGTATCCAAAACACCGTACGAAAGTATGACAGTTAAAAGAAATATGGGTATGGTTAGTATAACTGGTGAAGAATTAGTCAATTCTCCAGGTCTTTTGCATAAGCTTCTGGCCCCATTGACAAAAGAAAAGATCAACATCTCTGCAATTACCTCTTCACATGATTCAATACTACTGATTTTCGAATATACGGATGCTGAAAAGGCGTATAAGATATTGAATGCTTACATTCCAGTTAAGATCGGAATATTCAAACATGCTAAAGAACACGTTAAAGCGATAATAAAGAAGATAATTCCGAAATAGCTTTCTTATCCTCTGTTTCTTTAATTTTCACAAATTTTACAAGCGTCTCTAAATGCGGCTGCATTTGCAATTATCTTAAGGGCACTTCCATCAGAAAATGCATAACTGCCTGGATTTTTTAGATAACTGGATACTTCGGAATCAAATTTAACCTTACCGGATTTGTATCCGATAATTGCTAAATAAAGATGAATCATATCTGGTGACTTGCCGATATCTGAATTTGTTTTAATCATTGCTTCCTTTTGATATTTAGCAAGTGAAATGATACCGTTACACATCTTCTTTGTCGAACTTGCATATTGTGAACATTCAGAAACCTCCTCTTTTGGATTTAATGGTTTAGTGAAATCACTCTCGCTCTGCATAA
>CAYHPR010000011.1:0-1428 GCA_964358895.1 Microcaldota archaeon
TTGGTCCAAACCTTCCAGGAAAGATTCTAGGAGCTGCTTTTGTCCATTTATCAGGCAAACCAATAAGTTTGTGTACAGAAAAGTTTTCAGTTAGTGAAAATGAAATTAAAAGTGCGGCAATTCAATTATCCTCATATAGAAAGACGTCCAGTCAGGCGAAGAAATTCTTAGAACTCATGAAAGGATAACTTTCGAGTTAAAGAAAGAAAAAATAAGATTAGGTGACTTTGTGCAAATTCTTAAGAGAAAAGTTAGTATAAAGGATATTTTACGTATCCTCAGTTCAAAGAAGAAAGTTGAAAAGATTGTTTGCAGTCAAGGCACATTCAATCATCTTCCAAAACGTGCGATAAAAGCTCTTTCTCAAATGAATGTTAAAATAGAAGTTGTCAAACTTAAGAGAGGAAAAAGTCCAGTTGTTGATGTCGGGAGAATAAAAGAACTTTCTAGTCTCCCTGCATACGAAATTCATAAAAAAACAAGAATTGCTTTAAGGACTGTTTATTATCATTTGAAAGAATTTAAGCGAGAAAAAGCAAGATCTCTACAAAAGACAGAGGCATAAGATGTCACTGATAGCATTCGTAGGCATTTTAGGTGCAATTCTGCTTCTTATTGCATGGATCCCTCAGACTCTCAGAACAATTAAAACTAAACGCGTAGGCGCAGACATACGTTTTCTTTATTTGCTTTTTCTAGGGAGTCTACTACTGACTAGTTATTCCGTATTAATCTCCGATTATATCTTCCTATTCCTTAATTTTGCAGCAACCGTATTTGGTGGAATCAATCTCTACTACTACGAAAAGTACGAGAAGAAGAAAGTTAAAGACAAGATAAAAGGATTATAAACTTTCAATCAGAATAAATAATTGTGCCTAGGTAGCTCAGTTTCTGTGTAAAAGAATAACTTTTTTACATGGCTGAACGGTAGAGCGTCTGGCTGTTAAGAAACTTTGTATCAAAGTTTCACAAATTAGCAGAAACCAGAAGGTCGGAAGTTCAAGTCTTCCCCTGGGCGCTATATTTTTATAGAATCTTAACGGATTGGTTGTATGGCGGAAGGAAAAACACTTGGATTTGTACCAAAACAAGAGCAGGACAAATTAGCTATCCAAAGAAATGCAACTAACAGAATAGATAAACTGGCAGAAAAAGGAGAGCTGGAGTTTTTGGCCAATCATAGAGTGAGGGTAAGGTCTTTATGAAAGAAATGGATCTGGACGAATTTGTTTCTTATATTGCAAAGAAATCTGCAGAAGAGTTGCAGATAGATTACGAACATTTATCCTCAAAAAACAAAGAAGACCTTCTGAAAGCAATAAAAGAACATGTCGAATTCCATGAAAAAAGAGTAGAACAAATTGAGCCACGTATGAAAAAGAAATGATTAAGATTCAATTTTAATTTTTATTCCTATCTCTATTC
>CAYHPR010000011.1:1528-19952 GCA_964358895.1 Microcaldota archaeon
CGTTAAGTGCAATGTCTGTTCCTTTACCAACTGGTGCCCTTCCAACCATCTCAAGGATACTTCCTGCCATCAGTGTTCCCTTGTCAAGAAGTTCGTATGGTCCAGTTCCTGATAAAACTTCAAAAACATCTTTACATTCCAATCCGGGCCGACGCCAAAGCCGATAGGATCATTACCGTCACTAATAAGGCATCGTGTTTTGATTGCTAGTTTATCTCCAACTTGAATGAAATCATTAGCAAGACTCTTTCCTTCATTTTCATCTTCTATCTTTGCCCCTCTCCCAATTGGAATATCTACAACAAGATATTCCGCTCCGACTGCTTTCTTTTTACCAAGAATCGATGCTAAGAGAAGTCCTCGTGGATCAAGGTGAAGCGAATTTCTTATCCTTATCAGTTTGTCATCAACTGGTGCAAGGTTTATTGCGCCACCCCAAACAACACATCCGTGTGTCTTGAGTACAACTTTTCTTAGATCTTCAATAGGCAATACAACCGGAGCAAGAACCTCAAACGTATCCGCTGTTCCAGTCGCTGATGAGATCGCGCGCGAGGATGTTTTTGGAATGTAAACGCCAGCAGCAGCAAGGATTGGTACAAGAATCATTGTTGTCCTGTTCCCTGCCACACCTCCGATCGAATGCTTATCTGCAATTGGGTGGACATTAAGGTCTAACGTCCTGCCAGTATCCACCATCGATCTTGCTAGAGCAACTGTTTCATCAATATTGAATCCATTTATGTATGCTGCTGCAACAAACGATGCCAATTCGCCTTCACTTAGCCTGTTTTCAACTGTCTCAGAAACTATTGATTTGATTTCGTCAGTTGTGAGGGTTCGTCTATCCATTTTTTTTCGGATATATTCAAGAGAAGCAGGTGTGGGAAGATGTTCAATTTCGATCATCTCTCCTCCCTTAAGTCCTAGCGACCCAGCTGTGTCAGCATAGAGCGCAATTTCTCCTTTCTCAACCATGTGCTTGCTCGTGTCAACTATGGTTATTGTATCTCTTCCTTTGTAGCTTAACTTAACTCGGTCTGAAAGGAAAATATCCATCCCTTGTGCATCAGCATCATTTATGATGGCAATATTCTTTCCTGCTTCGACATCAAAATATTTGACTTTTCGTTTGTGAATTTTTTCATGGAATTTCGGTCCATTTTTATTATTTTTCGAGTTGTTCTTTGAGTTGCTAGTTTTATTTGTCATTTTTTTCACCAGATATTCTGCTTGGGTTATTATTCAAATATTAAATGTTCAATTTTCCATATTTTTCTGCAGCGTGTGCAATCTCTTGTGCAGAGGTTACGCCTGCTTCGGTTATGTATGCCTCTATAAGCTTGGCATCTGTAATGTCAAATGCCGGGTTTAAAACTTTGACTTTTGGCAGCTGTGTTTTCAGAACTTCTTTTGACGGTCTCATCTCAATGGTTATCATCTTACCCCATCTAGATATCGGATCAAATTTATAGAGTTGGGTGGCGACATAAAATGGAACGTTGTTTACGTTTGCCATAGTTGCAATGACTGACGTGCCGATTTTGTTGTAAAGCTGGCCTTGTGCAGAAATGGCATCACAGCCAACCATCACCAGATCAGGGTGCTCATGTTTCATTACGTATCCCACTGCAGAATCAATGGTTAAAGTAACATCGACTCCTCCTTCGGAAAGTTGTTTTGCGGTCAGATGTCCCTGGAACCGCGGTCTGGTTTCAGTTGCAAAAACTTTGATTTTTTTCTTTTTGTTTGCTAGGATAAGAATGGCATTGACAGTTGTGCTGTGGCAATGAGTAAGTACAGTTGATCCTGGTTCAATTAGCGATGCCCCGTATTCAACGATCTTGTTGAAATTCTCAGTAAATTCCTTATCGTATCGTTTTTCGGTTTCTTCAGCGATTCTTTTCATGTCCTTGACTGTCTTTCCATCTTCAATGTAGGCCATGAAATATTTCAGCGTGTTTCTGACCATCGGTTCCGTTGGCCTCAGAGAAATGAGTTTATTTGAAACGGATCCAAGTTCTTCAATGAACTTGTCCATTCTTTCTGCTTTACTCCTCTTGGCAGCTATTACAAGTGCTTTTGCCGCTGCCGCCGCAACCCTTCTAGCACCTTGAATCTTTAAGACCCTGATGTCTCGCATGATCCTTTCTACTTCTGCTGTTCCAGCTGCCATGAATGGATATGTGAAAAGAGTTTTAAGTTGTTATGTACGATCCGAATTATGAATTAAGCTCTAATGGTTTATTTTTTTCCCATTCTTTTTCCGCACTTTTTATTTCACGAACTACCTCTTCCTCTGTCCATCTATAAACTTTTGCAGCTTCTACTGCAATATCGTAAATTTTTTCCAGATTTTTTATTTCTAGCCTTCTTATAATGTCATTCAGAGTAACTGCAAATTCCTTATCTTTTGAATGTATAATCTGTTTAGTAAGGAGATTGTCTGCTTTGATATTTAATACTTCCTGGTATCTGCTGCCATATAAATCAATTAGATGATCGATCTCTTCCAGTGATTTTTTGTATTTTTCCGATGCGCCTCTTGATTGTCTTTTTTTATACGAACTAAACGTGTCATAAATCCCTCTTGCACCAGGTAATGGTACGTCTATTTCAGATTCAATAAGCGGCAAACCATATCTGTCAAGTATTATGTTTGTCAACTTTTTGGCAACCTCTGTTTGAGTAGTAAGTTTTCCACCGGTTAATGAGATAAGTCCTTTAACTCCGTCCTCTTTTTCATGATCGATAATTACCGACTTTCTTGAAATTTCTTCAGGCTTTCTTCCATTTCTGTCTGGTCTAGGAAGAGCACGTAGTCCCGAATCTGCATGAACAACGTCTTTCTCAGTAATCTGTGCGAGAGGGAACGCTGCGTTAACAGATTTGATAATACTAATTATCTCTTCTCTAGTTGGTTTTACATCATCCGATCTACCCGTATACTCCTCTCCGTGAGTCGGTCCGATTCTTAATCGATTATAAACTGTCGGGATGACAAAAATTAAGTTTTTGTCAATTCCTTCAAAACAAATAGCCGAATTTATTTCTGTCCAATTTTTTTTATCAATTTCAATATGTGTTCCTTTTGATCTATAAAGTTGTTTTTTGATTTTTTCTTTCAGTTTTATATTTTGGTTAACCTCATCAACCCACGGCCCAGCTGCATTTATTACAAGCGGAGTGCGCAGTTCTATCACATTTCCATTTTTTTCTTGTGCAATTATTCTGGTGACTCCGTCTCTTTCTATAAAATTAATTACTTTCGTGTGTTTGTAAAATTTTCCGCCATTTTCTGTCGCAGCCTGTACGTTTTCAAGACAGAGCCTTTTTGGGTATGTTATCAAACAATCATGATATGCAATTCCGCCTATTAATCCGTGTGTTCTTATTCCTGGCAGTTTAACTGTTAAGTCTGTTTTCGATATCTTTTTTGCCCATTGGTTAAACGGTTGGTTTGTTAAAACAGAAGCTGGTCCGAATCGATTAGAGATGTGTGAGATCAATCCAACTGCATTAACTCCTCCTTTTATCATCCACGGTCGTATTTGGCTATCATTAAATCCTAGGAACAAAAATTCCAGCGGCCAGACTAGATGTGGACCTATCTTTTGTAAAGTTCTCATCCCTTTCAGGGATTCAAGGATCAATCGAAATTCCATATATGGAATATACCTTATTCCTTTGTGTCCTATACTTGTTGATTTGTCTCCATGTCCAATGTCCTTTTTTTCAAATAACGCACACCTTAATCCGGCCATTGTTGCGGTCCTAAAACCAGCAGTACCTTGTGGGCCAGCGCCGAAAAATGCCAGATCATAATCATATTTTGATCTATCAATTGGTTCAGGTCGCTTAGGAAATTTAAAAAGCATAATTCTGATAATCGTTTTAGCTATTTATCTCTTTCCGCCCTTGAATAAGACATATAAAGTTAATCATTTCTTATAATAGAAGTAAACAAGGCGCACTGGGCACCATAAAATGAGAAAGATAAAATGACCGAAGAAACGATGAAAAAGATAATTGAAATTCCACTTCAAGGCCAACAGGAACTGCAAGGATTTACGGATGGAATCAGTGATGACGATAAAGAGCTTCTCCAGTTTTACGAGTCAACAAAACCGAAAATTTATGTTTTAGGAATGGGCGGAAGCGGCAGTAATACGCTAGGCAGGATGACTCAGATAGGCGTTGTTGGTGCCACCACCATTGCAATGAATACGGATGTTCAGCATCTGATGAAGACAAAAGCAGATAGGAAAGTACTTATCGGGAAGAAGACGACACGCGGCCTTGGGGCGGGAAGTGATCCCGAAGTAGGGGAAGCGGCGGCTTCAGAATCTGCAGAGGAAATAAAGAAACTGATTGGGGATGCATCTCTTGTTTTTATCACTTGTGGAATGGGTGGAGGAACCGGTACTGGAAGTGCACATATTGCGGCTAAGATTGCAAGTGAATTGGGTGCATTGACAGTTGGCGTTGTTACAATGCCATTTGCTTCTGAAGGGGCAAGACGAAGAGAGAACGCAATTAAAGGACTTGAAAACCTGAGGAAGGCAGTAGATACACTAATTGTAATCCCGAATGACAAACTTCTGAGTATTGTTCCAGACTTGCCTCTAGATACTGCATTTCGTGTTTCTGATGAAGTGCTCTCAAGGGCAGTTAAGGGAATTGCAGAAATGATCACAGTCCCTGGTCTGATCAATTTGGATCTTGCCGATCTCCGTACGATTCTGAAACAAGGGGGGTATGCGATGATAGGTGTGGGTGAGTCGATGGTTGATTCGCCGTATGATGAACGTGCATTGGTGTCAATTGAAACTGCGCTTAGCAGTCCATTGCTTGATGTTGATATAACAACTACAAATCGTGCGATAATTAACGTAACAGGTGGGGAAGACATGACTCTGCGCGAGGCGGAAATGATTGCCTCAGAAGTAGCTAAGAAGATATCTCCTGATGCACACATAATCTGGGGCGCCAGGGTAGAGCGAAACCTTAAGAAGTCTGCCATCCAAACATTAGTAGTACTTGCAGGGGCTAAGATTCCTGATTACAGTTCAAGAATTGCAGAATCACCTGCCAGTCAAGCTGCGGTTGAAGCAATCGATCTAGACGAATTAGATCTCGCAGTTTAATCAATATCGAGTTATATTTTATATTATATTTACTTTCGAGTGAGGAAATAGTTTTCCTTTGAACGAGGAGAATATTATCTCAATGATCGAGAAAATGGTTTTCCTTAAAATAAGGAAACTATTTTTTCAAGGAGTGAAAAAATGGTTCGCTTTTAATAAAGCGAATATTTTATTATAGGGTAATAAAATGGTTTTAAAAAAATTAAAGGACTTATACGAAAGAACAGTATACGTATGGCGTGTAAGTAAACAGCCAACAAGAGAAGAGATAAGTGAGAATTTCAAGATTGTGATAATCGGCGTGTTCATTATGGGTATACTGGGATTTTTAATATCCCTTCTGTTCAATATTATTGAGAAGAAAGTCTAAATTTTGGTGAGTGATAAAATGATTTATTCGTATAGAGTTACAGCAGGACAAGAGCATATAGTCCTTGACATGCTTGTAAATAAGATAAAGAAATCGTCCGAAGGTATTTCAGCAGTATTCATCTTTCCGGACGTTAAAGGATACATTTTTGTTGAAGTTACAGACCTTTCTGCAGCTAGAAAGTTTGCACAGGATATCCCGCACATTAAAGGAGTTTTACCGAAGAATATCAATCTTGACGAAATCGTAACGATTGCTCAGGCACGCGCTCAAGTAATCCCTGTTGCCAAAGGGGACACAGTTGAATTCATAACTGGTCCATTCAAGGGCGAGCGTGCTAAGGTCATACGAGTTGATGAGACAAAGGATACAATCACAGTTGAACTGACAGAAGTGGCAGTTCCTGTCCCGGTCACAACAAAGTCAACCAGTGTGAAGCTGATAAGGAAAGCTGAAGTTGAGGAATAGGTAAGATGAAGCTCAAACCATTTGTACTTCTCTTTTCCATTCTTCTGTTATCCTTAGTCACATTTGGTTGTGTGAACCTTAAAACAGATCCAAATGCTTGTGAAAGCTTATCTGCCAAGTATTCTCAGAAGGATCAATGTTTTCGCGAAGTTGCGAAAAACTTGAATGATTCAAGCATATGCAGTAAAATTGAGGACACTATAATAAGAGATTACTGGTGCTTCAGGGAGATTGCATACGACACAAAGAATAGCGTATTATGCAATCAAATTACAGATGCTGAGGCCAAGCAGTCGTGTTTAGATGTCATTTCAGGTAAGCAGACGTTTGAGCGCGGCGTTCGATTCAGTATTTAAATTTGTATGATTATACGATATTACGTTATTAGACAAGACAGACGACAGAGTAAATGTGTAAATAAGTGATTATTATGGCTGAAATAACAGTTTCACTTTTGGTTGAAGGCGGAAAGGCTTCAGGTGGACCTCCACTTGCAACAAGTATCGGACCGTTAGGTGTTAATGTCAATAATATTGTTAAAGAAATAAACGATAAGACTAAGGATTTTGCAGGTGTAACTGTTCCAGTTAAAGTTATTGTTAATAAGGAAACAAAATCATTCAAAGTCGAAGTAGGCAGTCCAGCAGTTAGTTCACTCGTTAAAAAAGAGATCGGCATTGAGACAGGTGCAAAAGCAGAACCAGGCATGAAGCCGGCACCAGCTGGTGACATTAAAATTGCGCAGGTTGTAAAGATTGCAAAAATGAAGTTAGGCGGTATGAATGCAACCGAACTTAAGCCTGCAGTTCTTACTGTTCTTGGTACATGTCTTTCAATTGGTGTTACCTGCGAGGGCGTAGATCCGCGAGCCATCGCTAAAAAAATAAAGAAAGGAGAATATGATTCAGTTCTCAAATAATAACTTAGGGAGACAGTTCAGCTTTTCAATTTTTGTCCTCTTTTTGATAGCAATTAATCTTACTATCCTATCTGCTGCTGAAGTTGATGTTAAATGGACTGCAACAAATACACAGACGTTTGCTTCACCTATCCTTGATGACGGAACAATTTATTCCGTATCAACAAGCGGAAGGCTTATCGCTGTATCAGTGACAGGTATCCGAAAATTCACAGCAGAACTCGGAGTTCCTGTTTCCGTCCAGCCAACTATTGTTGGTCAGATGATCTATCTAGCTACAGATAAGGGAATGGTTGCAGTCAGAAAGGACACTGGAGGGCAGCGGATCAATTATTCAACAACTTCTCCTATCCTAACAACGCCATTGGTTTACGACAGCAGAACACTTGTTGCAATAGCAAAAGACGGGAAGATATATGTATTCGATATCAATGATCCCTCAACTATCAAATTGCTAAGAAACATTACGCTGCCAGGTCAGTCAGAAGGTTCAGCAGTTATCAATGGTGGAAAAGTCTTTGTGTTTTTGACTGATGGAAAACTTTACGTAGTCGATCCCATAGGCGGTACATCTACACTTCTAATTGACACTGGTCGGTCGGTCTGGAGATCTATGCCAACTGTTGTTGACGATATTATTTATGTCGGGGCAGACAAATATTTTATGGGTGTTACGACAACCGGTTCCATAAATGTCAGTAAAGAGTTAGGTAATGCATTATTTTCACCAATCGCATCAGGAAATAGATTTTACATAGGTTCCAATGATGAAAATTTATATGCACTTAATCAATTTGGAGACATAGCTTGGAAGTTTAAGGCAGGAGATGCTATACGAACGACGCCATTGGTCGTGAATAAAACTATTTACATTGGATCAAACGATAAGAGTGTTTATGCACTTGATGCAGATACAGGTGCTGTGAAATGGTCAAAGAAACTTGATGATTGGCCATCTTCCCTCCTTTATTCAAACGGAACAGTTTTTACAACAACATTAAACGGTACAGTTACGGCAATTTCAACTATATCCTGCCGAATAAGTTTTCCAGAGAATAATGCAACTATCTTTGCGCGAGCATCACTTGCAGGGCAGGCATACGCTGATGCAGGTGTTGCAAAAGTTGAAATAAAAGCTGTACCTAACGAATTCCAAAATACTAACGGTCTTGAGGAATGGAATACAGTCTTACCTATTATTGGCGGATCAGAAGGTCCGATCTCAATTCAATGTAGAGCGACTGATAAAGCCGGAAACGTAGAAATTGAACCTTATACTGAATCAGTTTACAATTTTGTTTTCTCAGAAGAAAAATTGCCGAAGATTAATGTGACTATTCCTCAGTCAGTTACAGTTAAATCTCCATTTACACTTCAATTCAAGGACATCTCCGGAAAGCCGTTAACTAATTTTTCTGTTACAATCGAAGGTGTCAAATATCCAGTTTCAGATCCTAACGGACTATTTACATTCACACCGACTAGAGAAGGTCCATTGTCGTTATTTATAGAAAAAGCAAATTATCAAACAAAAACAATCTCAACGCAGGTGCAACAACAATCCTCATTACCTTTGTACGTTTCTGCAGCAGTGGTAATCCTACTCCTAGTTTACATCTTTTACTTCAGAAAAGGCCGCTGGAGATAACTTTTTTCTAAGCAAACGGCGAGGCTTTTCACTTTGTGAAATACCCTTATGATAACTTATTGTTTAAATAAATGGTTTCTGAGCCCATCAAGAACTGGAATCTGTTTGAACAGATTCACTCTTTTCTGTGCACCAAAATAAACAATCACAATTGAAATTATGGATATAACGATAGTTCCAATAGCAACTATCTCAATTCCTTTTTCTCCGATTATCGGATGTGTTCCAAGTCCATAGTCTGCATAATCATTCAGTAGTGTCCATCCACCCAGTATAAACAGCATTGTCGCAGTCATTCTTCTATTTCCAATTAGAAATAACCCCTGTGCAAGTTGTCCAATGTGGGCTACAAACAAAAATACATATTGCCAAGCTACTTCTGGCGAAAGGAAATATTCTGACTGAAACAGGATGACGAACATTGTCCATATTCCATACTTAATCGATCCGATTGCTGCAAGATTTATTATCCAATCATTGGCTCTCTTGATCAGAGCTAACCCAATTGCTGCTGCAAAAAGAAGTGCATGCATTGGCGAGTCAAGCGCAAAAATCCAAAGCAGCGGGTCTGTTTTTGCAAGTAGAGAGTTGTAGTAATAAACTCCATAAAAGAATGCAGCAATATTTATTACAAATAATGCTATCGCAATTCTGCTTAGTGCTTGGTCTTTCATTTTATTTCCTCAATTTTTTGATTACTTTTACAGGTATTCCTCCAGCGAAAGTTTTCGGAGGAACATCTTTGTTCACAAGTGACATAGCAGAAACAATACTGTCGTTTCCAATTGAAATACCTGGAAGGATGGTGCAATTTGCACCAATAACTACATTTTTTCCTATCTTAACCCTACCAGTTCTCCATTCATCTATAAGAAATTCGTGTGTAAGAATTACGGAGTTAAACCCAATAATGCAGTTATCTTCAATTTCAATTAGTTCTGGATAAAAAATGTCTAATGTTACATCAAGTCCAACTGAAACATTCTTTCCAATCTTTGCTCCGACAAGTCTGTAACAGAGATTCTTAAGTCTCAGAGATGGCAAGAATTTGGCAGTGTAGATAACTAAAAAATTAAATGCAACTTTTAATGGATTTCTCGCTTTACTCCAGTACCACAAAGAATTGGCATTACCAAGTGACTTACGGCTTGTCAGGTCTCTCATAGAATCAATTTGATAGGCAGGACGTAGTTTTATATAGTTTATCTTAGTAATAAATTCAGTATCTGTTTCTCCCGTTTGGACCGCAGGTTTGCGGGAGGGAAACGATAAGTATGTATTCGAAAGAGCAATTACTCAGCGCTATTAATAAGTGCTTCGAGGATAAAGGGTCAAGAAAATTTGCACAAACTGTAGAGCTAGCCATTAATTTCAAGGATGTCGATTTTTCAAAGCCTGAAAACAAACTGAATCTCGAAGTTCCACTTCCAAAAGGCAGAGGCAAACATACGAATATCGTAGTATTTGCAGATGGAGCTGTCGCATTAGATGCTAAGGCAGCTGGTGCTGATGTTATAATCCCTGCAGCTGACATACCAAAACTTGAGAAGAAAAAACTCAAGAATATGGCAGACGATTCCGAATTTTTTGCACAGCCACAACTTATGATGCAGATCGGTAAAAGCTTTGGCCAAGTCCTTGGAGGACGTGGAAAACTTCCAAAACCAATAGTTGGAAACATCGGACAGATGCTCAAGAATGTTCGCGATACAGTCAAACTTAGAACTAAAGGTAAGAACTTGCCAACTGTTCATTGTGCAGTTGGAACAGAAAAAATGTCTCCAGAAGACATATACGAAAATGTGACTGCAATTTTTAATGTTCTATCAAACAAACAAGGAGAAGCAAAAATCGCTTCAGCCTACATAAAACTTTCGATGGGCAAATCAATTAAGATCGGTGCATAATAATGGTGAAGAAGGAAAAGAAAGACATAGTCGAACAAATGGCAAAAGAGATTGCAAGTGCAAAGGTAGTAGCTATAGTAGACCTTCACACATTACCTGCCAGTTTGCTTCATTCACTTAGAAAAGCGCTGAAAGGCAAGGGTAGAGTTATTATCAATAAGACAACTCTGCTTAATCGTGCATTGAAGAAGGCAAAGAAAGATCAACTATCAAAATATACCACTGGTGAAAAAGCAATTCTTCTTTCTGATTTAGATCCATTCATGCTTTACAAGAAAGCACGTGGGAATCCGTTGAAGGTTTATGCAAAGCCTGAACAGGTTGCACCATATGATATTGTTGTTCCTGCTGGAGAGACTATGCTTCCTCCTGGGCCAGTTCTTTCAGAATTAAAACAGGCTGGAATTGATGCAAGAATTCAAGGAGGAAAAATTGCGATAGGTAAGGATTCAACTGTTGCAAAGAAAGGAGCTAAAATTACAGATATGATGGCTAAGGCGTTACAAAAGCTTGACATCAGACCTTTTGAGTTGAATGTCAGTATTCCTGCAGCAATTGAAGACGGCATTCTTTACATTGAAGACGTATTACATGTTGATGAAAAAGAATTCTTAGGAAAAATAGGTCAAGCACATATGGGTGCTTACAATTTATCTATGGAAATAGGTTATCCAACTAAACAAAATATTGAAGGAATGCTGAAGAAGGCTTACAGAAATTCAAGAGCTGTAGGTATCGAGCAGAATATTGCTCTCCCAGAGTTTGCGGAAGAACTTCTTAAGAAAGCTGCAAGACAAGCATCAGCGCTTGAGTCAAAAGTTGGAACAGGTTCAAGTTCCTGAGTTGATCTAGGTATACACAACACACAATATAGAGTTAATGTTAATTTGAGGTGAAAAAATGAGTATGGAATATATCTACGCTGCTTTGCTCTTAAATGATGCAAAGAAAGAAATCAGCGAAGATGCACTGAACAGCACTGTCAAAGCTGCCGGCATCAGTCCGGATCCAGCTAAGGCTAAGATGGTTGTAAGCGCTCTACAAGGCGTCAACATCGAAGAAGTGCTAAAGAATGCAGCAGCAGCTCCAGTTATGATGGCAGCTCCTGCAGGTGCAGCACACGCTGAAGGAAAGAAAGAAGCTCCAAAAGAAGAAAAGAAATCTGAAGAAGAAGCAGCCGCAGGTCTCTCTGGTTTATTTGGTTAAATTTTTTATTTTTTTATTATTTTTTTAATTTACCAAATAATCTGGAAGTTCTTGCCATTAGTCTGTGATAGAGAATAGCAGCTGCACTTTTTTGTACACCAATAGCTTTGCTCTGTTTCTTTTTGATCATTTTTCTAAATTCTTCTAAATTATTAGCTTCGCAAAAAGTATAGCAGTGTCCTACTTCCTCCATTCTGTGTGCATCACTGCCTGCAGTTTGGCCCAGTTTATTCTTAAGTGCATATTCAAGACCTAATGCATTCATATATGCCGAGTTTCTTCCATTCATAACCTCAACTGCATCTGGTTTTTTCCCCTTTTTTTCTAAAACCGCTACAACTCCTTGTTTTCTTATCAGATCATCAAACGGATGTGGGATAGAGCATACAGCATCTTGGTCTTTAAGTTCATCAAGAAGATCGGCAATTTTATTAACTGGATAAATATCCTTTTTTGTATCCTTCTCAAGAAACAGACAGAGTATCTCACCGATCCTTTTGCCTTCGTGCATTATTGCAACTTCTTTACCTGGAACAAGCAGCAAGCCAACTGCTTTTGCAGCTATCCTTGTTCTTTCGATGCCTGCAATCGTATTATGATCTGTGAGAGCAATTCCGTTGAGGCCAACTGCTTTGGCTCTTGCAACCATCTGTTCAGGCGTGTTTGCGCCATCCGAATAAATAGTGTGCATATGCATATCTATTTTCATAAGTTCACAAAGACTAAAGGTAGATCTTATTTATAAAACATAATAATATATGGCGCAACCTGATAAGACGCACATAAGCTGGAATGACATCGAAAGCTTATGTGTTAATTTACATAAAAAAATGAAAAAAGCAAGAATTAGTCCAGATCTTATTATGGGCGTAAGCAGAGGTGGACTTATTCCTGGCCGTATTATCTCCGGGATATTTCAAAACAAAAATCTTTCAACGATTCGGGTTAAATTTTATACAAAACCAGGTGTTACCATTGCAAGGCCTCAGATTATTGAAGACTCAGCAGCGGACGTTAAAGGAAAATCGATTCTGATTGTTGATGATGTTATTGAGACAGGTAAGACACTTAGCCTTGTTAAGCGTCATTTTTATTCAAAAGGAGCAAAGAAACTCTATCTCGCAGTTTTGTTTAATAAGAAAGGTAAAAAGATTGTCGAACCTGACTTTTATGGAAAACTGGCAGATGGAAAGTGGATAGTATATCCCTGGGAGAAATACGAAAAAGACTGACTGTTAAATCTGTTCTTTTCAACAGTTCATCCTGTCAAATACTCTTTAGTAACTGCTATAAATTTTATCGTGTTAGTCTATTTATGTTTTGTAATATTAACGGATCAGTTCAGATAATCAAATTTTCAGGTACAGTTAAGGAATTGCTACAAAAGCTACAAATTAGTGATCAGATTGTTATAGTCAAGAGAAACGGCGAGATAGTAACAGAGCTAGATCTAGTTAAAGATACAGACCAAATGGAGATACAGCAAGTTATTTTTGGTGGATAAATGGAAGAAAATAAGGGAAAAAACGAGGGGAATACGCTATGCTCTATCTGTTCTTCTAAAGCTGTAATTCACTTAGCATACGCACAGCGAAGCTTGTGTGAGAAACATTTTATCTTCAATTTTGAAAAACGTGTGAAAAAGACAATCAGAGATCACAAGCTTCTGAAGGGTGCGAAGCATATTGGTGTCGCAGTATCCGGCGGGAAAGATAGTCTCACACTTCTATCTTTGTTGTATAAGGTCGCAAAGCCAATGAGAACGAAACTGACTGCCATTCTAATTGATGAAGGCATTCACGGCTACCGCAATAAAACGATTGAAGATGCAGAGAAACTGTGTGCTGAGCTCGGTGTGGAGCTTAAGATATTCTCCTATAAAAAAGAAATCGGTACTTCGATGGACGAAGTAATGGTAAATCCTAACAAGAAAGAAATTTCTTGTACTTACTGTGGAGTTTTCAGAAGATGGGCGCTGAATAAAGCAGCTAAGGAAGTAGGCGTGGATAGACTTGCAGTTGGCCACAATCTTGATGATACGGTTCAATCATATATGATGAATATAATCCGAAACGAACCCTTCAAATTAGCGAGATTTACTCCGATGGGCGGACTTATTGACGATGAAGAATTTGTTCCTCGCATTCGCCCCCTTTATAGGATTCCTGAAAAGGAAATAGCTCTTTATTCTATCCTCAAGGGTTTCAAAATCACTTTCCTAGAATGTCCATACGTTCGTGAAGCATTCAGACCAATGATTAGAGATTTTATTAATACTCTAGAATCAAAACACCCTGGCAGCAAGTTCAATATATTAAACAATTACTTAGATACGCAAGACGCACTCGAAACGAAGTTTAAAACAAAAATTCAAAGCGGAGGAATGGCACTTAACAAATGTGCAAACTGCGGAGAACCAACGTCTACAAGTGTTTGTAAGAGATGCCAATTTACGAATCAATTACGGGGTGAACAATATGGTTAAGGGATGTTTATTTTGTGCGATAGTAGAAGGAAAAATACCAAGTTTCAAAGTCTATGAGGATAAGGGACATCTAGCCATTCTAGACATTTTTCCTAACACTTATGGCATGACACTTTTACTAACAAAAAAACATTACGACTCCTACATATTTGATATGCCACAAAATGCATATTTTCAGCTTATGAAAGCAGCAGTTAAAGTAGGAAAAAAATTGGATAAAAATCTAAAGGTCAAACGAACTGCAATAGTTATGGAAGGTATGGGGATAAACCATGCGCATATAAAATTTTATCCATTGCATGGACTGGAAAATAAATTTAAAGAAATATGGGCTAAAACATCAATCTATTTTAAAAAATATAAAGGATACCTAAGCACACAATTAGGCCCAAGAGCAGATGAAAAACAACTACAACGTTTAGCAAAAAAATTAAAAAAATAATTTATTAAGCTATTCTCTCATTGTTTGTTGGGAGGCAGAAAAAACATGATCAGAGGAAAACTTGCATATCTTAACCGTCTTTATGATAAAGTTTATGCTGAAGCTAGAAAGCAAAAGCAGAACCAAACTTCAGAATTAAAAGAAACGGTGGAAGGCTCAAGCCCACCCTCAGTTTTTATCGGTAGGTTCGGTTATCCAAAAGTTTATGTCGGACCAGTCCTTCCGCCAATTCACGGAGACACTCAGATGATGGATATGCCTGAGGAATGGATTCCAAGTCAGATGAGTGCCATGAATATTGTTAAGTTTAGACTTCAGCTTATTCGAGGTAAACAAACAGTTGGGATCAAGGAAAAAAGCAGGTTTGTTGATCAGATACAAGAAATTGGCCTGGCCAAGAGCCCACTTGATATGGAAGCAGAATTCAGCAGAAAACCGAGCGGTGGTGTCTTTCATGAAGAAATGCAGCCATATGGACCTTCAGCTCCTCTGAAGAAATTCGAGGTTTATCAGTCAAAATTTGATCCAAAACTTGAAAAAGCGCATTACGACACAGATTTGCTGGCAAAAGATGCTGTCCTTGATTTGTACAGTAAGGGATTGCCTATTTCAACAATTCAACGTGCCTTCAGTGTCGGTGCATTTGGGCTCGAGAAGAATAGAAAACTTGTCCCAACTAGGTGGTCAATAACTGCTGTCGATAGTACAATCGCGGCCACGTTACTAGAAGAGATTAAACAGTATCCAACTATTGAAGATTATCGAGTGTATGAGTACGAATCTCTTAACAACAGATTCGTTGTTCTTCTACTGCCAAGGATTTGGAGTTATGAATCGATGGAAGCATTTTTTCCACAAATAATCGGAGACAAGTTAGAGATTTTTGGTGATTGGGAAGGAAACAAAAAGAAAACGGATTATGCAGCCATAGGCGGCTGTTATTATTCCGCTAAGACTGCAATTGTAGAACAATTAAAGAAAGAACAAAAGCAAGCAACTGCAATCGTTTTACGTGAAGCTTATACAGGATACATCCCTCTCGGTGTTTGGAACGTTCGTGAAAACATGAGACTTGCAATGCAAAATAAGTGCGAGTCCTTCTCAACTTTACAAGAAGCGCTTAATTACTCAGGAACTAGACTTAAGATAAAAATAAAACAGTGGATAAGTGAGACAACGCTTCTTAGAGATATCCTGAGTCAGACTACAATAAACTCTTTCTTAAATTGAGCCACTGCAGTTAAGACTACAGTTTAACAGATCATTTGGTTAGTATCAGCTAATTTTTCTACAAGTCTCTTAAGTGTCTCTTGATCGTTTGTTTCAATCTGTATCGGTTTGTTAGCAAAATTTGATATTAAAAAGGGTTGCGGTTACATCTTTATTTTATACTGGGCTTTCGACGTTGGTCTGATCTCAAGTAGGCAAAGCTTTATATATATTGACCGTGTATTAGAATTGCTAATTCTGGTGGCGACCAGTTTTGGCGCTTTTCAATTTTAGTTATTTTAGTGATATTTATGAAACAAAATTTGACAATTGATCAAAACGGTGGAAAACAGGTTTACATACCTCGTTCAGCTAAGCCTGTAACTTGTCCGCTTGAAGAAAGTATGCAGTTAAAGTCAACTCATTTCATTCTCCAAAGAGAGATTCCTAAAAATCGTGCTGCCGAGAAAGTTAAGCGCAAAGTTGTTATAACTAGCCAATATGGTTTGCATGCACGACCGGCAACGGAAATTGTTAAGGTAGCTAAATTGTTTAAGAATTCTGCACACCTCAAGGTGGAACTTCTTGACAGTTATGGCAAGATTATACGGGAAGTAAACGGCGAGAGCATAATGGGTCTCTTAATGCTGGCTGCTGGAAAAGGCCAAAAACTTATGATTACTGCTGAAGGGTCAAAATCAAAGGAAGCTATGGATACCATAATGCGAGTTTTGGATGAAAAGGGAACCTCATTATTCGAGGAGTATAGGATTCCGATCGTTGAACCAATAGATATAGCCGGAAAATTAGTTAGATTAGATTACGAAGTAAAACACGGTCGTGAAGTTTTACTGGATTCGTTAAGGAAAGATCTAGAAAAGAAAAGCGATAAAAAATCAATTAGCCATGAGGAAATTGTCTCATTGTTAAACAGATTTAATTTATTATATAACTTCAAAGGAATACGAAATGAGTTTTATCATGCAGCAGGTAAAACTTCGCCTCCATTAGAATTAAGCATCAATATACGCGGAGATGGCGATATCGTTCTTATTACTATAGTCAATAATGGAGACTTGCCTATTCAAATAGAAACGAACGCAATAAGTGATGAATTAAAAAGAAAATCCAATCTACATGTATTGCATTTGCCAATAACTGAGAGTTTTGGTTTATTGTGTTCACTTTTAGAAGGAAAATCTGATCACGAATATTTAGTCGAGAGATTAAACTTCGATGCTAAGGAATATAGCGATAGATTAAGAAAAGCACTCGAAGCCCCTTATGAAGAATTTGAAGCCCACCTAGGGGTTCTAATCGGAAAGCGTATGGAATGTGATCATTTCGATTTATTAGAGACTGCATAATACTCAACTACTGGCTTAACCTTGTTTTACAATCCTTTCTATATGTGCATCTCTATTTGCAAAAGCTCTTTCAGTTTTGAGAAGCCCTGATTTTTGTTTCCATAAATAGAATGTATAACTTGTACCGAAGGAGTATGAAGCGTCATTATACGCTTTAATTATTTTTGAAACTGCTAAATCGAAGTCCAATTGGAAAAGCGTAGAATTTATGTTAAGGCCGTTTAAGAAGGCTTCAATTGTTTCTTTTTCTAAATAGCCGCGTTTATTCTCTTTTCTTTTATTGCGTAAAAATATTGCAAGCTTCTTTATGTGTTCAAGATTATATCCACATCTAACGAGGCTAGTAAATGCAAGATACATCCTGCGGCTGTTTTCATGAGGCCTTCTATGTTCTGCTTTCCATAGACCTTTTTCAGTGTATGTTACTTCATTATTCGCACGTTTACGCGGCCATCGTTCTACAGATTCTCCTGCCTTTGGCTTTGAATGTTTTCTAAACACTTTTCCAATTAGGCTTTCTGCAATGTCTCTAATAGGATCGATTGGAATATTCCTTACCAGCTGCAGTCTGCCCATTTCTACTATCTCCTTCATAATGGGTTGTTCAGCAATAACATTTCCCGGTTTCCCTGGTTGATGTAATTTTAGATCAGGTGTATACATAAACAGGTCTGCTTGATCCGAGAAAGTCCATCCAGTTTTTTTCTTTTGCATAATCTATATATGCAAATCAAGTATAAATACATTACTTTTAATATACAAAATATGGTAATCCGTTGCATTCTTTTTGACATGGATGACACCTTGCTGAAGCTCAATGTGGATTGGGTCAAGTTGACTAATGATATTAACTGGGAATTTTTTGAAGGTAAGTATAGCCATCTAACTCCACATAAGTTTTTTGTTGCTTATTTTTCTAGACTCTTGAACAAGCTAACAAAAAAGGAACAAGCTCAAGTAAGGAAAAGGAGGTTGGAAGCAGAGCTTCAAGGCATTCCTACAGGCAAATGTTTCGCTTATGATTATGTCCTAGCTGACATGAAAAAGAATTACAAATTAGGAGTTGTTTCCGGAAACTATAAGCCGACTGTTAAAAAGGCATTAGCTGTTTGTGGCATAAACAGGTATATCAAAATGGCAGTATCTATCGATGATGTCCCTATTTCCAAGCCCTCTCCTGAACCGCTTCTATTTGCTCTGAAGAAACTTAAGTGCAAACCATCTCAGTCTGTTTACGTTGGGGACCATCCAGATGA
>CAYHPR010000012.1:0-19044 GCA_964358895.1 Microcaldota archaeon
TCTTTAACAGACAATTTGGGTCTTAAAAATGGTGCAGGTATTTTAAGTATATCAAAATATTTGGCATTTTCATAATGTCCATCAGAATGCAAGCGTATTTTTAGCCGTTTTTTACAACTAGTACAGTTTCTAATCAGATAATTCTTACTTTCTTTTTCAATGAATTTAATATAATCCTCACAGCAGAGTTTAAGTTTTTGAATGGGTCCGACACCTCTATCAATAATTATGTGTCCTGCATATAATTCACAATTATCACATCGTTTAGAAATTGGAAATCTAGGATTAGGTACAGGTATATGCTTAATCTGGCGAATTTTATTTTGCATATTCTTTCACTTTGTTTATTTGTGCGAAAATCGCTTAACGGCTAGTCTTTTCGCAGTTTTTCGCCACACATAACACAAAATTTTGAGTTCTTTTCATTAGTATGGCCGTAATTACAGATCCGTGCTTTAGACAGCATCTTCTTTTCTTTTTTTGCGTATCCTTTTCCTATTTCGTTCATTTTTATGTTTTTTTCTTTTGACTTCTGGTTATGCTTTATGAGGAACAGTTCTTCTATTTTGTCCTGGTACTGTTTTTCCAGTCCCTTCACTTTTTTTTCCAGTCCTTCACTAATATTCTTCCAATACTTTGCCTTTTCATATACTTCGATGTATTCTTTTATTATTTCGTTCCTTCGTTTTTCTATATTTTGGTTAAACTCGACGCTCTCTTTATCAGTGACTCTTTCACCCATTTGTTTTATATTCACCATAATCGGTTGTTCGCCACCGGTGTGAAAATAGCCTTCTCCGGGTTTGTTAAGATTCTTGATTTTAATCCAGTCCACCATCACATGTTTAGACATAAATTTAGCGTCCTTCTCCAAAACGCATCTTAATACTAGACAAGCGCCTACATTTGCCAAGGTAGTATCGCTGAAATCCGAAGGCCTCTGAGAGGACAGTACAACGCCCCAACCATACTTCCTTGATTCCCTCAGGAACATGTCAACTGGCGATCCCTCGTAGGTGACTCTATGCGCTTCATCCAAGAATATGTACCCTCTAAGTTCGGAGCTTTTTCCCTGAGCATATAATTCGTAAAATAATTTATTTAGGAAAAATTCTGAAACAGCGATTTTGACTGTTTCTGTAGGAAGATTCTTAAGCGAAAGAACTGTTTGTCCCGACATTATTTTTTCGAAAGGAATATCGATAATCCCTGTCTTAAACACTTTCAAATCAAAAAGATCTGAGCACCGCATCCTTAACTGTTCGGATATGCGGGCTTTAGGCCCTCCTAAAACAGTTATTTCATTGATAATTTTCCCTACTTCCGGTAGCGTTGGATAATCTAATTCATACGTTGCCTTATTTGTAATTTCAAACTTCTTTCTTCTATATGCTTCCTGGATCGCTTCTCTCAAAATACTTTTTTGAATTTCGCCCAGGTCATAAACCTTGGTAATGATATCGGAGATTTGATAGCTAAATTCCTGCGGTGTTTTGCCGCCCGTAATCTGCAAGGGATTGAAACCGTTTTGATTCAAATCTATCAAATTTTTACCAAACTCCAAAAAATCCTCGTGAAAATCTAGGACAAGAATTGGTATATTCCTCCTTGATAATTCAAGAGCTATGGCCTTGATAGTCTCGGTTTTTCCAGAACCGCTTGTTCCAACCACTAGAAAGTGAGGATTAACTGCTCTTTGATCTTTTGGGTTCCAGAATACATCACGGCTGGCGGCACTTCCTAATAGAATACTTAAATTTTTGTTAGTGTTTTCCATCAATACGTTCCCCTTAATATTTCGATTTATCTCGCCAACTGTGCTGATTAATTTCTGCTCAAAATTCTTTTATGCGAATGAATTTCTGCAGGAATGTTTAATATATTAGTGCTTCCAGCATGTACGGAAAAGCAGTTTGTTTGCTCTGTTTTTCCTTAAAGGTATAAGCTTAATTCTGCCTGTACTACTGCTTGTCATGTCCTTTCCTTGTTCGTTCATTTAAACGCCGACTTCAACTGATTCAGAACTCCGTTGATGCCTGCGTTAGGATTACATCTCTCCTTGTAGCGCTTGTGCATCTTCTTCACTTCCTTGCTGCAGACATAGTCATGATGCCTGAATCCTCCTCCGAATGCCTTCGGTATGTGCATAAGCTCATGAATAAGTGTTTCAGTCTGTTCCTCTTCAGACATCTTATCGAAACGCTCGCTGATTACCTCTATGGCATAGAACGCCTTCGTCTTCAGGCTGAGTTGCATCACTTTCGGCAGGCCATGGCAGCGAGCTATAGTGTTTCGCGTGGAAGTCCCTTTGCTGCGGAAGCATGCAATTCTTTCGATATCGATATGACTCATTTCGAGAGTCTGAATTATGTGTTCCGTTCTCTGCCTTATGTCCGGAGCGTCAAGATATTCCATTACTGAAGATTCAAGGTTGGGTTTAAATTGGTAATGATTCGGCCGAGAGGTTAATCAAGCGCATAATTCCGGATTAGTTGACCGCGAGGTGGGAACCACCCAACAACATTTTTAAACCGCGTTGACGTATACGTTTTATGTCATACACGGCTACAGAAGTTGCCACTAGGAACTTCCAGTGGTATGTGAATACTAATTTTTCTAAGTACATAGGTGAATGGATAGCTGTCATAGACCAAAAAGTTGTGGCACATAGTAGAAACTTAAAGGAAGTCATGGTCAAGGTCGAAAAAGAGTTCAAGGGACAGACTCCGTTCGTTGCAAGAATACCTGAAGAGACAAGCAGATTTCTTCAAAGGAACTGAAGGGATGCTATGCTGTCCTTCAAGTACAAGTTGGATGAGGGCACAAAGCAATATTATCCAAGAATACCTATTGTCATTTCTTCAGGAACAAGGAATATTGCAGCCGCAGCTCTGCTTGACTCTGGATCAACTGGAATACTGATTCCGAAGGATATCTCAGAATATCTTGGCCTTGAAATAGAAAAAACTGAGAAGAGTTCTGTAGTTGGCGGCACAAAAGTTGAGACTGGAATCACAGCCGCAACAATCATAATTGGCAAAGGATCAGAAACATACAGGCATCGTTTGAGGGTGTCAGTCCTTATGAAAGGAGGTTCCGATCTTGATATTCTTTTAGGCAGAGAATTTTTCCAATTTTATGATATAACTTTCAAGGAAAAGAGCAAGGAAGTGATCTTAAAAAAGATCTGACAATTTTCAAATATTTTTAATCTGTTTTAGATAAGCTATGGATGTGATAATGTGAAGTATCTAAATAGTAAAGTATTGAAGAGGCCAAAGCAATGGAAAAATGACGGCAAATATCTTGTAACGTTGGAAGTGACTGATAAGGATATCCTCCTCCTCGAAGATTTAGCAATGTGTTATGTAACAAAGGGTTCTGTCAACAAACAGGGAGTTAAAGACTATGACGAATCTCATGAACTTGATGATGCATATAAAAATTTCTGTAATCGGACGTTCTACAATTTTCATCTAGTTTGGGTTAAGCACGATATAGACGGTTGTGATGAGAAAAGTTTTAGATGGTTGCTTAGACATAGAAATAATCCTCCAAAGTCTACAATATTTAGAAAGATCAAGATGCGAAGGAAGAGATCTACTAACTAGATAGGATTATCTTACATTTCACAATCAAAATGTGTGATAAACGTTTACGTCGTGATTTTTAGCATACGTTCAAGCAGTTACATCTCCAATAACTTCATTAATCCATAGAGAAGGAAGGCTGGCTAGACGATAGCTTTCAGGAATCGGTCGATAGTTTAGCTTTTTGGTTTAGGTCTGCACTTCGGGCAGACAAAATCCTTGAACTCGTCATCAGTATCGTGTTTGTAATACTCTTTACAATATTTGCATGTTCTTATTTTTTTCATTCTCCCACTTCCTTAATTCGTACTAAAGGAGCTTAAAAGTTAACATGTTTCTTAGAATTTATTTTATTTCAATTTTTTCCATGCTTTAGGCCTTATTCCTTTTGCTAAATCTCTCAGTTCTAAAAGCTCTTGCTTCGATATATTATGAATAGTCTGTCCCCTCATGCTCTCTCGAAATTCTTTTTCTGTTAATAGTCCTTGGTCAAAATCTGGAACGGTAGAACCATATCCTTTTTTTATCGCATATTTGTACATCCAGTAATACCAGCTTTTCTTCACATTTTTAAGATTTCTCATAGTTTCACCTTACCAAAGTTGTTTTCCAAAATATTTTTCTACGATTTCAATTATTTCTTTTTTATAGTGTGAATTTAATGAAACATGAATCTGACCGGTCTTTTTCAGCCATGTAATCAATCCTTTATCTACAAGTCTCTTTGCTATTTCTTCTGCTTGACTTTGATGCACAGGAGGTAATGCAGATCTGACATGAATCAATTCAGTATGCTTTCCTCCCCATCTGTGTTTTCTTGCCAATTTGTAAAGTATATGTGCCTCTAACTGTTCTTCGGAATATTCCTTTTCCATATTGATGCCTCGCTTCGACAACAATAAACTGGTCTGGTGGCCTCCCGCCACACTAAATATGTTTTAGTATATTCGATAGTATATATTTATAAATATGCACGTTTTATTATACATACATTAGTTAATAGAAATGGCGTGAATGGAATGGAAGACAAATCTTTTTTCTTAGAATTCTTCGGAGATACTCCGATGTTTAGAGTGATAGACTTCCTGTTCGAGCACCGGCTGGAAGATTTCACTAAGACCGATATTGCAAAAGGAGCAGACGTAAGCTGGGCATCGCTATTCAAGCACTGGGATGAGCTGGAAAAACACAAGATAGTAAAAGTAACTCGACAGATCGGACGAGTTAGGCTATATCAATTAAATGAAAGTGAACCAATCGTCAAAGAATTGAAACACATCGAAATGACATTGATTAAACAAGCTGCAGAAGAAGAGGAAAGCAAAATAAAAATCAAAGCCAGACATTAATTAGATGAATTACTTCATCATATACCTCGCCCGTTTCATTTAAGCCTTTAGTTTAACTGGTGTAAATCTTATCTTTTTTTCATCTGTAATTGCCGAGGCTGTTGCCGCAATTTGGTGTGACGCAATACGGTCGATCCCAGCCCATTCCTTTTTGCTGGTGAGAAACACAATTGAAATCAATAAGTTCATCCGTGCCTGTCGCCAGCATGCCTGCGTATATTCGCGTCCATACTGTCGCCCATGTGTTCGCATCATATTTGTGAAAATTTACTTCCCATTTGTGATCTCTTTCATATTTCGATCTGATCAGTCCAGCGATGTGCTTCGGGTGCCACCATCCTTTTCCTGCTAATGTTCTCACAAGAGTTTGAATCACGGTTGGCTGAAGGAGCCATGGATTTGGGTTGGAAAGCATATGTGAAACGCATGGCGGAACTTTTTCCAGTTCAAATCGATCGTATGTCAAATTCCATGATGATGGACTGTCTTCTTTCATATTGTCAAAGTCTTTATGGAATTCGTATAATTTTGATTGTTTATATTCATTGATCAGCTTAAGGATTCCTTCGCTGCATTCAGGAATCTCTGTGGTTATCGCATTTGCATAATTTGCGCAGTTTCTATAATTTCTTCGGTTGTTGAATAATTCGTCGAGCGTCAATTCATTGCCGTTACATGGCGTGAATCTTGGAACAGCTACTGCAGTACGTATTTCTTTGATATCGTTACCTAAGTCTTTCTTCATTTTGTGCTTGTGGTGCTTCGAAAATGGGAGACGTATGTCTCGCATATAGAGCGGATTTGCAAACGCTGAAAGGTCAATTGATATTGCCTCTCCCTTCTCATTGCCTACTGCAATATCTCCTACCACAATTGGCATTTTGTTTCCGTATTTATGTGCGGATTTCATTGTTTTATGAGTGACATATTCAACTAGTTTGCCGAGTGCGTCGTAAACTTTCCCTTCTTCATCTGTTACGGGTCGACTCCTTCTACTTTCTAACGAAAGGTGTTGATACTTCCCACGTAGAGTATCCTCAACCTGTCCAATTTCTTTTAATTCGTTGTATACTGGATTATCCTCGTTGTCTTTCTTTTTATCAATCCTAAAGCTGATATGGTAGCCTTGTCCAGTTGCAGTTATCAACGGTTTTATACCGTAGCTGAGGAAAATTAATTTCATGCACTGGAGTGTAGGTTCCAGTTCCCAGAATACGCGTTCTTGGTTGACGTAGGTTTCACCTGGATATTTTTTTGAGAAATATTCGATATCTATTACGCATAAGTTGCTTTTTTTGTCCCATATAGATCTGAAAATATCAGTTCTTCCATATTCTGAGTTCAGAAGCCATCCGAGGCTGTTGTTTGGAAGGGATTTGAATTCTCCTTTGCCTGCATTTTTCATTCCTTCACCCCAGCCAACCAGGTATTCGCAGGTTTTGTGTATGGATATCTCCGTTAACGCATCGGAATCCTTTGGCAATTTTTTCTGAGGCAAATTAAATGTTTCAGTAACAGTTGTAGGTACTCCACAATACTCGAGCATTCTTCGGATTATGCTTGTGTTTGCATAATATTCACGTCCACCAATCTCTTTTTCCACCAATGGTTGCGGAGCTGACAATTGGATTTTTTTATCTGTTGTTTCAACAGATTTTTTCATTTTCTTAGAATCAGGCATATTTCTATTAGGCGGCAAAATATTTAAACAATTTGACTGGCGCGTTGGTCAGGTTATTAGAGTATTATTTTAAACACAGATGATCAAGCATGAATCATGAAAAATGCTGCAGGTTTGGTGCAGGTATTTCTTTTGATGACGATAGGAGTATTATTTTTCGGTTGTGTTGGTGCTTGTCCTCCAGCTGGATTTCCTCAGCCGCCTGGATGTGGCGGAGGGACAAATATTTCTATTCCGGATGTGACTATCCCGGATGTTTCTATTCCAAGTGTAACGGTTCCTAATGTTACTTTTCCATCGCAGACAAACACAACTAAGGTTCCTGCAAATGAAAAATATATTACAAAATATCTTCCATCTCCGGTGCCGATTATAGGCAGAGTCGAGTTCAGAGACATCGCGGACCTTCCGCTCTCCATAACTGTGATGGCGTGGGGTGAAGGTATTCCGAACAAACCGGATCCAATCCATGGCTGGTTCAGAGGCCAGCAGGCGAAGGGCGCGAAGCACTACTCCGGAGTCTCCGTTTGGAATAACGATCGGTGGAAGACGATCTCCGATCTCCCTGAAGTGCTCAAAACCGCTTATGTCACTGGCTTCGATGGAGAGCCGTTGTACATACAGGAAGATGTCTATCTTAATTTCCTTGATCCGGTGATGCAGGAGGAGTTCAAGCGAGGCATCAGGGAGCACGTGGATATCGGCACGGATGGTTTCGTGTTTGACGAGGTCTCAGGCACTGCGGACGCGGTGATGATGGGTTCAGGTCCATTCGACAATTACAGTCTCTTGGGCTTCCGCAACTACCTTAAGAGTAAGTACACGGCAAGCGACCTTCAACAGAAAGGCATAAGTGACATCGATACGTTCAATTACAGGGATTTCCTGGTGAACAACGGATACAGGAACCAGTATTCTACTGGCGACTACTGGAGCAATCCCGCTCCATTCAGGCAGGATTACTACAACTACTTGCGCGACGAGACCAACAATAAAATCGATGAGCTGATCGCCTATGCCAAATCCTACGCTCAGACCAAGGGCAAGACTCTCGTATTCTCTGCTAACGCCGATCCCGTCACTAGGACGAACCTACTCAAGTTTTACGACACTCTAGATCTCTACGTGTTCGAGCAAGAGTGGTGGCCGAAATGGAGGAAGGACCAGGGAAGCGAATTCAGATCCGGAGTGCCGGACATACCTTCCATGAAGTACGCCAGGAGCATAGGCACGTGGGCTGCGGCAATGCCGTCCATAGGGGATATGAACAAATTCCCAGATGTCTACACTGGCAGCAGATTCTTCACACATGCGATGGCCGAGACATATGCGGCCATGGGTTACTACATGTATTTTCCGAATGTGGATTACGTTGGCATCAAGTTCGTTTCCAACCGTTCCATAATGTATCCGTATTACACTTTCGTCAGGGAGCATCCTGAAGCTTTCCTAAATCTGACCACTCCTGCCGAAGTTGCTGTCGCGAAGCCGTTCAATGTCTTTGATGAGAAGGCCAGCGCCATAGAAGGCGCGAAAGGATTTTCGCTCCTGATGTACGAGGTCAATATACCTCATGATGTCATACTCGTGAACAACATCACTGACAGGTATAAAGTGATACTCACATCGGGAAGTGCGTTCTCCGATTCAGAGGTGGAGAAGTTACTCTCCTTCGTCAGGGAAGGCGGCACAGTCATAGCCACTGATAAAAGGTTCGCAGAAACGGACGAGAACAACAATGAAGTTTCACGCGCTTCTTTGAACGGATTGAAAACTACCGGCGTCCACGATCTGGGCAGTGGCAAGTTTATTTTCTTTGAGGATTATTTGCAATGGAAAGTATGGTCTCCTCGCGATCCTGCCGCGATTAAAATAATATTAGATACAGTCAAGCAATATGTTGAACCGACTATGGTTTCTTCAGATGTGAGAGTGCTTCCTTACGTGAGCACGGATGGAAGTGGAAGATTAGTGATTCATTTATTAAATTATGATTTTAACGGAGTTGATTTTTCAAAGAAGACAAATGTTCAGGTGAAAGTAAAGTTGCCGGCAGGTTATTCTATGGCTGGCAAAAAACTTACAATCAGTTCGCCTGATTTCAGCGGCAATCAAACTGCAACCATTAGTGAATCTGGAGGTTGGCTGACATTCACTGTTCCTTCTCTTTACATTTGGGATGTTGCGGTATTAAAATAACAGTTACAAGTTAGCATTGTGCAGAGTAGTATACTATTTTAAATTCAAACGATAAGGTCAAATATGAAAAATACTGGCCGCACTGCTTTCATAGCATCAATCCTGCTGGTCGGACTTTTGCTGTTTGGTTGTGCTTCAGTCAGCAATCTAAATTATACATCATCTGCTCAAAATTATACGCAACAGTCTCAAGATAATATACAAAACACTACAAATGCTACAAATTATACCTCGGACAAAACTAAGAATGAAAGTAAGCCGGAAGTGACATTCAACGTCACCGGATGCACTGCGACGGTGCATGACTTCGGATCAGGATCCGAGGATTGGGCTGCAGGACTCAACTGTTCTTTTGTAACCAACAGGGTTTGTGTAAATCTATACCGAGATAGTATAATCATCAATATATCTGGTCCAGACGGAAAGCAGATTGGAAATGAATATAGCGTCTGCGGAAACGGTTCCAAGATGATACGGATGGCGTCGAGCTGGACCACTCCAGATATTGGGACCTACAAACTGATGTACAAGTTCTACAGCGACGGAACACCTCTCGGAGAGAAGAGCATTACATTCTCTGGTCAGAAGGTTGCAGTGATACCTATTCTCACTATCCCTGGATCGCTTGTCGAGAGTGTTGCTAAAGGAGAATACAACTGCTACGACAAGGAACTGAATTACGTCGGATTTAAACTTAACAACTCAGGAGACCTTCCTGTTTTCGCTGACAGGATATCTGCAACAATAGATGGAAAGAATGCAGATGTATCTCCGAACGTCATAAGACTTGCGCCAGGGACCACAACCGGCACAAGAAGTCTCTGTTGGAGTCCAGCGCTCAAGAGCGGAATGCATACTCTGATTGTGAATTCATACAATGAAGGCAACAAGCTTTCAGAGGACATGATTAACTTTTATATTCCTTCGTTGGAAACTGCAAAATAATAAAATAATTATTCAATAAGTTAGTAAAGATCAAGAATTAGTAAAGAAGTAGTATAGTTCTATTCTGTGTTTCTATAATTTATCCTGAAGCCCTATAATTTCTAATGCCATTTAATCAGCTTCTATTCAGTGCAGTTTCTATAACTGTGTTGCTGAGAATATTTAATAATACACTTGATAATATTTTTTATGCAAAATTCAAATCGGATTACATCTATCTTTTTGATATTTATAGGTTTGATACTTTTCGGATGCGTAAGCTCAAGCCAAACCGGATCTGGAAGCGGATCAGATTTGGATAGGGTTGCTGCTGATGCAAGATCTGATCCCACTAAGCTGCTGTTAAGGTTTTCATATGGAGATAATGAAACTCCATTTTCAGGAGTTGTCCATTTCCTTTCTGATTCTGGAAGAAAGGATTTCAGCGTGCCAGTCCAGGGATTCCTTTCGATAAATAGAAGTGAAGTATGCAGTGATAAGGCTGAGAAATATGATGAGCTCCTTGTCACATTCGGTGACAGTCCTGCTGAAGAGACATGGACATGGGGCAACGCGCGTTACTGCGAGAGTTACAGTTTTTATATGACGGTTGACAGCGCCCAGATGCAGATGATCAAAAATCCAAAGAATCCTGAGTATTTGAGGGCATCTGCAACTGTTAATTTAGACAGAAAAAAAATGATGTTCTATATACTTACAGATGACAACTCAACTGTTTCAGGAAATGCTACATTTATTTCAGCATCCGGAAATAAATCCATTCGAATTCAAGCATATACGCTAGTAGACTCTTCAGATTTCTGTGATGGAAAGAGAGTTAAGTATTCAAATATGTCTGTTACATTTGACGCAAGTCCGATTGGAGAGAAAAGATACTGGAGCGATCTTGATTATTGCAGCTATAACCGATTTGCATTGGCAGTAGATGCTGCGGATTTAGAAGGCATGAAAAATCCCATGCTGGATTTGTCGTTATTTGAATACGACAACTTCACAGGCAAGCCAATTAACGCAACTGTACACTGTGGTGACACGCGTCTTGGTCAATTGACAAATGGTCACTTGAATATTAGCAGAGTAGATCTGCTAAAACAAGTTGACACGAACTGCACTTTAAGTTTTACAGGCAATATACAAATTTATAACGACATTTACAATTTCGATTTCTGTGGTTGGGAGTTGAGGCATTCCGATATTATAGATTACAGTATTTTCGAACTGAATTTGAATGACACAACGCTTCATTATTTCAGAACAGTTCCATGTTCAACTGCAAAAAGTTATGTCGCTCCAAATGATTCAATGGTTAGCTTCAGACTGCAAAGATACTTTCCGTATAAGACTGGAGACGCAAATGCGGATGTAGAAGCAATATTCGATGCCCTTGCAAAAGAATTCCAGTACAATAACAGCGAAGCCGCAGCGATACTGACAAAAGGTGCCGGCCAATATTTGCTGCCGTCAGAATTCTTTAACAGTAACGGAGGTGTCTGTTTAGATTGGAGTAATGCATTTCTTTCACTAGTGCTTGCAAGAGATCCATCGACACCCTGCTATTCAGTTTATGCAGATTTTATTTATGCAAATGGATCATCATTTGAAAAAGAGTCACATGCAACTGTCTTTTGTGCTATAAACGGAATTCCAAGGATTTATGATCAGACTCAGAAATACATCGGAAGTTCGATATGGAAAGATTTGTTTGATGGTCTGGATTGGAAGGGCAGCGGAGATCCTATACAGGAAGGAAGACTATCTAAACAAGGCATTGTCGGTGTGAAGCCAACTGCATATTACAATGATAAACTCTACGTTAAAGTGGACGGAATAACGGATATGTATAATAAACTCGGAATAAAGAGCTGAGTGTATATGCCAGAAAAAAAATCTAAATCTGAAAGAAAACTTGACAAGCTAGAAAGCATCGTGCTTGGTGGAGGGTGCTTTTGGTGTACCGAAGCTGTATTTCTTATGCTTAAAGGCGTTGAAAAGGTATCTTCAGGGTATAGTGGGGGAGCGATTCCGAATCCTACCTACGAAATTGTTTCGACAGGACTTTCTGGGCATGCTGAAGCTAATATGATTGAGTATGATCCTAAAAAAATTTCGCTTGAAACAATACTCGATGTTTTCTTTGAAATGCATGACCCAACCTCACTAAACCGACAGGGTGCGGACGTGGGTACACAGTATCGTTCAGCCATCTTTTATACCTCTGACAAACAGAAGAATCAAGTTGAAAAATATATAAAAAAGAGACAAAAAGACTTCGAACAACCTATAGTTACTGAACTAAAAAAACTTGAAAAATATTATATGGCTGAAAGCTACCATCAGAACTATTATGCAAGTAACCAAAGCCAGCCATACTGCAGAGTTGTGATTTCACCGAAGCTTGAGAAACTTAAGAAGGAATTCAAAAAACAGTTAAAATAATCAGAACAGTTTCGAGTAACGTGAGATTCTTAAACCAATCTGATAATAAACAAGTATGGCAAAACAGCAAACGCAGATGCAAATAAACTATACTCAGATTGCAGTTGTTTTGGTTGTTGTTATTGGTTTTCTTTTAGCTATTGTTTATCTCGTTCCAAAACAGGGAGGAGAAAAAACAATTTCAGTTACTGGGACTGCTAAAGTAACGGTCCCTCCAGATAAGGCAGCCGTTTATGTTCAAATTATTACTAGATCAAAGACATCTGCGGATGAAGCAAAAAATCAGAATGCAAATATCTCTGATGCGTTACAAACCGTACTTCTGAATATAGGGATTGATAAAAAAGACATTGAAACAGAAGGGTTCAGTGTTTATCCTGAATATGATTATCTGCCGGACCAAGGACAAGTGCTCAAAGGATATGCCGCTACAAATTCAATGAAAATAAATGTGAAAAATTTTGATAATGTTGGCAAAATTGTTGATGCGTCAGTAGATGCAGGCGGATTGATAAGTTATATCAATTATGAGCTTTCTACAGAGAAACTAAATGAATACAAAACATCAGTTCTTGCAAATGCATCTCGTGATGCACGAAGCAAGGCAGAGGCAATTGCAAACGGACTCGATAAACGCTTAGGAAATCTTGTTTCTGTAACTACTTCTGAATACAACTATGTCCCTTATCCGATTTATCGTGCTGAAGCTGCTTCCGGTATTGATGTCAAGCAAGTAGCTACAGACTTGCCACCAAAGAACGTAGATGTCACTGCAACTGTTCAGGTAACTTATGAAATAGCCTAAAGTTATTCTATAGATATCTAGATGGCTTCGCGTTCTTATACAACTGAGATACAACTGCTTGTAACTCTGATAAGATCTTTTCAAGAGCAATTAACTCTTCAGAAGTTTTAAGCGCGTTAGTTTTATTATCTATAGTTATCCTAATTTGATTCACAGATATCTTAATAAATAAAAGCTCTTTTCTAGACTTATGATCAAGTTCTTTTACTTCAATCTGCTTAATTGATTCTAATATCTTAGTTATACAATATATGCTCTTGCCAGTTTCTTTGCATAAGAGCTCAACGTTAGGTTCTATATCGTTAAATGCATTTTCAATTTCTGATATTACTTCATTCTGTTTTTTCGATCTTAATCTGTCTGGAGTCTGCAGAAAATGAGTAATTATCTCTTGTTTTTCTTTTTTCTGTTCAATTATAATGGATTCTTCTACAGCTAGGTCAAATTTAGGTGGATTAACAGATTTAAATAGACTAGACGAGTTGTTGATCGTACTGCCTATCACGTCTTTCTGTTTGCTCTGCATATACGTTATGCGCACTTTTCCTTTATATACGTGTCGTTGTTCAAGATGTCTTAAACTTTCCACTCGCAACTTTTCTGAAATAAATGAATGCTGCAATAACGAAAATTGTTGAGAGTATATGTGATGTCCCGCGTAGTAATTCTCTGCCTAACAAAAGTGAGTTTTCAGTATGCTCCTCAATTTCATGGAGTAGGATGTCCGATGCTGTGGGTTAAATAACTACGTTGATTTATTTTTTGTCTGTAAACCTATTTTCGATGTGCTTCCCGATCAAGATCCTTTTAATAGCTATTGGCAAATAACAAGCTATGGCGACAGGCAAAAGATCAAGCTACAGACTTTCTGAGGATATCCAACCAGAGAAATATTCTCTTTTTTTCGATCTTAATCTAAAAGAGTTTAGGTATATCTGCAGAGAGGAAATTGCTCTAACAATCTCAAAGCCAATTTCTCAAATAATCGTTCATTCTAAGGACTTAAAGATCAAAGAAGTTAACCTACAGCAAGGAAATAAGGAGCTGCCTTCTGTTTTTTCATTAGATCCTAAGACAGACAAGCTAGTTGTAAAGCTAGCTAATAAGAAAACAGTCAAAGGAAAGGTTAAACTAATCATAAGATTTGATGGCAAGATCCGAGAAGATCTTGTTGGACTCTATAGAAGCAAGTACAAAGATAAGAAAGGAAAAGAGCAGTTCTGGGCATCAACACAGTTTGAACCTGCTTACGCAAGGATGTGCATTCCTTGTTTCGATGAACCTGAATTTAAGTCTGTATACAGTATAACTATGAAAACAGACAGGGAATTTGACAGTATATCCAATATGCCAGCTAAGAAAACAATAATTGAGGGTTCTAAACAGATAACTGAATTCTATGACTCTCCAAAGATGTCCGTTTATCTGTTGTACCTTGGAGTTGGAAAATACGAATATTTAGAAGGAAAGTTTGGTAAAACGATAATCCGGGTAATCTCAGTTCCTGGAAAAAAAGAACAAGGAAAATTTGCTTTAGATTTATGCAAGAAGTTTCTTACCTACTTCACAGAATATTCAGGCATCCCATACCCGTTGCCAAAACTTGACCTTATTGCCGTACCTGACTTTGCGTCAGGCGCAATGGAGAACTGGGGCGCAATAACGTTCAGAGAACTGATTCTACTTTCGGATCCTAAAGTCACATCTTCAATAATTCAAAGACGAATAGCTGAAGTGATTGCACATGAACTTTGGCACCAGTGGTCTGGCAACTTAGTTACGATGAAGTGGTGGGACGACTTATGGCTAAATGAGAGTTTTGCAACATATATGGCTTACAAAGCTGTGGCACATTACTTCCCAGAATGGCATATGTGGGAAGACTTTACAAGGACTGAAATGGGTTCTGCATTTGGCTATGACTCCCTTAAGACTACTCATCCAATCCACGTAGAAGTTAGGGATCCTAATGAAATTGGGCAAATATTCGACGCTATAAGCTATGACAAAGGAGGAAGCGTTCTTAGAATGCTTGATGTGTATTTAGGTGAAGAAAAATTCAGAAAAGGTGTTAGCAGATATCTCAAAAGATATGCTTATTCTGGTGCAACTGCTGAAGATTTATGGAATTCGCTTTCCGAAATATCAGATAAACCAATTAAGAGAATAATGGAAGGGTGGGTAAAACTGGCAGGCCATCCTATAGTAGAATCTAGATTAAATGGAAGTCAGATTTTGTTAAAACAAAAGAGATTTGTTTTCGGAGACCACAAAGAAAGAGATATTTGGCCGATACCGCTAGTAATCCGATCTAGCAATAGCAATGAAACAATTGACGTGCTGTTAGATAAATCCGAAAAAAGTATATCTTTGAATAACGTGCCTGAGTGGTATAAAATAAATTTTGGTCAAGCTGGATTTTACAGAGTAAAATATTCAGAAGAGAATCTTTCAAAACTAGAAAATCTTGTTTTTGGTAAAAAGTTTGGGACGCTTGATAGATGGGGGATTCAAGATGAAGTTTATGAATTATCCGTAAATGGAGAACTCACAGTAGATAGATATCTTGACCTTGTAAAGTCATACTATAACGAAGAGGATTTTTTCATACTAAGTGGAATTCATTCAAATCTTAGTCGTATTAAATACGTTTTTATTAATGAAAATATCTGGCAGCAGATTTCACCTAAATTGAAAAAACACTTTAATGAGCCTTACAGAAAGAAATTAATGGAATTAGGGTGGAATCCAAAGAAAAATGAAAGTCAACTTGATGCATTTACAAGAGAGCTAGCAATAGCTCATCTTGCGTTTATAGAAGATAAAAAGACTATTGCAGAGGCTTTCAAAAAATATCAAAAGTATATAAAGAATACAGCATCAGTTCCTCCAAATATCAAAAGATCTATTTTGCATATTGTAGCATCAAACGGTGATCAGAAAGATTATAATCAAATGCTTAAGTTATACTTCAAGATTGATATTGTTGAGGATAAACGAATTCTTCTTAACATGCTGACGCAGTTCAAAGATCCAAAACTCCTAAAGAAGACGCTTGATATGTCTTTGACGGATAAGGTTAGAATACAGGAATTACCTATCGTTATAGGCGGAGGAGCAGGAAATCCTTATGCAAGACAAGTCGTACTTCCATGGTTTAAGCAAAATTGGAAGAAGCTTGAAAAGTATAAAGAAGATGCATCTATTTTCAGGAATGTGCTTCAATCTGTAATAGGTTCCTGTACAAATGACAATGCGGCATCTGAGTTAAAGCGATTTTTAGATTCGCACAATGTAGGATACCTAATGGTCATTAACCAATCATTTGAAATTTTAAAAAGAAGACTAAGTTGGAAAGAGAAGAATAGAGAAGTACTAAAGAAGTATTTCAGTTAATATAGCGTCACTTCTAGTTTTACTATATTAATTCAATACTATGGCTCTTCTTCAGCAAATTTCTTTATCTCTTCGAAATTTTCCACTATCAGCTTGGCTTTTCCCTTGCCGAAACTAAATGGATATTTGTCGTTTTCGTCTCTTTTCAAAACAATTATTTTGTTTCCTTTAAATTCAGTGTATTCAATTGACATAAAGAGAATAGGTAACTTGTTATTTTAAATGTTAACATTCGATTTAACGTTTCTTTTTTTCCAATTTCATCAATAGATTGACTAGGCTTTCACGGATGTTTGGTTTTAACTCCTTTAGGTATTTATCAAAACGTATTATTGCTCTACCTGTAGTTTTGATAATTTGTATTTCAAGGCTCTCAAATCCATTTTCCGGTGGTAGAATAATCGAAGTGTAAAGAAATGGTTCACAAGACATACCGTACTGTGCTGAATTTATCTCATTGAGCTTTACATCTTGTAGATCTAAGTTTAGAGTCTTTTTTATCAATAGTTCTATTTTCTCCTTTGGCATTTTTATGAACTTATCCCGTTTAAATCTAGGAAGAGCCTTGCCTGCTTCTATTAAATTCCCTTTTCGTTTGGAGGGAATTCCTTTTTTTCTAATTGCTTAATTAATAACTCTGGCATAAATAGTACCTCTCAAAACACCTTACAAAGACTACGGTTCTTAAAATTAAAAATGTGCTGTTTTGTAAAAAAGAAAGAAAAAAATAAAAAAAGAAAAAGAATGTGTTTAGGTACTTACATTGTAGTCATTTTGTATACTGCGTACAAAGATGATAGACCAACTAAGATGTAAACAATCTGTTCTACTACAGGTACCGATCCTAGGACCAGTTTAACTACGTTTAGGTTAAGTGCGCCGACAAGTCCCCAATTTAGACCACCGATAATGATCAGTGCCCAGGTTGCCATGTCAACAGATGTCATTTTCATTTTTTCAGCCATATTTATCCCTCGTTTTAAGCCTTATACAAGGCAATATTACTAGATTAAACTATTCGACTATCTGTTTATATACTCTAACTTACGACGTCAAAAGTTCGATAAACAACGTATAACAGATTAAACTTGTTTAGTTCCTTTTACTCCAAAACCATTCAATGAGCTTTTTCGGAAAATAAGTTTTATTCTTTTTGTCAATCTTGTCGTTCCTAAATCTTACCATCCTTACCCATTTTAATATCAATTTAGAACGATATCTCAAAATTTTTCTTGAGAATTTTTGTTTCTTAACTGTGGAAGCAATATGCTTTTCAAAATTTTGAACAGGGTCAACAAATGTTTTTTCATAGCCATTTTTTATAGTATCTAATTTAACATTAAAATTTGAAAATTTTAAGTTTATAAGAAGTGTTTTTGATTTGCTACGCCAATAGCTAGCCAATTCTTTAGGTAATTCAAACTCTGGTCCTATGGCTATCGCTTCCTCTTCGATTTCTCTGTGCCTCATTTCTGCCTCGCATTTATGTTATTAGAGGCTATTTTTAACTCTTTCTTAAATCCTATCTCTTCAAATTTAAATGAAATTCCATTAAGTTCTCTTCTTTTTTCACCTAAAAAACAGGAGTTAATCATTTTGATTAATTGTTTAAGGTTATCCGAATTCATTATCTGTTGTTAAAACAGTTAGATAAATTCGTAAGCAGTGGTAGCCCCCCACAACCACGTAGTGTGAGGGGAAGCCCACCACACAAATTTATATAGCCCAATTTGTTCAGTAATATGTGAGTGTTAGCGATATTGAACAAGGCCTCATCTCTTTGGGGTTGGATTCAAATGAAGCTAAGGTTTACTTATCTTTACTCAAATTAAAATCGGCATCAGTAGGCGAAATAGCGAAAGAAAGCAGCGTCCACAGGAGAACGGTTTATGACACGATTGTTCGTCTGCTAAACAAGGGATACGTAACATACATCACAAAAAATGAGGTTAAGTTTTATCAGACTGCAGATGTCAATAGATTAATTGATATGGTTAAGAAAAGAGAAAGAATACTTGAGTCGATTCTTCCGAAACTAACTTCATTAGAAGATAAACGAGTGTATGAATCTGTTGCAGTATACGATGGAATTAATGGGATCAAATCTATTCTTAGAGGAGCTTTGGAATTTGCCAAGGGTTCTGAGATTGTCGGATTTGGAGATACAGGCAAAGTCAGTGAGATGCTTCCTGAATTTATGGTTCAATTGAATTCAAAGAGAATCCGGGAGAAGATAAAAATTAGAAGAATTTTTAACAGAACTGATGAAGTTATGTCGAAAATAAAGAAAATGAAAAAAATTGCAATGAATGAGTCAAGATTGATGCCTGCTAAATTTACATCTTCGTTAGGTGTATGGATATGCAGAGATAGGGCAATTCTATGGTTTCTGAAGGAGAAGCCGCTTGCAATTGCAATTGAAAGTTCCGAAGTTGCAGATGGATTTAAAGAATATTTTAATTTTCTATGGCAACAAGCCGAGGTAATAAAATGATAACAAAAGAAAAAGAACAAGAACGGAGAGAAATAGAGGATATATTCCGATTACGTATGCAACATACTACTATTCCTTTCTGGCTTCGAGGAGCAAAAATACAAGGAGAAGACAGAATAAGAGTAATGATCAGAAAGCAGATTAGGCTA
>CAYHPR010000013.1:0-3888 GCA_964358895.1 Microcaldota archaeon
ATTGATAATCTCATCTAGAGTAAGGTCTATAACTCCCATTAGTTTATGGCAACAGAACATCTGAAATCTTACCTCGGTTATTACTTTCGCTTCATTGACGCTTAAAAAAAGTTTTAAGGTACGCCCGGTAGAAGGGTCTCCCGCAGTATGGGATATGAAAGAACCTTTAGAAGGCGAACATGCATGCTTCGGTGCTTTAAATCGTTCAACCAATTGTTTTTGTGAAAGCATATAATACTCGAACGCACCAGATATAAAAGCATTTCTCCAAAACAACTTATGGCACTGATTGAAGCGATAGTTCCTATATTCTCACTCATCCTGCTTGGGTGGGTTGCACGCAGGTTTAATTTTATTTCAGACAGGTCAACTTCCATCTTAAATTCCTACGCCTTTTACTTTGCACTACCTGCCTTATTTTTTACATCGATCTATCTGATAAATTTCAATGTTTTCCTAAATCCAAAATTAATACTTTCGATAGTCCTCCCCATACTTAGTATATCCGCAGTCACATTTGGCTATGTAACATATACTCGGAAAGATAACAAAACAAAAGCAGCATACTTGCTCGGCTCTTATCTTGGACAAAACGCATATCTTGCAATTCCGTTTGTTTCGCTTGCATATGGGGCTGCATTTGAACCGATAACTGGACTAATTGGAGCAATTTATTTCTCTGTTGGAATGGGATTGAATATTTTTATTTTAGAATATTATTCAACAAAAAAGACAGAAGTTTTAGGATCGTTGGTCAATTTAATAAAAGTTCCAACTATATGGGGAATATTAGCTGGTTTTGGATTTTCAATCCTTTCAACTTATTACGGAGTTAAGCTACCGCTGTTCATAGCTAATACACTCACACTGGTTGCTACGCCTGCGTCTGCAGTTGCTCTTTTTGCACTTGGAACATTTATGTATCGCAGAACCAAAGTGGACATGAAAGAAGTTCTGACCCTATGTCTCTTCAAAAACATACTTCTGCCAGTATTGGCATTCATTGCAATTTTATTTTTCATGCCTGACAATATCAATTCAAAAATTGTACTTGTCCAAGCCGCAATGCCTATGGCTGTTTCAAACTTTGTATTAGCTGAAAAATATAATACTAGAAGAGAACTGATATCTAATTCAATTATAACCTCAACAATCATTTCTCTGTTTACACTCTCCTTTTTAACATTTATACTAAAATAACACACATATTGATGTGAGAGTATGGCGACTAAAGCGAAACTAAAAAGAACATTAGGATTCTGGGAAGTGACGTTTTTTGGAGTAGGTATCATTCTGGGTGCCGGGATATATGCCTTGATAGGTGCTGCAGCGGGCATAACTGGTAATGCAACCTGGTTGGCATTTGTCATAAGTGCAATTGTCGGTGGTTTTACTGCCCTCAGCTATGCAGAACTATCCGCCATGTTTCCACATGCGGGAGCGGAATATGTTTATGTAGAAAAATCATTCAAAAAAGAGATAGCGTTCCTTGTCGGTTGGATGATAATAATCGGCACAGTTTTAGGGGCAGCAACAGTCAGTCTTGGTTTTGCAGGCTATCTCTCAGTATTTTTAAAATATCCCATAATCCCTGTAGCGATTGCATTGATTGGAGTCTCTACATTCGTTAATATTTATGGAATAAAGGAATCTGCAATCATAGGTGTGATTTTTTCAATAATAGAAGTAGTTGGACTGATTGCAGTAATTATAATCGGTTTGCCTTACTTAGGGGATGTCGATTATACTCAAATGCCAATGGATGGAATTTATAATTTATTCATATCTGCAGCACTAGTCTTTTTTGCATATTTAGGATTTGAGACCATTCCTCGTCTTTCTGAAGAGACAAAGGATCCTGAGAAAACAATTCCTTCTGCAACTCTACTCTCACTTGCAATTTCTACCGTTATCTACGTACTTGTAGCAATCGTCGCAGTTAGCGTTGTGCCGTGGGACAAACTGGCCACTTCCCATGCCCCGCTTGCCGAAGTTGCCAGTATAGCATTAGGGAATAACGCAAGAATGCTTCTCGCAATAACTGCATTATTTGCAACTGCGAATACTGTACTCCTAATGTTAGTAACGGATTCAAGGCTTCTTTATGGTATGGCAAATGAAGGGATACTGCCGAAGAAACTAGCGAACGTACATTTAACACAAAAAACGCCCTGGATTGCTGCAATCGTTGTTGGAGGATTATCAATGTTCGCAGTTCTTGCAGGAGACATAACCTTTTTAGCAAACTCAACAAACTTCACAGTTTTAGTCACATTTACAATAATTAATTTATCAGTAATCTGGTTCAATTATAGAGAACCGGCTGCTAAAAGACCTTATTTGTCCCCAAGGATTGGCAGTTTTCCCGTCTCTGCAGTATTTGGTACTGCTACCTCAATTCTCCTTCTAAGCAGTACAGGGATAAATGCAATAATTGCAGGATCTATCGTAATATTAGTCGGCTTACTTTTTTATTTAGCAATGAGACAAATAAACAGAGTAGTTAGAACTAAATGAAAACAACCGTCTTGGAATGGATCTTAATTTGAGACATTTTTAGCCGCAGTAAAAAAAGATATAACTGGATTATGCAGTTATAAGTATGTTTTAAATAGCTAAGTGTTACAAATATTGTTAAGGTAACAAAAAACGAAATAACTGAAAAATGAAAAAAGAAATTAAAAAAGAAATAAAAAAAAGGGAGAGATATGGCTGATGAACTTGTTAAATGTCTGAAATGTGGGGATGAGTTTGGATCCCAAAGTGCATTGGATAATCATACAGCAGCAAAGCATGGCCCATGGAAAGGACCAACGAAAATGCAATGGATAATTTTCTTATTTGCAATTGTAGTTGCAGTAATAGGGATTGTTGTAATTACTCAACCGCAGCAGCAAAACACCGTTGGGGGAAGTGGAGTTAAAGGAGAGAGCAATAATGTAATAGGCGCTGAAAATGCAACTGTAAAGATTATCGAATTTAGTGACTTCCAATGTCCTTTCTGTGGAAGGGTAGAGCCAACAATAAAACAAGTTCTGAGTAACTATCAAGGAAAGGTGAGTATTCAATACAAGCATTTCCCTCTTTCAATTCATCCGTTTGCCCAGAAAGCTGCAGAAGCATCGGAATGTGCTGCAGATCAAGGAAAGTTTTGGGAGTATCATGACATGCTTTTCCAGAATCAGGAGAGTTTAGCAGTTACAAATCTGAAGGAGTATGCGAAAGCGCTTGGTCTTAACCAGAATGAGTTTAACACCTGTCTTGATAGCGGCCAGAAAGCATCAGTTGTAAGAAGTGATTTTGCGGAAGGAAATTCAGCTGGAGTTCAGGGAACACCTGCATTCTTTATTAATGGACAACTCTTGTCTGGCGCTCAACCATATGAAGCATTCAAGAAGGTCATTGATTCGAAGTTACAATAACTACAAAAAATCGGTGAAAAATGAAGGATATACTCAAATATTTTGCAGTAGCATTGATTGCAGGATTAATAGGAGGATTTGCAACAACTTATTTTGCCCAACCTAAAACTCAAACAAACGATGAGCTTATCAAAGATTTTTATCTGATTGAAAATGCAGTTCACGTCAGCCCGCATAGCATAAGAAAAGCAATGGACAAAGGTGACAAAAGCTTCGTACTGATCGACTTAAGAAGCCAGGAAGAATACGAAAAAGAACATATAACTGGAGCAGTAAGCATTCCGGCATATAAAGATAAGGATACGTCTGATTATGGATCTGTTGAGAGAATCGTTGGCTCGTTTAAAGATTTGAAGGAAAAGAATCCAGGTAAAGATTTGATCGTATACTGCTACAGCATTCCATGCATGACTGGTAGAAAGATAGGTAAGATGTTAGCTGATAATGAAATTTATGTTAAACACCT
>CAYHPR010000013.1:3988-18845 GCA_964358895.1 Microcaldota archaeon
CTGGTAGAAAGATAGGTAAGATGTTAGCTGATAATGAAATTTATGTTAAACACCTTGGAATAGGGTGGAATGAATGGAGATATTATTGGACTATGTGGAACCACGAGCATGAATGGAATATAACTGATGTTAAGGATTATGTAACAAGTGGATCACTTCCAGGAATGCCAAAACTTAATGAAAATTCAACTGTCTGTTCAGTTAACAATCAATTTGGATGCTGACTGAAACTACTTGAAACTATTTTTCTCTGATTTTGTTCTCATTTTGAAACTAGTTTCAGATCAACATATATAAGGAAAAATTTCCCTAGTTTATAATGAAAAAAGTAAACTTGAAGATTGAGGGGATGCACTGTGCAAGCTGCGAGATATTGATAGAAAGGAAATTTAGAAAAATCGCAGGGATTGAAAAAGTTAGTGTAGACCATGCTAAAGGAAAAGCAGAATTAGAATGCTCATGTGAACCTAATCTCCAAGAACTGCATAATGCTGTTTCGGCAGATGGATACAACGTGTCGCTAGATACCACTCTTCAAAACATTCCTACAAAGGTACAAGAGACTGCGCCCCAGATACAAAACGTTACTAGGACAACAAAAGAAGACAAGGAAATAAGATATACTATAAAACAGGATCACATGGAAATAGGCGCTGCATTCATCATCATTCTAGCAGTATACTTGTTAATACAGAAATTTGATCTCCTGCCTAAAAGTATTGGAATAACTGACAACATGAGTTATGCAGTTGTATTTCTCATGGGACTCATCGCAGCAGTATCAACATGCCTTGCTGTAACTGGAGGTCTTCTTCTAGCAGTCGCAGCAAAGTACAATGAACAGAATCCTGAACTGACTGGACACCAGAGATTCAAACCTCATATTTATTTTAACATAGGGCGAATCATATCCTACACTGCTTTCGGTGGACTTATAGGTGCAGTTGGTTCATTATTCACTCTGTCGCCTAACGTTACAGGGATACTTACCGTGATAGCAAGCGTTACGATGATCATACTTGGACTTCAGCTTCTAAATCTTTTCCCGTGGTTGAAACGTTTTCAACCGAAGATGCCGAAGTTCTTAGCACATAAAATATACGATGCAACTGGAAAAACACACAAATCTGCACCATTCTTATTTGGAGCCTCGACATTTTTCCTTCCATGTGGATTCACAATGGCTCTTCAACTTTATGTACTTGGTAAGGGAGATGTATTAACTGGTGCATTGACAATGCTGGCATTCTCGCTAGGGACGCTTCCTGCGTTGCTATCCGTCGGCGCAGTGTCGAGCTTTGTGAAAGGAAATACTCTGAACAGATTCCTAAAGTTTTCCGGAGTTTTGGTCGTCATGCTCGGGCTATTCAACTTGAATAATGGACTTGCGCTGTCTGGTCTCAATTTAGATTCGAACAATGGTCTACAGATAAGCGCAGCGGATGCAAATCAGCCAGGAACTATAGATCCAAATGTCCAAATAATTGATGGCAAACAGATTGTAAAAATGAAAGTAAACGGACTTAGCTATTCTCCTTACAAATTCACAATTGTAGAAGGAATACCAGTCGAATGGCAGATTGATGGTACTCGTGCAGATGGCTGTGCACAAGTAATCACTGCGCCTAAACTAGGAATAACGGAATATTTGCCACGGAATGAGATTAAGACAATAAGATTCACACCGATAGGAATTGGAAAAATTCCATTCAGTTGCACGATGGGCATGACTACACGAGGAGCAGAATTTACAGTGGTTGCTAACACGTTTGGTTTAGCTGCAGCGAATGCGACAGTATCCGGCAACTTAAGTAGTAGTGATACTGTGCAATCAGGAGAAGTCCAGAAGCTGCAGATGGAAATTTCACGTGAAAAAGGATTTTACCCAAATACGTTCACAGTGAAAAAAGGAATCCCGGTTGAATTAGATATAAACGCAAAAATACAGCTTACAGGTTGTATGGGCACAATGGTGCTGCCCGACTACAATATTGCGCATGTTTTGAAACTAGGCAATACAAAACTCAAATTCACACCTACAAGGACAGGGACAAATTGGTTCACGTGCAGCATGGGCAGCCGCATTGGAAAATTCATAGTAGAATAGGTATAACTAATAAAACTAGAGGTATATGAAAAATAATTAGGGATGATTAGATAAAGAGGAAAGGAATAACTATGAAAACAATAATTTATGTAAAAGGAACTGACTGTCCCTCTTGTAAAGTAGTAATAGAAGAAATCTGCAAAGAAATTCCAGGAGTCACTTCATGTAAAGTAGATTTCAAGACAGGAAAAACAGAGATAGAACATGATAGCACATTTAACAAACAAATTTTCAAGAAGGAAGTGGAATCTATTGGAAAATACAAAGTCGTACTAGATGCAAAGTAATACGAGAATCGCAGATAGGAATTGATGTAAAACTATGAAAAGGGATATGAACGAATATGACTGGACGGAAAGGATATGAAATATTGAGATTGATGTGATGTTATGAAAACAACTACATTCAACATTGTCGGAATGCACTGCGCCTCATGTACTATAAGGAATGAGCGCAGCTTACTTAAGGTGAAAGGTGTCTCGAAAGCAGTAGTCAACCTAGCTACGCACAGCGCAACAGTGGAATTTGACGAGACCTTAGCTTCAGAGAAAGGAATTTTCGACGCTGTGATTAAGAACGGCTACAAAGTCATGACTAAAGAATCCGCAAAAATGCATAAAGAAGAAACTAAGAAAGAATTAGAACGGGCTAAACAGAAGGCGATTATCGCACTTATTTTGGCTGCACCAGCATTGGGTTTGGCAATGTTTTCCATAGAACTTCCAGGGATATTTTTTGGATACAACGCCAGCATATTGATCCAAGCTCTGCTTGGATCGGTAGTAATACTTATCCTTGGATTTGAATTTCATGAAGGAATGGTAAAGCAAGCGCGCATGAAGTCAGCAAATATGGACACGCTTGTTTCACTTGGCACACTGGCCGCGCTTATTTACAGCTTATGGGCACTTGCTTCCGGAGAGACAATGAATCTATACTTTGAAACGGGTGCAGTCATCACTGCTCTGATTTTGCTCGGCAGATATCTAGAGGCAAAGAGCAGAGGACAGGCTAGCGAAGCTGTTGAAAAACTTCTGCAGCTCGGTGCGAAAACTGCGCGTCTCTTGAAAGGAGGAAAAGAAATTCAAATTCCGATCGAACAGGTGAAAGTCGGTGACATTATTCTGGTGAAGCCTGGAGAAAGGATCCCAGTGGATGCAAAGATTATCAAAGGAAATTCAAGCATTGACGAATCGATGCTAACTGGGGAGAGCATGCCTGTGAACAAAAAAGTAAATGATGATGTTTTTGGAGCAACGATCAACATCAACGGCGCGATACAGATAAAAGCAATAAAAGTTGGAGAAGATACCGTTCTCGCACAAATAGTAAAAATGGTTGTAGAGGCACAGACAACTAAAGCCCCTATTCAAAAGATGGCCGACGAAGTTTCAGGGATATTCGTCCCTATCGTACTTGTCATCGCAATAGTCACAGCTGCAAGTTGGTACTTCTTCACCGGAGATTTAACGCGAAGCATTGTTCCGGCTGTAGCAGTATTAGTGATTGCCTGTCCATGTGCCTTAGGGTTAGCTACTCCAACTGCAATAATGGTTGGTACAGGTATAGGTGCAAAGAAAGGCATTCTGATAAAAAATGGAGAGGCACTTGAGAGAGGTAAAAAAATAGACGTAGTTGTATTTGATAAAACTGGCACACTTACTGAAGGAAAACCAAAAGTTACTGATATCGTAACTTGCATATCGGATGTGACAACAAAAGATTTGCTAATGTTTGGTGCAAGTCTTGAATCACTATCAGAACACCCTCTTGCTCAAGCAGTTGTTAATGCAGCTAAAGAAAAACGAATTAAATTGAAAGAGGTTCATGAATTCAAAAATCTTTCAGGAAAAGGAGTAAGAGGTAAAGTAGGAAAAATAAGATTTGTTATAGGAAGTAATCGATTGATGAAAGAATTAGGTATCCCAACAAAAAACTGCCAGAAGAGAATAGAAGAACTTGAGAACCAAGCTAAAACCGTAATCGTCTTGGCAAAGAACGATAAAGTCATAGGAATTTTTGCAATCGCAGATACACTTAAGGGAGATGCCAAAGAGGCAGTAAAACTGCTTAGACAAAGCGGAATAGAGACAGTAATGATAACCGGAGACAACCGAAGAACTGCGGAAGCAATCGCGAAGATGTCTGGAATAGAAAAGATATTTGCAGAAGTCCTGCCGCAGGAAAAAGCTGAAAAAGTAAAAGAACTTCAGAGAAACGGAATGAAAGTTGCGTTCGTAGGGGACGGAATAAATGATGCACCAGCACTTGTACAAGCTGATCTTGGAGTTGCAGTAGGAACTGGAACAGATATAGCGATAGAAGCAGGAAATATCGTACTTGTTAAAGGAAGTCCACTGAAGGTTGTTGAGGCTCTCGCACTTTCTCGCAAAACATTCAGCACCATTCAACAGAATTTATTCTGGGCATTTATTTACAATATTGTAGGAATTCCAATCGCAGCAGGAGCATTATATCCATTCACAGGACTTCTTCTTAGTCCAATGATAGCCGCAGGTGCGATGGCATTCAGCTCCGTGAGTGTAGTTAGCAACTCATTGCTGTTAGAAAAAACATTCAAAAGTTAATGACATAGATGTTGATTAAATGATTTGCATTATTGCACTGCTTGTATTTGGAATATTGTCGATTTTCTCAGCAAAGTATAGACCATTGGCTGCAGAAGCATTTGACTGTACATTTAGAAAACTGACATTACGTAAATGCGAGACAGGATTAGATCAAAGGATTAAGGCACAAGTTACTGGATCCTTAATGTCAATGAATCAAGGAATTGCGGGATTTGTATTCAAACATTTTGAAACCATTTCGATCTTATTCACGTTATTGTTTTTTGCCAGCCTTGCCTATTCAGTTTATGGTGCTTACAATTTCATCAAATATGGTGATTGCTATGGTCCCGTTACAACACCTTCGAGTGGATTATGCATCTATAACGCACTTGCTGGAGAACAAACTTCTGGAAGCGGAGTAGGATATAATGAAACCATCGTCTTTCCGACTGTTGGAAACAACCCGTCTATAGGTCCAATTGATGCGAAGGTTACAATTATTGAATTTGGGTGCCTTATGTGTCCGTATACGAAGAAAGCTGAACCGACTGTAAAAGAACTTTTGAAGAGATATGACGGACAGATCCTTTACGTTTATAGAAACTTCCCACTGCAACAGCATCCTGAATCTGCTTTACATGCAGAAGCTGCAAATTGCGCTGCAGATCAAGGCAAATACTGGGAATATCGTGACAGGGTATTTCAGATGCAAGACACATGCAGAAATTCGATAGATCACCTAGGGATAATTAAAAACGTTATAACTGAACTTGGACTGAATAAAACAGTATTTGATGAATGTCTTGAATCTGGGAAGTATAAACTAGAGGTAGAGCAGGATCTCCAGGATGGAATCAATGCAGGAATCACTGGAACGCCGACATTTTTCATTAACAACCGAACAATTGTTGGACCCAAACCAATAGACGCATTCATTGCAGTTATAGACGAAGAACTGAAAAAATAGAAAAATAAGAATGGAATTTGGAACGGTTTTTTTATGGACATAAAAAAAATAAGAAATGATTTTCCAATCCTTCAAAAAGGATTCGAAGAAAAACAGATTATTTACTTCGACAATGCATGCCAAACATTAAGGCCTATTCAAGTTATAGACAAAATAAAAGAGTATTATGAAGACTATCCTGCATGCGCAGGCAGAAGTTCGCATAAGCTTGGGATAAAAGTAAGTGAAGAAGTAAATAACGCAAGACAAAAAATTGCAAAGTTCATTGGAGCAAAATATGATGAGATTGCATTCACAAGGAATACCACAGAAGGAATAAATCTTGTCTCGTCCTCCCTTAATTTTAAGGAAGGTGACATAGTTCTTTTGTCAGATAAAGAGCATAATTCAAATCTGCTTCCGTGGCAAAGACTGAAGAAAAAGGGGGTAATCATTAGCAGATTTAAGTTCGGAGATATCGAAAGTTTTCAGGGACAATTGAATAAAAAAGTTAAACTTGTCGCAACGTTACAAACTTCAAACATCGATGGTACATCAAATCCTATAGAAAAAATGACTAAACTGACACACGACAATGGAAGCTTAATCTTAGTTGATGCAGCGCAAAGCGTACCGCATAAGAATATTGACATTAAAAAGAGTGGAATAGACTTCTTAGCATTTTCTGGTCACAAGATGCTTGGGCCAAGTGGCACAGGTGCGTTATATATGAATAAAACTGTCGCTGATCAGTTAGAACCATTTATTGTTGGCGGCGATACAGTCATTGACACCTCTTATGACTCAGCTGTTTATGACAAGCCTCCAAGAAAATTTGAAGCTGGTCTTCAAGATTACGCAGGAATAATTGGTTTTGGAGAAGCGGCCGAATATTTGAAAAGAATTGGAATGGAGTCGATCGAAAAGCATGAGAATAGATTAAACAAAAAACTAACTGACGCACTATACGACCAAATTACCTTACTCGGCCCTAAAGAACCAAGAGAAAGGAGTGGAATTTTCAGTTTCAATATGAAAGGAATCCAGCATCATGACATAGCGTTGCTTCTGGATACTACGAATATAATGATAAGAAGCGGGATGCATTGCGTTCACTCATGGTTTCATGCAAATAAAGTTGATGGTTCTGCAAGAGCTTCTTTATACTTTTATAATACTGAAGAAGAATGCGATATCTTCATAGAAGAGATAAATAAAATAAAAAAACTAAAAAGATAACCTAAAAAGATAGCTGAGAATACGTTTTTAAGCACGTAACTGCAGAGAAGGATAATGGCTAAACTGACAGGGAGAAAAACCGATAAAAGAAATTTTGCAAAAAGCAGATTACATCACATATTTGGATTAGCGGAAAGTGATGAAAGAAAAACTGCAACAATAATGTCTGTCGTTATCCTTGCAGTTGTTTGGTATGTTTATTCTTCCATATCTAACTTCTGGGTTACTGCTAACTTAACTATGGCAGTGAGTGGAACAGTTCTGATCGGCCTATCCTTCCTACTGGGACCTATTTTCAGATGGTTTTTACCTGGAAACGACCCTAGTGAGTATAGAAAGATATTCGGAATGCTTGGGTTTGGCCTGATTGCTATACACGTATTAATTAGTTTCAGTTTTAGATCTGCATCCACGTTTAAAGAATGCAATGAACTATCCGTAATTGCAGCTTCTCTTTCATTTATTATTTTTGCATTGCTTGCATCCACCTCAAGTAGTCTTGTGATAGAAGGTATAGGATATGAAAAATGGGTAACAATACAAAGGACAGGATATATTGCACTTGTGTTAGCAATGATTCATTTTTATCTTGTAGGAAAAGAACGGTTTATTGGTAGTTTGCTTGGCCAGATAGTTTATATTATCGTATCCCTTGCAATTCTTACAAAGATCGTTCAGATTGTTAAAAAAGAATAGGATAGCTGCAGAATAGATATAAGACACGTATAAAGTGAGCGTATGGCAAATCCATTGATAGTATTTCATGCAATTGTTGGATTTATCGGCTCATTGCTTTTCCTCTTAGTTGCTGTTGAATTAAAGCGTCCGATAAAGACGCGCGATCCCGCTTATGCAAAAATCCATATCGCTTCCATGCTAGGAACGCTTGCAATTCTCATTTCGTGGGTTATGGGAGGATATTACTATGTAACAATCTATGGAAACGAAGTGAAACCAGCTGTAAAAAGTATCGAATCATGGATTCATGACATAGGAATGGAGACAAAAGAGCATCTGTTCTTGTTCCTGCCATTTCTTTCAATGTTTGTTGTTTCGGTAATAAGGGTTTATGCGAGAGACTTAGAAAAGGTAAGAAAAGTTTTGATGTGGACATCGCTTTCCATATTCTTAATAAGCGTAATAATTGCTACGGAAGGTTTCTGGATAACGAATGCAGCTAATACAGTTTTGGGAGTGGCACGATGAAATTCAAGATTGAATCAATGTATTTAGCAGTTATAGTTACTATTCTTTTTATTACTGCATTAACCATAGTCAGCGAGATATACTCGCCTCTAAAGGACTGGTTGAAAACGACCTTTTACCACCACTGGATAGGTAAGAGTATTCTGGCATTGATTCTCTTCGCAGTTGTCAGCATCTCGCCGTTTGGTTTGTCAATAAAAGAACTAGAGAAGTACATGATACGTACAATTTGGTTTTCAGTACTTGCATTATTCTTATATTTCATTTGGCACTATTTCACTGCATAAACCATATCTTGTTTATCTAAACACTTCTTCTGCCAGTTTTTGGAGAGACTTTAACGTTTCTGTCGCTTTTGTCAGAACAGCATCTGCACCTGCCTTTTTTGCGTCCGGTAAAACAAAAGGATCACAAGAGGCTGCAATAATCTTTACATCTTTATTTATGCTTTTTGCATATTTGATAAGCTCAATCCCACTAGGCTCATCGGAAGATGCACCTGCTTGTTTTGGAAAACATATGTCGGTCAGTATATATCTAATCTGTCCGTTACTTTGATTAAGATGCTGTTTTGCTTCGTCTAAATTTGTTGCAGATAAAAATGTAAAACCTTTTTCACTGTAAATTCGTTTTAATGTTTCTGTAAAAAACATCAAAAATATAGTTTCATCGTCAACAATTAAAATTTTCTTTTGAACAACTTTATTTATTGGCTCTACGGCAGTCCTAGCCGAAATAGGTTTTAGACGATTAACAGAACTGAGTATTGAATATTTTGTTTTTCTATCAGCATTAAACATAATCTCTAAGTTTATTACTGAATTAGGTATAATAATCCTTTCTAGATTTCGAAACAGATAAAAAGCATTGGAACAGAATGCCTTTATGGGAACTAAAAAACCTGGGAAGGATATGCCGAAAACAGAGGAAGAATGGAAAAAGAAACTAACACCTGAGCAGTATCACATCTTAAGAGAGAAAGGAACCGAACCGCCTGGAACTGGCAGACTATTACATAACAAAGGAAAGGGTATGTATACTTGTGCAGCCTGCGGTGCTGAACTTTTCAGCTCGGATACAAAGTTTGAGTCTGGAACAGGATGGCCAAGTTTTTCTGATCCTGCAAACAGAAAAAATATAGAACTGAAAAAAGATGTAGGCTTAGGGATGATTAGAACTGAAGTTATCTGCAAGAATTGTGGCAGTCATCTTGGACACGTCTTTGATGATGGACCAATGCCATCGGGACAACGTTATTGTATTAATTCTGCTTGCCTAAATTTCAAGCCAGAACAAAAGAAAAAGGAGAAAGAAGAAAAGCCCTGAGAGGGATTTGAACCCTCAACCTCCTGATAACCTGGACTAGTTAGTTTTTGATTGAACCTTTTACTAAAAGTTCATACAAGTCAGGCGCTCTGCCGTTGAGCTATCAGGGCAATTAATAAGGATTATTGAGGTGGGAGAAAGTTAAAAAGGATTCCCTCTATAATATAAACAGTAAAAATAGTATATAATTAGTAATAAATTAGTGATAATATGGGTAAATTTCCTATTGCTGATCTTCAGATTGTTTCTATCTGGGTATGTAAAAAGTGCAAAGGTAGAAATAGAGCTGGAGCAGAAAAATGCAGAAAATGCGGGTACCGCTATTTAAGGGCTAAGAAGAAAGACGTTGTTAAGAAGTAAAGATAAATAACTAGTAAAATCGTTGTTTAGCTTAATAACTAAGGTGCAACGTATTCTCCGGATTGCATCTTCTTTATCTTAATTACCAGTACTGGACAGACTTCGGCAGCTTCTTTATCAACTGATAAATCAATTTCTCCGATATCCAGTTCTTCATGCTCGCCACCGTCTCCTTTGTCAACTTTTCTTCCGCCAATTTTCACTAGCCTTGGCTTACCATCCTCATCAAGCATCCAATGCGCCGGATTGGCTGCTGCACATGCACCTGCACCAATACAGCCTGACCGATCAAATTCAATAGTATACTTCTTTTCTTCTGCCATAAAATCAACTTAAAACTAAGTAAACAGTTGTGATATAAGTATATTGGTTGGAATTAAAAACGTTTTGCACTCAAAGAGATATGATGGTGACTATTTGAAAATAAGCAGACTACCTAACGGGCTTACTGTAATAACTGAAAAGTTTCCTTCAGCTGTTTCTGTAGCAACTGAAATAGGCGTTAGATATGGAGGAATGGACACATCTGGAAAGATTGCTGGTTCTGCACATTTCTTAGAACATATGCTGTTTAAGGGAACGAAGAAAAGAACTTGGAAAGAGATAACTAACGAGATAGAGAGAAAAGGAGGACACAGTAATGCGTATACCTCGTATGAACATACGGCCTATTGGAACATAATTCCAAAAGAATATTTTATTGATGCGATAGATGTTTTAGCGGACATGTATCAAAACTCGATATTTGATAAAAAAGAATTTGAAAAGGAAAGGACGACAGTAATAAGTGAACTGTTGCAGCGTAAGGATATTCCGAGGTATGTTATCTATGAATTTTTTCCAAAAACGTTGTATACAAAAAATCCGATAAAAAATCCTAGTATTGGGAACGAAAAAACATTGAAAAATATTTCCAAAAATACAATAACTGGACAATGGAAGGATAATTACACTGCAAAAAACACTATAATTACAGTAGTTGGAAATATTGAACATAAAAAAATATTGAGAGTAATAAAAGAAAAGTTTAATTCACTCAGACCAGGGATTGAAAGAAAACGGGAGGAGTATAAGGAGTATAAAACAAGTAGATTTACGATCAAAAGAAAGAATCTTAATCAAATGCACTTAGCTATTGGATTTAGAATTTGTAATGGAAACCATAAAGATGTTTATGCAATAGACATTCTAGAGAGCATACTTCATGAAAGGATAAAAGATGAAATAAGAGAAAAAAGAGGGCTTAGTTATGCCCCGTCAGTTAGTACTCAGTTTGGACAGACGTTTGGCTTTCTGTGCGGATATGCCAATATAAAACATAAAGATTTTGAAAAAACGAGAGCTCTGATTTTAGATGAGTTCAAAAAAGCTTACAAAGGAAAAATAACCAAAAAAGAATTTGAAGAAAGAAAGATGTTTATTAAGAATTCGTATTTAATTGAGAATGAAACAACGGAGGAAGCAGCTGATACGATAACTACTTTCGCTATGCTCGGAGATCCGACCTTGTTTAAGGAGTATCCGAAACGAATAGAATCAGTTAAATTTGAAGATGTAAAAAAAGTTGCTAAAAAATATCTGAAACCTGGGACGCAGGGAGAACTAATTGTTAGATAACCCTATAGGATTTTATGAAAATCGAAAAAGAATTTAGGAATATTGAAGCGGAGCTTAGGCGAGTTGCAGACCCTAAGAAGGCAAAGTTACTACAACGATTTTTCAAAACAGGCAAAGGAGAGTATGGAGAGGGAGACGTATTCCTAGGGATAACAGTTCCAAAATCAAGAGAGATAGCGATACGACACACTGGGACAAACCTGAACGACATAAAAAGATTACTGCAGTCTGAGATCCATGAAGAAAGACTTGTTGCCTTATTGATTCTTGTTGACAAATACAAGAAATGCGGAATAGAAAATGAGAAAAAACGTTTAACTCAATTTTATCTAAGCAATGCGACTAGAGTGAACAACTGGGATTTAGTTGATTTAACCGCACATAGGATATTAGGAGAATATCTGAGAGATAAGAACAGACAAATTCTGTATGTGCTATCTCGTTCAGATAATGTATGGAAAAGAAGAATCTCAATTATTGCGACATTTGCATTCATAAATAAAGGAGATTTTAAGGATTCTCTTCGTCTAGCGAAAATTCTGTTAGGTGACAAACACGATCTGATAAGAAAAGCAGTTGGCTGGGTGCTTAGAGAGATTGGAAAGAAAGACGCAAAGGTGTTGAGAGAATTTCTAAGAAAAAACAGGAAAGAAATGTCAAGAGTCACTTTAAGATATGCGATCGAAAAGTTTCCTAAAGCTGAAAGAGACAAGTATATGAAATCGGAAGATTAAGAGCGCCCCCGACGGGATTAACGGCTTCACCGTTAAATTTTGAAACGACAAAGCTTTCGAACCCGTATCTCAGGCTGTTCACAACAACCCTTTTACACGCAAAAGCGTTGACGTAAAAGGGGTTACCGCAAGCCCGCATTCTATCCAGGTTATACTACGGGGGCACGTATATATTTGGTTGAGAGAATTAAAAAGCAATAGCTAGAGACAGCTGAAGGGATTTATTTACTATCTTATAAGGCGTTCAATATCTTTTTTAATTTGTCCAAATTGATTGGTTTGGGCAGCACATGATCAAATGGAGAATCAGTTCCAAAAGCAAAGGAAGATGTTGTTGACAAAATAATTGGTATGTTTTTCAGTTCCTTTGCTTTTCTTGCAAACTCTTCGCCATTCATCCCCGACATATTGAGATCAGTAATAATTAAGTCAAAATCTTCAGCCTTTAGCAGATCTAAGGCCTCAGTACCAGATGCGGCAGAGGTTACGTCTGAATTAACTAACACTTGACGTATCAACCTTGCAAAAATATCTCTAATTCTCGCGTAATCATCGACAAAAAGTATTCTTTTCGCCTTATTCTTTGCATCATGCATTGGACCTTCAGTTTTATTATCTAGTACTTGTTTAGCATCTTGTACGTTATTTCGATTTAGTTCTGGCCCGCCTGCAGTCTGTTCTGGTTTTGTTTTATTTATTTCAACCATATAACTTATCTCGGTTTTGTAATATTAATAGCTATCTGTCAGAAGTGTCTGAATACTGACAATGAGAAAATAAGGTAACAAAATTGATTATTGATTAGATAGTTGATTCTAGTGGTTTCTTAGTGTTTTCTTCAGTTATTACTGACTTTTCTAGATCTATCTTGCCACCCTTTCCTAACCTGCTCCCGATTAACGTAGCGGCGTAAAGAAGTGCTATAAATGCAGTCACAAAAATGAATACAACTAATGAATCTCTTGGTCTTTCTTCTCGGATGACGGCATAGATCTGCTTAGCTTGATCTAAGAGGAATTGAGCCTTGTAGAATTGGCCAGCTTGATAAGCTTTTTGTGCTTCAACAACTGTTGATTCTACTAGCGTGACATCTTGTCCTGCAACCTTAGATGCATTCACATCAGATGCAAGCTGATTAATTTCTGCAAGCAGCGTTGCCTGTTCAGTTGATACTGGCTGTGCAACGGTTGTAACACACCTGTTATTGATGCAGCTGGAACCGCTTCCACACTGGAAGCTCTCACAGCATTCGTATGCGACACATTGATGATTTGCCACGTAACCACATGCGCAAGGCACTGACACACAGCTTCCTTCAGTACATTTACGATCGACAGAGCAGTCGTTATCTGTTGAACAGGCTTCAGGCAGTCCAAAATAAACAACTACTTCGTTTGAACCAGTTGCAGTCTTTATGATAAGTTCTTCATCAATCACTAGTCCTCCTTCATCAAGATGATAACTTACAATATCGTAAGGCAAGTCTCCTTCTGCCTTGTATGTGACACTCTTAACAACATTCGGCAACAAGCTTGGCAATGGAACGCGGAACGAATCTACGATTATCGGTCCGTTTGGATTCATTATTTTAGTCGTGAAAGTACTTGCTGCATCATCTTTAACTTGTGACTGAGCAACGACTGTGTCGCTCGAAATAGTAAACACTTCAGTTATCAAGGGGATAGTTATAGTGGTGTCAGAATAGAGATATTGAGATATCGGCGTATTAAATTTGTCACGTATTGTTATTCCACCAGTCAAAGCGCTTGAGATCTTACCTACGTTAACTACTACATTCTGTCTGTTTGTTGTTGTAACCTCGACAACTGCACTACAAACTGAAGAGAAGCAGCGTACAGATTGCTTTGTCGTGACTGAAGGAGTTGTACAATCAACTGCTGTTGAAGTGATATCTGCAGTTGTGAAACCAGACTTGCTTGAACTAAATCTGTATCGCCCTGGCATATCTGGAATAAAAGTAAAGACTCCACTGCTGTCCGCAACACCTCGACTTAACTGACTGACATATGGTTCGTCAAGGAAACTTGCCGCAACTATTGCATTCGGCTGCGTAGAAAAGAAGGATGATGCTTTCGTACATGCTAACTGACCACTAAGCGTCATTGTTTGCAAACCAGGCACCGTAGTGACACCAGTTGTTTGATTCGTTGTTGTCGTAGCAGGAGGGGCGAGAACTAAACCAAATGTACTGAACGATGTCCTTGTAACTGTACATATCTTTGTAGTTGTGTTACATGTCGCACCCAGCGGAGTCCAAACATTTGTTAATGGATTGAGAACTGCAATGTCAAGGTTTACTTCATCCGCAACACCAACTAGGCCGCTATAGTTAACAGTGAGGGTTACAGGCGTAGTTATAGTGACATTTGAAACTTCGATAACAATCTGTGTGATTATCCTCCCAGATCCAGTTGTAGTTGTGATGGTTGCATTGTTTCCTGAAGAAGTTGTAATTGAAAAGCTTGCAGACTGATTAAGTGAATTTGCAGGAATTATTATCGCAACTACAGGAATGCCTTCGCTAGCGCTTGTGGATACATTCGCACCAGAAGATGGTTCGACTGTCTTTGACGAAACCTGTGCATTTGGAGAGAAAGAAGCAGATGTAACAGCCAAGTTTCCAGCTTTGTCAGCTGCAGATAACGTTACAACGTCGTCTTGCTGTATTGAATGCAGAGAAGAATGCGTTAGATGTGCTGAAGGATTTGCACCTTCACCAATGTACTCA
>CAYHPR010000014.1:0-16397 GCA_964358895.1 Microcaldota archaeon
ATTTCATAAAACAGCAGAAAGCTCTTGGTCTCAGCTACGATTGGAACAGAATGCTGATGACGCATTCTCCTGAATATTATCGATGGAACCAATATCTTTTCCTAAAGCTTTATGCCAATGGACTGGTTTACAGAAAAGAGGCACCGGTGAATTACTGTCCAGAATGCAAAACGGTATTGGCAAATGAACAGGTGCATAATGGCAAGTGCTGGAGGCATAAGGAAACAGATGTTGAAATAAAGAGGCTTGAACAATGGCTCATCAGAACATCAAAATATTCTGAAGAACTACTCAAAAATATTGACAATCTACAGTGGCCTGAAAGAATAAAGGCAATGCAGAAAAATTGGATTGGAAAAAGTCAAGGAGTAGAGATTAATTTCAAAATAAATGGCAAGGACTGGCCAATATTCACAACAAGATCTGACACACTTTTCGGAGTTACATTCATGGTTATCTCAGCCCAGCACACGAAACTGATGGAACTTGTAACAAAAGAACAGAAACCTAAGGTTGATGCTTTTCTTAAAAAAATCAAGTCGACACGTGAGGAAGATGTGATAGAGCTTGAAAAGGAAGGAGAATTTACAGGCAGCTATGCAACCAATCCAATCACGGGAGACAAAATCCCAGTTTATACTGGAAACTTTGTGGTTCATGATTATGGCAGTGGAATGGTTATGGCCGTACCTGCACATGACCAGAGAGATTTTGAATTTGCAAAGAAGTATGAAATTCCGATCAAGATCGTCATCCAGCCATCGGACAAAAAAATCGAAGCGAAAGAAATGAAAGAAGCATACACTGAAGAAGGATTGCTTGTTAATTCTGGTGAATTTTCAGGGACTGAGAGCAAGAAAGCGATCGAAGAGATTGCTAATCACATAGAAAAAAGAAAACTTGGAAAGAGAATGGTTCTCTTCAAACTTAGAGATTGGCTTGTATCAAGGCAACGATATTGGGGAACGCCGATACCTATCGTTTACTGCAAAGAACATGGGATTGTACCAGTTCCTGAAAAAGACTTACCTATTCTGCTTCCTGAAAACGTTAAGTTTGGGGAAGGTAATCCGTTAGAAACTAACAAGGAGTTTGTTAACACAAAATGTCCTATAGATGGACAACCAGCTACTCGTGAGACAGACACGATGGACACGTTCTTTGATTCATCATGGTATTTCCTCAGGTATACTGACAATAAAAATTCAGAAGAACCATTTGACAAAAAGAAAGAGGAGTATTGGATGGCAGTTGACCAATACATAGGTGGTGCGGAACATGCATGTATGCATCTTATTTATGCAAGATTCTTTACCAAAGCACTCAGAGACCTTGGATTTGTAAAAATTGACGAACCTTTCATTAAATTGTTCAACCAGGGAATGCTCCATGGAGAAGATGGGTTTGTCATGAGCAAGTCTAGAGGAAACGTAGTACTGCCAGAGCAGATCAGTGAAAAATACGGTATAGATACAGCAAGATTCTTTTTGATGACTATTGCAAATCCAGATAAGGATATTGCTTGGAGTTCCGAAGGGATTGAGGGCAGCTCAAGATTCATTAACAAAATTATGAACTATTTTGAAACGGTTAAGATTGGAGGAAGCAGCAGAAAAATTGAGAGCAAATATCATAAAACAGTGAAGGAAGTAACTACAGCTATCGACAATTTTGATTATAAGAACACACTAATCAAACTAAGACAACTATTCGAATCTCTGCATCTGGAAGAAAGTAAAGAGGTATTGGAAGGATTTCTTAAGCTTCTCCACCCGTTCTGCCCACATCTGACAGAGGAAGTATGGCATACAAAGATGGGCAACAAGACATTCATCAGCCTTGAGAAATGGCCAACTGCAGATGAAAGTAAGATAGACGAGAACTTCGAGAAACAGGAAATGGCTGCTGAAAACATTTCTAGGGATATCAACAATATTGCCAACCTGATGAAAAGCAAGGGTAAAATATTCTCAAAAGTCTTTGTTTACGTACTTCCACAGGAAAAAGAAGGCCTTGCCGACAACTTGGAGCTGATCAAAACAAGCATAGGAATGGACGTCAAGATATATGCGGTCAATGATAAAGACAAACATGACCCACAAGGCAAGTCTTCCAAAGCCAAACCAGACAAGCCTGCTATTTATCTAGAATGAGGATAGTCTGAAATTGATAGATTTAAATAGCCTAAAAACGACGTATTATCACAGCTGTATTCTATTAAGTGTAGGACGGTATTATGGGTATTAAAGAATTTATCCCCTTTTTTCAAGAAGATGACAAAAAGAAGCAAGCTGTAACAGTAGAGCGCAGAAGCGAAGTGAATAAGCTAAAGGATATGCTCTGAGCTTATGAAAAAATTATAGAGAGATACAGGTCACTTATTGAGAGAGAAGAATCGAAGACAATAGCAGATCTTAAATTAATGATCAAACCGGAAGACGAAACGATAGTAAGAATAAGAAACGAGATTATAGATAAGATTCGGCCATATATCTTTGACCAACATTTTTTGGTTGCTGCTGAAACAGCACATAAGTTTGTTAGGGAGGTAAGAACAAACAAAGTGCCTGTCGATTTCTGGCTTACTCCTAAAGAGCTGATAGAACTTAGAGGAGGAGACCCAATGGATAAGGCAGTATTCCTTTGTTCATTGTTGGTGGCACTTGAAAATCAAGAAGCTTACGTGGTTGTTGGTGTAAATGGTGGGACAAAAGTTGCAGTAGCATTCAAATTCAAGGACGACTGGTATTTCATTGATCCGATAAGTAGGGCACAGGTCAAAGGAGAAAAAGAACAACTTATTCAACAGTGGTTTGCATCAGATAAAGAAGTTTACGAATTCAATAACAAACAGTACACTCAACTGAAAGGAGAAGAGGAGTAAGTGAGAATTTGACTACTATAACTGCAGCTAAAGAATTCACGTATGCGTGGATCGTTAAGATTTGGATTCTTTTACTTATGTTTTGGTTCGTAATTGCACTTATCTATGTCCTGGCTAAAGGTTTTGGAGTCAGCTATGAACTATTCCCGGGCGTTCAGAACCGTATCGCCTTTTTGTTTTTAGTTATAATTTCACACATACTTGTTGCACTATTAGTGGCAGGAATAACAAATATTCTAAGTAACAGTGTCAAACTAACTATTGATGACAGAGGAATAACGTTGTCAAAAGGAATCTTAAATAAAAAAGAAACAATAATCGGATATTTTGACATAAGAGAAGCACATACCGTGCCAGGTCCATTGGCTTTTGTAGATGATTTCTTTGGTGTTGAAGACATAATTATTCATGGTAGCAGCACAATAACTATGTCCGGCTTAAATGAAGGTGAAAAAATAGCAAGCGAGATAACTGATAGAGCTAATGCAAAGAAAAAAGAAAAGAAAGAAGAATTCACGTTTGAACAGCTTCTTAATGAAGTTAAGGCATTGAGAGAGGAAGTTAATCAGCTAAAATTAGAAAGAAAAATAGCAAAAGAGGAAGCTGCATCTAAGCCAAAGAAAGAAGAGGAAAAGAAAAAGCCACGTTTTCTAAAACCGTTTGAAGAAGAAATGTAAATCGAATCAGTAGTATAATCTTTCTCACATACTTTTCAATTTCTTTATGCGATCATCAATATCTGGATGGGTTGAAAAGAAGGATAAGAGCTGCTTTTTCATTGGATCGAAAATAAATAAGGACCTAGTTGCATCGTTAACCCCTTGCATTTCTGTTGGTTTCTTATCATACCCTGTTTTTATTTTTTCCAATGCACTAGCCAAACCAGGAGGATATCTGGTTAACATTGCCCCACTTGCATCCGCTGCGTATTCCCTGTTTCGTGAAATAGCTAAACGAATAAGTAAAGACACTACAGGTGCAAGAAAAAGAAAAATCAATGCAATCAAAACAATTGCTCCACCACCCTTTCTGTCATCTGAGGATCTTGACCTGAGCATTCTGAGCCCCATGTCTGCTAGAAGAGCTATTGCCATGGCAAACATTGCTGCCACAAGCATCGATCGAATATCAAAGTTTTTGATATGAGATATTTCATGTGCCATCACTCCTTCAAGTTCCAACCGGTTTAGCTTTTGCCTTAGAGAAGAAGTTATTGCAACATACGAATGTTTAGGGTCAGTGCCTGTTGCGAATGCGTTCAATGCATCACTCTTAATAACGTAAATTTTTGGCATTGGAATGCCTGCGCCAATAGATAAAGCTTCAACGATATTGAACAGATATGGATCTTCTTTTTTCTTCAATTCCTTAGCACCAGTTACTGACAAAACTAGTTCTGGCGCTCGTGGAAAAACTATGAAATAGAAAAATAATAGAAGCAGGATATAAGTCGCAGCAAAGAGGAGTAAGTCTGGAATAAATCCGATTACAATTAGAAATGCAGTAACTACTAATCCGTAAAATAATGCATAAACTAAAAAAAGAATAAGAGTAGTCTGATTATTTTTCCCAATTTCAGAGTAAAGTGTCATATAAACACTCGAACGACACTCATTAGAATTTAACTTTCACTGCTTTTCTTTCAGACTCTTCAGTTTTGAAATATTCCTGCGCTCTGAACTTGAACATTCCTGCCATGATATTTGATGGGATAGTCTGAATTGTTTGGTTGTATTCGAGGATCGTGTCATTGTAAAGTTGTCTTGCAAATGCAATCTTTGACTCAGTTCCGCTCAGCTCTTCTTGCAATTGAAGGAAGTTTTGAGAAGCTTGAAGCTTCGGATAATCTTCTGCCACTGCGAACAAACTTTTGAGTGCACCTGCCATCATATTTTCTGCCTTAGCTGCTTGATTCGGGCCTTTGGCTGAAAGGATTGCAGTTCTAGCTTTTGTCACTGTTTCGAGAACTCCTTTTTCATGTTTCATATAGCCCTTAACGGATTCAACAAGGTTTGGAATCAGATCAGCTCTTCTCTTTAATTGGACATCGATCTGTGCCCATGCATTCTGATACCTGTTTCTAAGAGTAATAAGAGAATTGTAGATTAACACTACAATAATCAGCAGAACAACGATTATTGCTGCGATTATTTCGAAAACCATTTCATCACATCTCTAGGAGAAATCTAGATTCTTAGCTGTACGTATAACTGTGATTGGGATTACATCAGAACTAAACTCTAGACGTGCTATTTCGAAAGGTTCAAACACGCCTGAAGGAAGTACCAATAGAGGTGGTGCACCCATAGCAAGCTGAAGTGCTCTGGCTCCAACTATACGTGCTTTTTCAAAACGAGTAAGCTCCATGTAAATAATATAGGAAGTAATCATTTTAAGTCTTTTGCAGAATGAAGAAGTCACTCAGACGGAAGATCTTTACCGTGAAAATCTCTGAAAGAGTCATACTTCGTCTTAACTGCTTCCAGTTGTTCTGAAATCGATTCCTGACCAGATTTGGTTGCCTTAAGACTTTTTCTGCAGTTTGGACATTTGAATGCTAAATTAGATGCGGATTCAAATCCAATAATATTGTCTTTGGAACATTTAGGACAGTAATAAGAGAATACAGTTGTGCTCTCATCGTATTGCTTATTCAATTTGTTAATCTCATCTTGCATTGTTCTATCAAGAATTTGATAGATGTTTGACATATTTACTTTCCAAATGTAGGAATACCAACCAGTATCCTTATCTTTCGTACGCGTGTACTCTGCCAATCGTAAGTTATGCAGTTTGTTCAGGACAGTTCGTATTTCTGAAACTTTCAATTTACATTTTTCAGCCAATGCGTCATCTGTCATTTCTTCATTTGCTGCTTTAATTATCCGTACTGCCTCTTCTCCGAAATTCAATGTCAAATATTCCTGCACAAAACGATTGGATACGATCTTCGTATTAACCGAACCTTGCGCTTTTTCTGCCATGCATTGCCTCAATTAAAAAGATCTTTCCTTTATTTAAATTACTTTCGTAAAAAATAATTGAGTATTTAAAGTTTATATTCTAAATTTTGACAAAATTTGGATAAAAAATGAAAAAAGAGATTGAAAAATTGACTTCATCAACTGTTATCGCTTTTTTTATATTTATCTGAGTAGATATATTGATATGAAAACTTGGGCCCGTAGCTCAGCTTGGTCAGATAACTTTTAGTTAGGTAAACTAACTCAGGTTAGACTAAAGCACTCGGCTCTTAACCGAGGTGTCGTGGGTTCAAATCCCACCGGGCCCGCTGGGGAAGGATGGAAGAAGGAGTAGCATTCAAAAGAAAGGAAGAGGAAGAACAAGAAGAAGAAAGAAAACGTAAAAGAAAACAGAAGGAAGAGGAAAAGACTCCTGAGATATCAACAAAAAAAGCTGAGATAGAGAGTGGCACTGAAAAAGGAATGGGATTTGGAGAGGCAAAAGTGCTTACAGAAGTAAAATATGCCAGAGTTCCGATAAAAGGGACTGAAAAGGTAGAGAGATATGAACCGATTGTAAAAGAAGAATTGGCTGTAAGACTTCAAGAAGAGGAAAAGAAGAAAGAAGAAGAAAAACGGAAGGAAGAAGTAAGAGAACAAAAAGAAAAGGAAACGAATAAGGAACAGATAGAACAACAGTCAATAAAAGAAAAAATGCCTGGAGAAAAAGAAGCAGTGCGTGAAGCAATAAGAAAAGAACTGAAAGAAGAGTATAAGCAATTACACCAAGAACTTGATGACGCTGTCAAAAAAGGCTTGAACAATCCGTTAGAGTATATCTCACAAAATTTACTTAAAAAAGAAATTGCCAAAGGTGCAAAAGATCCTGTAAAGAATGTCATACGCATCCTTAGACTTGCAGGCCTACTGAAGAAGAAGCAGATAAGTCAAATTAAAGAATTTCTTAAGAGTTTAATTCCGAAGATGGCATGATGATGAAAGGCACGTAAGAAAAATTCGGCAGATAATAGGTGCAAAAATGATTGATTTTGACAAACTGATAGACGCTTACCTCTATCGAGAAGGCAAGGCTAAAACAACTGGCAGGTATTATCCTTCGGAGATTGGCCAATGCCTTAGAAAAATTTGGTTTGGATATAAACAACCGAAACCAGTTGAACCAGAATTGACAAAAATATTTGAAGCAGGCAATCTGTTACATGAATTTGTTTTGGACGTCCTTAAGAGTGAAAAAACTCCAGAGATAGAATTGGTAGAAAATGAATCTCCGCTAACTGCTAGCTTTGATGGATTCACTGTTTCTGGAAGAATTGATGATATAATTCTGATAAAAAGAAATAACCAAAAGTTTATTGTGGAAGTAAAATCCTGCAAAGACATACAGAAGATATGGGAACCTAGCCGCCAGTACATTATGCAACTACAATTCTACATGCACGTAACAGAAATTCATAATGGCGTATTGCTTTATGTTGAAAAAAATACTTTGAAAAGTAAGTCTTTTTTCTTCGATTACGAAGAAAAAATTGCAAACGAAGTGGTTGAAAGATTCAAAAAATTGAATACCTCGATTATTCAAGATAAAATACCTGAACCGGAAGCAAAAATTGATCAAAAAACTAGATGGATGTGCTTCTATTGCAATTACAGGAAGGAATGCAATGACGTGGACGGAGACAAATATGGCAAAATCTGAAAAAAGAAAAATTGCTAGACCAACAACTGTAGATTGTGTAGTGATACGAAAAAATCAAGTACTCCTGATAAAAAGAATTAATCCTCCATTTGTCGGAAGATGGGCCTTACCTGGAGGTTTTGTCAATCCGAAAGAAACAATTGAACAGGCAGCTCTGAGAGAACTGAAAGAAGAGACAGGTTATAACGGAAAAGTAGAACAGTTTGTGGGAGTTTTTTCAGATCCAAAACGAGATCCCAGGAAAACAATAACCGTTGCTTTTCTTGTGAGGATTACTGGCGGAAAAATAAGGACCAGTAATGAAACATCCGAAGTCGAGTGGTTTCCTCTGAATAAGCTTCCTGATCTGGCCTTCGACCATAAAAAAATAATCAATGCGGCCATCGAAAATCTTTGACGCTTTTTTCTTTGTTAGACTGGTCTGAAATAGAGAACTAGAACAGAACGTAAAAATCTGCTAATTTGATTGATTATATCAAAGTTCTTTAGTCGATAAAAGACTTAGGATCTTAAAGGCATAACTCTCTTGTTTTTTGTTAACAAGACTTTCAGATGTGCCCATTTCTTCAACAATTTTTGCTAAAGCTCTTATAAGTTCTGCCTCTTCTCCGCGGGACATGGATTCTTTAGTATAAATTTTGTTGTATATTATATCTAGGGCCGTGGTTCTTATCGCTGAGCTAGTACACGATGGATCAGAATAATCCTCCGTAGCATCAACTCCGATAAAAGGTAACAAAGATACAACTTTTTGTTTAGATAACAATTCCTCAATAGTTTCCTCTATTTTTATACGCTCATCATTGCCATTAGCCTCTTCCCGTTGTTTACGTAGTTTTCCAACTTTCTGTATCAGCTCATTTCCAGTTAATGGACACGAAACCCGACAAGAAGCCCGACAAGAAGACACTCCGCCAGCAGATCTGGCCATTGCATCCCCGATTAAATGCTCGTTTCTGAACAATCTTAGAAAATTATTTGATTCTTGAACAATAGATTTTGTTTTTCGGTTATACATACAACCACCGAGATAAGTACGCTTCTGTTCTTTTTATATTTTGCTGATGCGCGACGAGACTGAAGGCAGAGATCATGGCAAGCTCGAAAGTTCCAGTTCAGGAACAACTTAACTTAAAAACTTTGTTTACTTTTACTTCAATAACCAGGATGGGCCGGTAAATAGTACATACGGAAACTCAGCCTGGTCAGAGTGCCAGTCTTATATGACACGCTCTGATACACGAATCAGAAGTCAGGACTCTAGGATAACTGGAAGTCGGGAGTTCAAATCTCCCCCGGCCCACTTTATACTAAATAATACTGAATGGATACAATGTACAACGATAAAGCCCTTGAAAAACTGATAATTGAAAGGATCAGCTGGTTGTTCAGCTTGGCGGAAAAGAACATCAAAACACACCCGAACAGGGCCAAGCGGTACGTTCAACTGGCCAGAAAGTTGTCAACTAGGTATCGGATGGAGATACCGAAAAGGTTTAAAAAAAGGTTCTGTAAAGTATGTAATAGGTATTGGATTCCTGGTTATAATCTAAGCATCCGAATAAACAAACAGAACAAGACGATTGTCTATCGCTGTGAGTGTGGTTCTGCCAGATCATTCGGTTATAAAAAAGAGTAAGTGTTAATAATCTTGGATATTAGTATATTACTGTAGTATAGATATAGGTATAATGAGAGATTAGATAAATATCATTGGAGCCTATTAAAGATAAATAAAACTGTTTAATGAGAGGATAAATATGGTAACTGTTTTTGATGTGAAAGCTAACCAATTAATTTCTGCAACAGCTCAGAAGCTTAAAACTGAGAAAGTAGTAACGCCGCCGAAATGGCTTGCGTACGTTAAGACAGGCTCACACGTGGAAAGAGCACCGGACGACCCAGATTTTTGGTATGTACGATGTGCTTCATTGCTTCGAAGATTATATGTAAAAGGACCTATTGGCGTTTCAAGACTCAGAGAAAAATACGGAGGAAGAAAACGTAGAGGTTCGGCACCTGCCCATTTCAGAAAAGCAGGTGGATCTATCATAAGAAAATCTCTCCAGCAGCTTGAGACAGCTGGACTCGTCAGTAAAAGTGGAAAAGGACGAGGGATTTCAAGCAAAGGAATGAAGATGCTTGATGGAATAGCAAAAAGTGTTTCTTCTGAATAAACTGTGAGATATACAGCAGATGGTAGAATGGAAGAAAATGAACTGAATGAAACTACTCAAGATATGCTGAAAAAACGTATGGAAGAAGCAAGACAAATGCAAGAAAATGAAAAAAAGATTAGAAGCGTATTAATGCGTATCTTAGAACCAAATGCTTATGAACGAATGATGAACGTCAAACTTTCGAATAATGAATTGTATATGAAAGTTGTCAATGCATTAGCATATTATTACAACAAACTGAAAAGGAAAATAACTGACCAAGAATTGAAAACTCTGTTAACAAATGCTACTGAAAAACGGGAAGGAACGTTTGAAATTAAACGAAAATGAAAAAGTGAGAAGATGAGTAAGAAAACGACCGAAATTAAGAATATACTCGTTAAGGCTCAGAGAAGAACTAGAGCCGTGCCAGTATTCGTTAGAATAAAAACTGCAAGAAAAGTTTCAGCTACTCCGAAAAAAAGGAACTGGAGAACCAATAAATTAAAGCTCAAGAAATAATGTAAGAGTTGAAGGATATGGAGAGAATAATTACAGTTAATTTAACAGGGGTTCTAAAAAAACCAACTTCTAAACGAGGAAGAGTGGCAATGGATTTACTCAGAAAGATAGTGGCTAGATCAGTAAAAATGCCGCTTGAATCAGTTGTTGTTGATAACTCGATCAATGCGATAGTATATAGAAATATGAAAAACCCAATCAGAAGAGTCAAAGTAAAAGTTGTAACAGATGAAAAAACTGTTTATATTATTCCTCCAGAAAAAGAACTCAAAAAAGAGAAAAAAGAAGAAAAGAAAGCAGGAATAGTTGAAAAAATAGTTGGTAAAAAAGAACAAGAGAAACCTGCAAAAGTTCAAGAAAAACAAGGGATGACTGAAGCAAAGAAAGAAGAAGAAAAACCAGCTGCACCACAACCAAAACCTAAATTTGAACAAAAGAAGATGGAAGCGGGCAAGTAATACAGAAAAGAAAAGTGAATCAGATGTCATTCAGAAAGCTCTCTTATTACGGTAATCCGTTTATTGGTATTTTTGGAAAGACAAACAATAAAGTGACAATTGTACCTCTCAGCTCTGCTGAAAAATTCTATAAAATCTCAGAATACCTTAAAACAAGACATGTTCAAATCTCGATAGGCGGAACAGACTTAGTAGGATTATATTCTATAATGAATGATAAAGGACTCCTCCTTTCTCCAGTTGTTAATGACCAAGAAAAAGCTAAAATTAAAAAAGAATTAAATGAGGAAGGACTAGACGTAACGGTATTAGAAACGAAGCATTTGGCAATTGGAAATAATGTAATCGCGAATAACACTAAAGCAATAGTAAACCAAAGATTACCTGAAAATGAAGTTAAAGTGATTAAGGATACCCTTGATGTTGAGGTTATGCGAACTAAGATTGCAGAACACACTACAGTTGGGGCTGTGGCACTGTTGACAAATAAGGGTTTTGTCACACATCCAGATATTGGAGAGAAACATTTTGAAGAAATTTCAGAGTTTTTAGGACTAAAGGGAGGAATTGGAACTGCGAATAAAGGAGTTCCATACCTGTCATTATGTGTCATTGCTAATGATACTGGTTCAATTTTTGGAGAAAAAACAACTGCATTTGAAATTCAAAGAATATTGAATGCGCTGGATCAAGAATAAATCAAAAAAATAATGGTTAGGGATACAATGGACAAACTTAACGAAAAAATTGGAGAAACCGTTGAAAAAAATACTGAAAATATTAAAGAAACAGTTGATTATTCAACTTTCAAAAAAATCAAGATGCAGATAGGCACAATAATAGAAGCTGTGCCTGTTGAAAAGTCTAAAAATCTACTAAAATTAATAATTGATATCGGAGAAGAAAAAAGACAGATCGTTGCAGGAATATCTAATAGTTACCAACCTGCAGAGGTTGTAGGCAAGCAAGTTGTTATCGTCGCTAACCTTGAACCGAAAGTTATAAGAGGTGTAGAATCCAAAGGGATGGTACTGGCAGTTGGAGAAGATGAAAAGAGCATAGTTTTATTGACTGTTGACAAGAAAATAAATGTCGGACAGATCGTCCGCTGAACAGAAACTAGAAAGGTGATTAAATGAAGTACAAAATTGAAGGAATATTAAAACTTAAAACTGAGAAGAAGTTCTCTAGACAAATGGAAGCAATAAACGAGAATATGGCCAGAAATAAGATATATTCTTTCTTTGGTAACGTTTATAGGATTCCGAGAAAAAGAATAGTTATAGAAAAAATTGAAGAGTCTAAGTAAATATTGGTTTAGACACAATATCGGGTCATAACATGGATGAAAAAGGGAAAAGAGAAGTGCTTGAAACATTGGCTGCAGAAGCCTCGTATCACCAACGTGAAGCACAGGATATCCAGAACCAAATACAAACACTTCAAACAATTGAAACAGAAATCTCAAGGACTACTGAAGCACTTAATAATCTGAAAGAAAAAAAAACTACTTTGTTCAATCTTGGAGCAGGTGTATTTGTTAAGGGTGAAATGAAAGAAACTAACAAATTATTGCTCAATATAGGTGCAAATGTGCTTGTTGAAAAAGATGTTGACGGAGCAATAAAATTTTTAGAGGAAAAGAAAAAAGAAATAACCGAAGCAAGAGAAGAAATGATTAAAGGAATGCAGTCGATATCCGATAGATTAAGAGAGATTGATATTGAAGCAAGAAAAATGATGGGATAGACGTAGAATAATTCATCAAATATTGATCGATAACTGACAAACATAAGAATGTGGAACAATGTTCGACATCCTAAAGAAAAAGATAACTAATTTTGTTGATAACTTAACGTCTAAGATTAAAGGCGATGAAAAGAAAGAGGAACTGAAAGCTGAGATTAAAGAAACCCCTAGGATAGAAGAAAAAATTGAAGAAATAAAAAAAGAAACGGCAGTTAAACCTTTGGAAATTCAGGGCATATCTGAAAAAAATATTGAAGAAAAAATTGAAAAGATAAGCGAAGTGAAAAAAGCTATTAAAGAGGTAAAAGAAGAGAGAACTAAGGAAGCAAAAAAAGAGGTTCCGTTAAAAGAATTGAAAGAATTAAGATTAAGAGAAGAACATAAAAGTTTACCAGTTACACCAGTCAAAAAGGCATACGAACCAGCTCCTGAAATAATAAAAAAAGTAGAAACAAAAGAACCGAAAAAACAGTTAGAGATCAAAGAGGCGAAAGAATTAGAAACGAAGCCTACGCTTTTTACTAAAATAAAATCGTTTATCACACCGGAAGTCACAATTAAAGAGGAAGACATAAGATCAGTTATAGAAGATTTCGAATTACAGCTCCTAACCTCAGATGTTGCAGTCCCGGTAGTTGAAGAAATTGTATCAGAATTAAAGAAAAAACTTGTAGGAAAAAAGATAGAGTACAAAAATCTGAATTTATCTATAAATCAATCAATCACAGCCGCGTTAATGGACGTCATGTCGCAAGAAAAATTTGATCTTATTAACTATGTAAACAGTAAAGAAAAACCTGTAAAAATTCTTTTTATTGGCCCGAATGGAGCAGGGAAGACTACAACTATAGCAAAACTGGCCAATCTGATTAAACTGAATGGGCTGTCTCCGATACTCGCAGCTTCTGATACTTTCAGAGCTGCTGCAATTGAACAGACTGCGGAACATGCATCTCGAATAGATGTTCCGATCATCAGACACCAGTATGGATCTGATCCAGCTGCAGTTGCATTTGATGCAATCAAATATGCAGAAACCCACAAACTAGACGTTGTGTTAATTGACACTGCAGGAAGGCAAGAAACAAATAGGAATCTGATAGAACAACTGAAAAAAATAACACGTGTAGTCAAACCTGACTTGAAGATATTTGTAGGAGAAGGAATTGCAGGCAATGCAATAATAAGTCAGGTGAAGGAATTCAATGAAGCCATCGGACTCGATGGCGTGATACTTACAAAAATTGATGTAGATACAAAAGGTGGAACTGTAATATCGGTCAAAAAGGCAACAGGCGTTCCTATTTTTTACATTGGGATCGGACAAGGTTACGAAGATTTCGTTCCTTTTGATCCTTCTTTTGTGGCATCAAAAATAATGAGCTAACTAGAACCTACGGTTCTAGTACTCCTAGCAGTTTAATTAGGTACAATTAATACGGTTTCTAGAACTTCCTAGAAGTTTATTTACTAAGGTCTAGATTTCCTAGAATTATTCAGCTGACTCCTGGATAACAAGTCCAAAGTCCACCACTGCAACAGACGCCAGGATATCCGAATCCTGGAATCTTTTGACAATTTGTTCCACAACAGCATTCAGAAGACGTAGTGCATTGAGCACCTAACTCTTTACATTCTTTCGTTCTAAGATCTGCGCATTTTCTACCTTGGCCACTTTCATCTGTATCTACGCAATTGTTAGTTGAACATAAAATTTCAGGCCTACATTGTGACTTTGAACCTGTATACTTGCAGTCAGTAAGTTCTTGGGAAGGAACACAACTTCCATTTACACATGTTTGACCCGCAGAACACACCACACCTGAACAAGAATCGACACAAACGCCATTATGGCACACTTGCTCGGAAGGACAAGTAACACCGGCACAAGGATCTGATGTAGTTGATGGAGTTGTGCTTTGAGATATACATTGACCGACTCCTGTTGTGCCTGTCGCCTGACAATTATATCCGCAACAACACATCTGACTACTTGAGCATGCACCGCTTGTCTGACAGGATATGGATCTGTTATCAGCGCAGTTTCTGCCATCCGATGTGCATTTGTTAATTGTACAGAAGGGTGGTCTCAGACTATTGTCGCACTGACTGTTGCCTACGTATCCACAATCTGTTGTTTGTCCACTGATCGGTGTTAAAATTGAACTGCAGTGGCCGTTTTGGCAAACCACATTTTGACAATCCGCTGATGAAGTACAAGAACCATCTGCTGGATCTCCACCACACTTACCGTTTATACATTGTTTGCAAACATTATCGCTGCCACAGCATTCTTTTCCTATCGGACACGTTCCACCTATGAATCCGAAAAGACCTCCCTGACAAGAGACTGAACAACCGACACCCTCACAACTGAATTGACATGAAGTTGGTTGATATTGCGTCTGAGGTTGCTGACCAGGAATAATTGGTTGAACTGGCTGAGTAGTTGTTGGCGAAATTGGACCAGTCGGTCCAGACGCACCGGCCTGACTGCCTATACATATGTTAGGATTTTCTGGCGATACGCAGCATTTCTTTGCCGTATTATAAATTGAACCAGATGGGCAACAGTATCCGTTTGTACATGCGCTGCTAGAACAGGCTAAATCGTTAAAACATGGAAAACCGATGCCACCGCACTGATTATTCTGATCGCATTTCTTGCATTGTGCATTGTTTGAACACTCTTTGTTTGAACAATCGCCAGTCTGGTAAAATGAATTTTCACAATCTGCCGTTGTCACACACTTCTTGCCATTTGGCGCACCACCGCAACGTTTTTCGCCATCTGATGCAGTAAAACAACTTGTACAATCATAAACGCACTTGCCGGTGTCAGCACTTAAGCAGCATTTGCCATCCCATGCTGAACCAGTTGGACAGCAGCTATTCTGGCCGCATCCGCCAACACCTGCATTTGGACAGGAACTAAGCGTTGGATCGCTAAGGCATGGTTGAATACATCTGAGGTTGCTGCTTGTTGCATAAGCAGTTCCCTGTCCACCGACATCGACTACACAACATCCCAACACATCGCTCCATCCAACTGAACCGCTTGGACAACATGAATTTGAATCACAAGCATCAGTCCCTTTCTTATCTGACGGACAACCCTTTCGTGCCGGATCAACGGTACATGAGTAAATGCAATTTCCGTACCTGTCCTTGCAGCATGAATCAGCTGGAACTGCTGGATCAACAGACCAACTAATCGCTCCACTTGGACAACATTTATCGGAATCGCAGGAATCGACACCTGGAAGCGAACAACCGATTCGCTTCGGATCCTTTCCGCAAGTTAACAAGCAGTCTCCTTTTACGCAATCAATGCAGCAGCTTTGCTGATAACTGTACCCACACGAAGCAGGAAAGTCTGGGCAAGTTGGAGGGGGAGTTGCCAAACAAGTGCAACTGCCGACTGCGCAACAGTCCTGAGGACAATTAAGGCCTGCTCCACAAGAAGTAGCGCATGATTCGTATCCTTGTGGACATGGACAACTGCCATCAGGCAAACAGCATCCTCCAGGACAGTTTGGACAACTAATCTGACTTTGTGAACATTGACCGGAAGGACAGATGATTTTCATTAAACATAAAAGAAGTAATAAAATAAGTAGAATTGCTGCACCTAAGATTTCGAAAGAATAATCTCTTCTTTTCTTCGGCTGTTCAGCTGCAGCGGTTCCATTTGGCATTGTTCAATGATGAAAAGACAAGAATAAAAAGAATAACGTATTCTGAAGAGCTGACAATTGGCTAGATACTAGTCAATCTAACCTATGGGCCGCTCTCGCTTCGTTAATCTAGTTCTCTTGTAAGATCGATCTCTGTAACAACTTCATCTATCTCAGCACGCTGTTTCTCAAGCAGCTTCTTTATGCGGTCGATTCGTTTCTGCTGATATGCGATCATCTTATACTTCTTAACTGCTTTGTTAAAATG
>CAYHPR010000015.1:0-15270 GCA_964358895.1 Microcaldota archaeon
GGATCATCAAAATCCATCCATACTCCAAGTCGTTGAAATCCTTTAGTTTGCGACTCTATATATCTATCAACAAATGTTTTACATTTTTTAATGAAGTTTTCAACACCGTATTTTTCAACATCTCGTTTGTCTTTGAATCCTAATTCTTTTTCTACATGCAACTCAATAGGTAAACCGTGAGTGTCATAACCTGCTCGCATGTAAACCCTGTATCCTTTAAGTAAACGATACTTGACTACTGCGTCTTTTAGTGAGTAGTTCCAAACGTGTCCTGCATGAAGTTCACCATTTGCATAAGGTGGTCCATCGCAGAAATAGAATGGTTTGCCATCCTTTCGCTTCGCTAGTGCTTTTTTGAAAATTTTGTTTTTGTTCCAAAATTCTAATATCTTTTCTTCATTATCCTGATCCATATAACCACATTTTTCAGTAAAAGACTGGACGTTATTTGATCAGTTTTCTAATAAGGATAACTAATCCAGGTATAGTCATTAATACGCCAATTAAAATAGCTAGACCAAACTTTCCAACTAGAAAAGGTGCTGCAAGTGCAACCAGACCGGGAAAAAGGAATACAGAGGTATTGTTAACTTCCTGTTTTTCGACTATTTCATTAACTAGCACAAGTGCGCTTATGGCAGCAAAGAATAGGAATGCGATTACCTCTAAACCTAGCGTTTTAATTGCAAAAATATCCGCTAGATAGACGCCTATCAGTACAAATAAAGCTACATTCGCCCCTAATAAAATTAATTTCATAAAATCATACGCAGGCCTTTATCTTCGACCTACTTATAATACAGCGAAATATTTTATAAATACAGCTGCGAGTAGCATTTGTGGGCTTTTATGTCTGATTTTGACTATCTACCTTGGGTAGAACGGTATAGACCAAAGTCTCTTTCTCAGATCGTTGGACAGAAAGAGATTATGGATAGGCTTCAGAGTTACGTTAAGTCCGCTAATATGCCACATCTGTTGTTTGCAGGACCTGCAGGTACAGGTAAGACGACAGCAGCACTTGCGCTCGCACGCGACATTTACGGAGAGGATTACAAGCATAATCTCCTTGAATTGAATGCAAGTGATGAACGAGGAATCGACGTAGTCAGAGGCAAGATTAAGGATTTTGCTAGATCCTCGCCAATTTCCAATGTTCCTTTCAAACTCATATTCCTTGACGAATCAGATGCACTTACCCCTGAGGCTCAGCAAGCACTGAGACGAACAATGGAAGTATACAGTTCTCGTACAAGATTCATTCTCAGTTGTAATTGGAGCAGCAAGATAATCGAACCAATCCAGAGCAGGTGCGCTCTTTTCAGATTCAAGCCTCTAACAAAAGAAGAAGTCACAAAGATGCTGGAGCACATAGCAAAAGAAGAGAAGCTTAAGTTGAGCAACAGCGGAGTTGATTCACTTATAGACGTTTCAGAAGGGGACATGAGGAAAGCGGTAAACATCCTTCAATCAGTTTCGTTGTTGACAAAGGAAATAACTAGCGATAGCATCTACCAGGTTGCAGCTGCAGCCAAACCTAAAGAGATAGGGCAGATGGTTGAATATGCACTTGCAGGTGATTTTGTTAAGGCACGAGATTTGCTTCTTAAGTTAATGTTAGAACATGGAATGGATGGAGAAGACGTATTGATGCAGCTCCATAAGGACATTATTAACAGGCAGATGGACGACAGAGTCAAACTAAAACTAATAGATAAGCTTGGTGAATATAATTTCAGAATGATTGAAGGTGCAAATGAGCGTATCCAGCTGGAAGCGTTGCTTGCCTTTATTTCTCTCTTTGCATCCGAAGAATAATCTATTTAAACTACAATAGCAAATGTTAGAGTATGTCAAACGGTCAAAAACTGAAGGGGCCTAAAAAGGAGATTCCTCTATTAACAGAAAAATTATGGACTAGATCTGCAGTGAATCTAACTCAAACAGAAAAATTATTAGCATCAAATACCACGCAACTAATCATCCGAACTGCGCACACTCTTGCAGATGAGGGAAAGCTTCCTGAAGGCGCAACTGCCGCCATTATTTTTGAAGGTGTTAAAGAATTATGGCCAGCCTTTAGAAAAGCATACGAAGAAGTGAAAAATTATCCTAAAACTAAATTAAAACCTGTGCTTAATCTCGCAGCATCTTACGTTGGTGGAGAGGTTAACGATCTTGGGATAGGCACAGATCTTAAAACTCCAAGCATATTCGTGGATTTTAGACGAAAGAAAGTCTCTAACCAACATTTTATTTTAGACCTTAAACAATCTTTAGCAGAAAATAAAGTTGACATAATGTGTAAAGTTAAGATTGAATTAGGTTAATTGTCTGAATAATAACCTATTTAAACCCCTGTTCCAGTATTCGATAGAGGCAGACAGAAGATATTTCAAAAGAACAGGCAAAAAAGAAGCAAATATCAAAGTTACAAGGCAAGGGTCGACCATGCAAATTCAAAACCAGCAGACACAACTTCCAGTTTCTAACGGAAGCGAAAATAACGGGGCAGTTGTAGCTCCGGATTTGAGAGACACACAACAGATAGAACAGCTGGTTGGAAATCCTACTTGGAGAGAGATGTTAATCGATTTAGTTAGCAGTGAACAGATTGATCCGTGGAACCTTAATATTTCAGATATAACTAACAAATACATTTCTCGTGTTAAGCAGATGAAGTTTCTTGATCTTCACATACCTGCAAACGTAATACTTGCAGCTTCAATCCTTTTGCGTTTTAAGGCCGAGGCATGGAGATTTGAAGAAGAAGTAATCGAAGAATCAGTTGAATCAGTTGTTGAGAACGAACGTATCTCAGTCCAACCACTTCAGCTCAGAATGAGACTTCCGCCAAAGCGATCAATCACACTGACAGATCTTATCTCAGCTTTAGACGACGTGCTTAAAATTGAGCATAAACGAACGGAGAGACAATTACTTATCCCACAAACTATGGAAATAAAACTACCAACGTATAATCTGGAAAAAGAAATGAAGAATGTACTTATCGAAATAAATACGCTTGCAGATGCAAAAGGGTGGCTTAGCTTCTCTGAATTGCTTGGTCATATGGACAAAAAAGATACCCGATCTATAATTCTAACTCTCATGCCTTTGTTACATCTTTGTTCAGAAGGAAAAATCACAGTTATGCAAGAAGATGTTTTTGGAGAAATACTTATTCATATAGGTGACGAAGACTTTGAGAACAAATCATTAAACAGGGAAGTGAAGAAAGAGGTTGAGCGAGATGGAAGAAGTAGAAAAAACAATTGAAGCACTTCTCTTCATGTCCGGCAGACCTGTTACTATCTACGATTTGCTTAAAGCAACTAATGCAGATCTCAAAACTATTAAGATTGCAATTAAGAATATTCAAACTGAGTATGAACAGAGAGGAAGCTGGCTAGAGATTGTTCATACAGACAAAAACTATCTTCTAAGGCTCAAGCCTGAACAAACCGATAAGATTAGTAGCTTTGTTCAGGAAACGGAACTTTCGAAACGTGCATTACGAGTTCTTGCAGTTATTGCTCAACGTGACGGAATTCTTCAATCGAAAGTTGTCAGAATGATTGGAACAACTGTTTATGAAGGTGTTCAAGAACTAACAGAAAAAGGTTATTTGATTATAGATGTAAAAGGACATTCAAAAGTTCTCCGTCTTTCTCAGAAATTTAAGCAATATTTCGGAGAGATGCCAGTCGGAAAGAAAGAAGAATCAGACGAAAGTCAAGGTGCTCCACCAGAGCAACCAGAATCTGTTTGAAGTGTTAGGCGTATTGTAATAGTTAGCTAGCCATTTCACTCTATAATCTTCGTATGAGATTTTCGTATGAGATTTGGCTAGGTGGTTTTTGAAAGTTATCGACTTTGTATCTTGCTAGTTCATCTATGTCGCCTGTGTCACTTTGTTCAAATCTTTCTGAACGAAAAGGATCTAAAATTTCTTCACCAAGAACTTTTTTCATCAAAGATGGTGTTATTGTTTTATCCCTAAAAAAGCCAGTATGCTCTCTTCTATCTATCTCTTTATCTACTGCGTCTTTTAGCATCCGCGCGCTAAAACATGGAATTTTTTGTTGTATGGTGTTATTCATTTTATCATCTTATTATTTATCTGAATACGCAACATTAAGTTGAGTTCTTGTTCTTTTACTATCCTCCTAGCTAATATTACCTCATCATTTGATCCCTTTTCATTATCATATTCTCCTTTATCGATCTCTTCTATAAGGGTCCTTTTCATTAATTCTCCTGCTTTCTTATCTAATCTAGCATGAAGGTTAAGCCAGCTCATTCTGCTGTCAATTTCTTTTGTTATTTCTCTCTTAAGAGTTTCACGATTTATACCTGGGTAATGTGTAATCATCTTTTCATCTCTAGAGCGAAACGCTTCCGAACAATCGGTCGATTACGAATCGGCCTACGTAGAAAACGATTACCGAAGTAAAAAGGAACGGAAGGATGTATCTGACAAACGAGGACTTGCGTCCGGTCTGAATTACTGCAATAATAACGGATGCAATTGAACCGGTTACGATAACTAATGCAAGCGAGAATAATGCAAATTCAGCCGAAGTGAGGCCAGGTGCCGTTGGCTTGAGCTGGATTAATGGTGAAGTGATTCCACTATATGTCTTTTGAGACCACAGCTGTTCAAATAGGCTGATGAGTTTGAATGAAACAACATAAAGGAATGGTGCTCCAACTGCTGCTGCAAATCCAATAAATATAGAGTACATAACCATCGATGCGCCTATTTCTTTTTGCATCAGTTGCATATTTCTGAGATCAATAGCAGTTTGTTCAAGGATCCTTGCCATTTCTCCACCAGACTGTGATCCTTCTTTTACAAGTTCTACAGTTCTTTGAAGATATCTCGAGCGGAATCGCATCGTCAATAGGTTAAGTGAATCTTCAATTGTTTCACCGCTGAATACGCGTTTTGATGCAAGTTCAATTTCTTTTGCCAATATCCCGAACTCTGGTTTGGCTGCATACCACAATGCCTTATCAAGCTGCATTCCAGCTCTTACATTGGCAGCTGCAAGCTGAAGGAAGTCTGGAAGTGCGCTATCAACTTCACGTCTCCTGTCATCAATTCTTGCGAGAAGATATTGGTAAGCAACACCTATTGCAATTAGTACTGCTACTAATGATCCAAGCAGTATGTAAATCGGATTGAGTGCAGAAAGTATAAATGCAATTAGAGAGATTATGAATACTGCAACAGATCCGATAATTAAAATTCCGGAAACGAATTCGTCATCAAAGTCGAATCCAGCTGCATTCATTAACGCTCCAAGCTGTCTAACATACTGTCTCGGCACCAGCCTTCCAACAACTTCAATTTCTTTTTGAACCATAACAACAACCTACGGTTTTTGTATTTCCTAGTAGTTTATTTACTACGAAGAAACCTATGTTTCTTCCGATTTTCTATCTTCATATTTCATAACTTGGCCTAGTTACATCTATGTAACTGAGGAACATGTATTGTATTATTGCGATAAGTGGTACGAGTGCGATTAAGTCTTGCAGTGTTATTCTTATGCCTGAGAATGATAAGATGAGAATGCCTACCGATATTCCAAGCGATGGGAAGATAACTCCGACGACCATGTAAAACATTACAAGCGGATTCAATCTTTGTCCATATTCTTTAACATCAATCAGTTGTTCACGTGAGATCTGTTCAAGTACAATTCCAAGTGAGTCACCTAGATCCGCACCCGACCTGACGCTGTTAACCATCTGAAGCATCATTCTTCTGAATGCTGGAGACGGATTGTCTTCGATAATTTCCTGCATAGCCGTATCTAACGGGACACCGACAACTACGCGTTCTATTATTTTGTTAACTTCTCTGCTCACGTGTCCATAATTCCCTTTTGATATTGCAAGGAGCGAATCAAAAAGAGGAAGTCCTCCTTTAAGCGAGATCCAGATATGCCTGCCAGCGAACAACAAGTCTTTTTCAAGCTCTCGTTTTCTTTTAAGTGCTTTGGCCTTTGGTTCTTGAATCATAAGGAGAAACATTGTCAAATATGCTAAGATAGCAATTGGAATTAGAAGGAGTTTCTCTCCATGTTGATTTTCAATTACGAATATAGACGCGATTATTATTGCAAGTGCGGGTGCGACTGCATTGATTATTGCGCGCTGCATAAATCCACGCAGAGTTATCTGCATATCTGCTTCGCGCATTTTCTTTCCGAGCCATGGAAACTTTTCAGCTAGGTCATCAAGGAATTTTTCCCACGAACTAGTTGGTTTTGTTTCGATCTCTGTATGTTCCGGTTCGGAAATAACCGGTTCCGGATTTGCCATTTTTTCTTTCTTTCCTTTGTTTGCCATACCAAGCCTACCCTTTACTAGTTCTATTTTCTTACCAATTTGTTCCTTTTAATTGTTTGTTCTGCCCTGTTCTGGTAAGAACTTGTTTTTGCCCTTTTTATCTTTTATCTTTACGTCCCTTTCTCTTTTGTCTACGGCCTTTACCGCCTTTTCTTTTCTGCCATTCTCTTTATTAGCATTAGCCGGTTATATTCGGCGAGTGCCTCTCCGTAACTCATTGTTGACGTCTCAATTGGTCTGCCAGCCTCTTCTGAAGGGGCTCGCGGAATGACTTCTTTTTGCATAGTTTCGTAGCGAGCTATCTCATCAATCGCTTCTTTGAATGTCTTTCGAATCGTTTGAATTTTGTTTTGTGCATTTTCATTCGGCATTTATTCACCAACTTCCTATTTTATCTTCCATCATTTGCTGCCTGATCTTTTCTTTTTTACTTTCTCCTACACTTCCCATTCCCTATTCTTCTTCACAGCTTCCAATACGTTGTCAGATTTGAGATAGTAGTCAGCTGCAATTTTTCCAACCGAATTTATGTCGAAGTATTTCTTTCCAACCATCCATTTCAGTATCTTCACTTTTTCAGTTATGTCCTCTCGCATTTCTTTGACGGTCATACCTGTGTAAAGAGACAGGAGTTCGCTAAGTCTATTGAGCTGTCCAACCTCTTTCATATCATCACTCTTTGGATCCCAGCGATAGATTAAATTGGAACCTCCGTTCTTCGTGATTTCAGCAAATTCAAATGTCCTTCTTATTCCAGACCTTCTGTTTCTGAACTGAACAACGATGCCTCCGAGTGCAGGTATCACTGATTTCGGCAGCGAGATTGGTGGCGTGGTCAAACGCGTCACGCATTCTTCGCTGTTATCTGCGTGGATAGTGGCATATACGCTATGGCCCGTGTGCATTGCTTCGAAAAGCACTTCAGCTTCACGTTGTCGTCTTACTTCTCCGACGATAATTCTGTCAGGTCTCTGCCTTAAACTGTTGACCAGTAAGTCAATCATTTCAACAGCACCCTTTCCTTCTGGGTTTGGTTCACGAGTTGTCATTGGTACCCAGTGTAAAAAGTCTGGGAGCGTAAGTTCACGTGTGTCTTCGATCGAAATAATGCGTTGATTCGGAGGGATCATACATGCCATCGCATTTAGGAACGAAGTTTTACCACTGCCTGCTCCTCCAGAACTCAAAAGTGAAACTTCATTTTGAATGCATAGCCATATCAGCGAAGCAACTTCCGGAGTGATCGTACCTACCTCGATCAGATATGGTATAGTCCAAGGATTCTTTGAAAATTTACGTATTGATAACGTGTTACCATACGAAGAGATTGGCGTCAGGGTTGCATTTACACGGTCACCTGATGGAAGGTATGCATTCATCAATGGATTAAGGACATTGATTTGCCTTCCGACGCGTCTTCCAATGCTTGCTGCGTATTCATAAACAGTTTCATCGCGTCTGATGTACAGGTTTGTTTTGCACCAGCCGTGTCTTTTGTGATAAACCCAAACGGGATCACTTGGATTATTGATTGCGATATCCTCAAGGCTATCGTCTCCAATCAGAACCTCGAGATCTCCTAGTCCCAGAGTGTTTTGAAGCAAGTAAGAAATCAGCACTTGTCTCTTTTCAGGAGTCAGTCCATGAAACTGCCTCTCCAGAAGTTCAGTTGCCTTTTTTTCAAACTTGGCACGAACTTCTCTTCCTTTCTTCGGATCTATCAGCTCAGTAACATCAAGTTTAACTTGCGTAATTAGATCGCCTTTGATGGCGTTAAGAATAAGTTTTGTTCCTTCGGCCAACATCGGGATGGAAATGATGTATTGGGGGACATAATCGCTTGTCTTCCTGCCGATTTTGACTGTAACTGGAATCCCATTTGCATCGAAAGAATATGCTTCTAATTCAGTTAGCTTTTCTTTTCTTTCTTCTTTTTCTTCCATTTCACGATGTCTTTCCGCTTCTTTTTCTTCATGTTCTACAGCTGTCTGTACACTCTCTTTATCCTCAGGACCTTCGGTGCCTGCTTGTAGAGCCTTTTTAATAAGCATTAATTCTTCTTCTTCGATATCCTCTTCTTTTTCCTCGATATCGTCATCCTGATCTTTTTTCGCCACTCAATTCACCACATGTGACGGCCAATTTTTGGAATTTTTGAGTTTCACATTTTTAAATTGAAACGTTTTATCTCGGATTAGCTACTAATCCATTCCAAATACACGGTCGTCAGTGTATAACTGATCTTGATAAGTCCCTGGTTTTCAAGGATATAAGACCAATACTCAACCGTTTCCTGCGGTATATTTAATTCTTTTGATACTTCGGTGAGTTCTACCTTTTTCTTGTCAAAAAGAATACGCATAAATCTGTCAATGCCTGTAGTGATAAATCCTTCGTCAACAAACTCGTCTACCATAGCTTCACATATATAGAACTCGGATCCTTTTTTTAATCTTCTGCTCGATTCCTAAGTATACGATAATATGGTAGAATCAGATCCGTCCAGAAATCAACAGAAAGCATCAATAGACCCAGCCACATTATCTGCGTTAGAAAAATCTATTTATCTCGATGCAGGTGAGAAAGGCGTTCTGCTTTTCAGGATGGCTGATGGAAAAACAACGATAGACCAAGCTGCTGAAGCAATTGGTTTGACTCAGGAAGAAACCAATGATCTGATAGAAAAATTGAAATCAAAATATATCTTTCTTGAATTCGAAGAGGTAAAAAAAGAAACAATTGTTATAGAGAAAAAACAGGAAGTAACTCCGATAGACCTCCCAAAAAAGACTGCTGCGGATTCAATGACTTCCTTTACTCTAGGTTCTGAGCTCGCAATTCGATTCGGGCCTGCAGGGAAAAAAATATACGATATTATAGACGGTAAGTTTGATACAACTCAGATTGCAGCAGAAGCCCTTGTGCCATTAGACTTTGTTGATGATGTGCTCTGGTTTTTATCAGAAAGGAAACAGTTGCACTTCACAAAATTGAAGACAGACGACATAAAAAATAGGTATGGTTCAATTGGTTTTCGTATCTACAATGAATATGGCAGAGAAGGGATTTTCATTTACGTGCTTCTTCAGAAGCTTGCTGATCCGTTCTCGTCAATAAGAATTTCAGGAATCGATGAAGTAAAAGCATTGGACATGTATGAATTTATTCACAAGACTGCAAATCTACCATTTCCATTCAACAAAAAAGACATGCTGACGTTGCTGAAAAGATGAAGAAATTAAATTGGTCGCTAAGTTATCGCATTCTATTTGAATGACTTATACCAGCGTTCATACTCTTTATGATTTTTGAAGCAATGTAAAATGTAGCATACTTCATCTTCAATCTGATAAACAATTCTTGCCTGTCTTGTAACTTCCTCTACATTAAATGGAACACCGAATTTCATATGCCTTCTAGAGGGCATTCCAGCTATCTTTTCTGCATGTTTTATAAAGAGTTTTCGAATGTTCGTATCTAATTCGTCTAATTCTTTTTCTGCTTTTTCAGAGAATTCAATTCTCATTATTTCACAGCCTATACTTCTTCTTTATTTGACCTAGACTCTTAGTTTTTATTTTGCCTTCTTCGATTTCCTGCATTTCAATTTCTATTCCTTTATTTACTAGTTTAACTTCTTCTTCTTCCAACTGCCTTTCATAAGCCAGCAGTGCTTGTCTTATAACCTCTGTTTGATTTCCTGCGTATCCTTTTTCAATTACTTTTTTTACTATTGCCTCGTAAGGAACGTCTAAGTTTATGTTCACTCATCTCACCTATCAGTGTATGTGCAGTAAACTATATAAAGGATGTGCATTGGATATTAAGTTGAATGTACATTAAGAGTATATTCAGATACGCAATTAATAACATTTTTCAATCTTTCATCAATCAAGCTGCAGTAAAACAATCTTTTCAATTATCTGCTTATCGAGGTCACTCTTAGGGTTGAGATTGAAAAGCTGTGCAACAGCTTTCCTGTTTCCATGGACAAATCTTTTCTCATTCGATTCCAACAGTCTGAGTATTTTTTTCTTATTTCCTATGCATCCAATTACAATTCTCTTCGGATCCTTCACTCCCACTCGCTCAGTTGCTTCTTTCAACTGCCTGCTGCCAGCAGCTCTGAGAAGAACTTCCAAACCCTTATCTCTCATTATATTCTTTCCATTTTCAAATGCCTTGAGGGCATGAAAAAAAGCAAATTTGACATGGATCGGGCTAACAATTGTATCTGCATCAAAAACTTGGACAAGCTGAGCAGAGCTTGCCTTATTTAACTCACTAACTTTTTTGATCAGTTCCTCCTTTGTAAGCTTACTTTCGCCTGCAATAACCTCAGCGTCTCTTAGCATTTTTTTCATATTATCCTCCTTTGTTTCTATATCCTCTAGTCCTTTACAAAGAATTTATAAGCATTAATACATTATATAGATACTAATAATTCGAATGGCTGTGTGTTTTCGAATTCTTTTAAGGTGAATTTATGCACGAATATCATGGATCAAAACTATCAAAGAAAGGAACTGGCGGGAAGACGAGAAGCATTAGTGATAAAAAGAAGTCACAGGTTGGGGGATTCTTCTCTGCAACAAAAGTTGCTCAGAAGGAAGTAGCCAAATCTGTAAGAGTTCGTGGTGGAAGTAGAAAAACAATCAGACAATATTCGAATACTGCAAATGTTGTCATGCCTGATAAAACTATGAAGAAGGTAAAGATTATCCGCGTCCTCGAATCACCTAACAACCGACATTATGCAAGAATGAACGTAATGACAAAGGGAGTAGTGATTGAAACAGAAGTCGGTAAGGCAAGAATAACTTCGCGACCTGGCCAGCATGGTGTCATTAACGCCGTATTAATAACGCAATAAATATTCGATATTCAGAAAATCCTAAAAATCGTAGTAACTAAATTGCTAGGAAGTAATAGAAACCGAAGTAAAAAATTATTAGGAAATACAAAAACCATAGGTTGTTGTTATGACAGATGTAACTGAAGCAACTTTTGAAAAAGAAGTGCTCAAATCAAAAGAACCTGTACTTGTTGACTTTTGGGCGGTTTGGTGCGGTCCATGCCGTATACTTAGTCCAACTGTAGAAGAGCTAGGGAAGAGTGGAAAGATTAAGGTTGCAAAAGTGAATGTCGATGACAATCGAGATCTTGCAGCAAAGTTCAGAATCTTCAGTATTCCAACTCTGATTATCTTTAAGGACGGAAAACCTGTCGAGTCAAAGGTTGGTGTGATGTCAAAGTCACAACTTGAAGCATGGATTGACAGTGTGAAAGGAAAGTAGAGTAAGTAAAAGAAAGTAAACGGAAAAGGAAACGAGACTAATGTAACAAGTCAGGTAACCTAAACTATTTTTAAACCGCTCATTCAATTTGTTGTATGGGCAAAAAACGAAAAACTTCTTCAAGAAACATTTCAAAGAAGACTTCTAAAAACGGAAAGAGATCAAAGTCTGTAAAACGTTCCGTTAAAGGTAATGCTAAGACCTCTGTTCTTGAGATTTTGGAAGAGCTGCAGTCAAAAACTAAAGAGATTGAGCAGAGGAAAAAAGAAGCAATTAAGGAAATGGAAAAAGAAAAAAAACAAACAGCATCGAGCAAGGTTAGAACAGAAAAAGGACGGAAAGAGTCGGAAACAACTACAGTTATTCCTAAATTTTCTCAGCCAAAAACAGCCGAAGAAAGAAGAGCTGAACCAAAGACTTCTCCTGCAGAATCATTCGGGCCAGAAGTTTCACGAGAGCGCATAAGCATATCGAAAATATCGCGCATAAAGACGGGCATTCCTGGCCTAGACGAAATGACAACTGGTGGATTCGAGCAGCGATCAATAGTTCTTATCAACGGTGATCCAGGCGGGGGAAAAACAGTTTTCGGACTTCAATACCTTTACGAAGGTGCGAAGCAGAATGAAGCTGGCATATACATTAGTTTCGGCGGTGAGCCACGAGAACTTCTTTATCCGCGTATGCTTCAATTCGGAATGGATTTTCAAGATCTTGAGGACAAGAAATTATTTTTCGTTATTGAATACCAGCCACATGAAGTTGCAAAGCTTATGCAGGAAGAAGGCGGAACGATTTATGACATCATTACTTCTTACAATGTGAAGCGAATTGTTGTGGATCCCATCTCACCTTATCTTATTCAGTTCAACACCCTTTACGATGCAAGACTTGCTCTCGTCAGGTTGTTCAGTGTATTCAGAAAATTTGGTGCAACAACACTACTGCTGAACGAATATTCACCAAATCTAACTGTTCCTTCGTCAGTTCTTGCAGAATTTCTTGCTGACGGAGTAATTAATTTAATTCATACGCGGTCGCCAGATGGGATACAAATTAGAGGCATAGAAATATGGAAACTTTCAGGGATTCCACATACAGAAGTTGCACGTCCATTTGCATTTACAAAGAAAGGAATTACAATTTATCCGTCTGAGAGACTCTTTATTTCTTCAAAGAAGTAAGAGTTGTGAGAGCCAATAGTAAATGGAGGAGGATGTGTTATCAAAGGTCACGCTAAGGGGCAAACCGGAATTGAATACGTTGTTTTACTCTCTATTTCTATAGCATTCTTTATTGCGATAGTTGTTATTGCAAATGATCAGCTTAGCGTCCTTAGTAATCAACAAGCTAGGAACAATGCGAAGAATGCATTAAAGGAAATAGCTGATGCAGCAACTTCAGTTTATTCGGAAGGAAGCGGAGCGAGACGTGTAGTAAGTGTAGTTTTTCCTGAAGGCGTTGACGAGGGTACGCCACAGATTGTTAATAATACATTCACTCTAAAGTTTCGTGGATCCGACATTTCATTCAATCTTGACTTTCCAATTTCCGGAACACTTCCTTCATCCGCAGGTTCTTTCGATGTCGGATTTGTTTCTCAGGGTGGGACTGTGACTGTTGGAGTTGTCCCATTTAGTGTAGAATCTTCTTCTTTGCTTTTTGTTTATTGTTCTTTAAACTCAACTCAAGTTCAATCCAAAACTCTAAACTTTTCAAATAATCAAAACACAACAGTTCCCGTGACAATTACGCAGAGTTGGAACCATACTGCCATATCACTTAACACCTCACCAACAACTTTTACGTTATCAGTTAGTGGTTCTCAAAATGTTACTGTCAGTATAACTATTAATTCTAGTTCGGTCGGGTTGTTCAGTGGTTCTCTGACAGCAAACACAACTAACTATTCGACAACTATTCCAATCAGTGTAAATTCGAATAGCTGTTCTTCAGCTGTCCCTTCTATCGCAACTGTTACAATCAAATCATATAGCAATTCTTCATATTTAGTTGAGAAGCAAGCATTTACACCTATTCAAAATGTTACAACGGCAGGTAGCGGTTGGTCTCCTTCTTCAACTGTTACATTCGATATAAGATTTCCTAACAGTACATCTGTTTCAGGTTATCCAAAAAATATCTCAACCAGCGGCGCAGGTAGTTTTACAGATATACTAAGTCCGACTGGATTGATCTCAGGAAATTACACTGCATTCGCTAACCAGTCATCAACTAACAGTACGACAACATTTATTTTGAGAGGATGTTAATATGAAGATAAACGTGTACAATCAAATAATATTTTTGGCATATGTTTTATTGGTATTGTTGGCGCCTATATCTAATTCAGCTTCTATTACGTATACGCAGAATGGAACACCGATTCTAACAAATGGAACAAATACAACATCACCCGACAACTTTAATGCAGATGATTCTGCTTATTTCAATATTACTGCAGTTACAATTCCGGGCGGTGCAGCAAACCAACTGGTGAATGGCAATTTCTCAACTGACGACAGCAGTTGGACAAAAGTTCCCGGTCCTGAATCAACAATAACTTGGATAAACACGGGGAATTCAGGTGGATCGGAACAATTTTCTATAATACAATCAAATAAAATTAACGATAATTACCTGCTACAAAATGTTTCAATTGTTACTCTTCCAAATTCCTCCACCCTCTCCTGGTGTTATCGAGTAACAAGCTTTACTGGAGGGGGGGCAGGAAATAATATATCGATATTTATCCAGTCACCAACTAACTCTTCAAATGGAACGCTGATAGATTCCGTTCCATTGACGGCGACAAATGCTTCTTTCGGTTGTCGTAACTCAACCGTTTCAAGTTCTGTTTTCGGTTCGACAGGCATTTACACTTTTAGGACTAGAGTACATTTTGTTACGACTCCAGGAGCAAACAGAAACCTTACAGTTTGGTTAGATGACCTCCAATGGAACTTTACCACACCTGATACCTTCAAACTTAATGTTACACATATCTCAACTGCCAATGTGTCAGTTCCAGCAAATTATACACTAGGCAATATAACTGCCTTAGTAAAGCTAAATTCAAATTCTACAACTCCACAATATACTCTTTACTGGTTCTACAATGGTTCATTTACTAATACTGGCTGTAATGCAACAACTTCCGTTGGTTCAAGCGATGTCAACCTTACATGTAGTGATACAGCTAATCCTTCACTTGCGATAACTAACAGTACAATCAGAATTCAGATCTCAACTGATCAATCATCTGTCCCTTTCCTAACCAGCGAAAACTTCATTTTATACAGAATCAGATATCCAAACATTACTACTGCAAATATCTCTCCAGCGGTGGATCCAGCTCCAACTAACGGCACAACATTCATAACAACTTGTTCAGCATCTGCAGATTCAGATTTTGCAGTTACGGGTGTTGATTTTAATTTGCAGTGGAGAAATGTAACCTCTGGGGAAGCTTTCAAGCTAATAAACACAACAACAAGCCAAGGTCTTTATTTGAATGCATCTACACCAACAAATCCTTATACGAGTGTCTCAATCCCTGCAGGTGGGTCAAACAGTACAAATTGGACAGTGTTTGCAAACATAAATGGGA
>CAYHPR010000016.1:0-12610 GCA_964358895.1 Microcaldota archaeon
TTCGTTAATTGATCATAGACTTGAAGGTCCATTCCATCTAACAATTTCTTACTTGCATACACTCTTGCCGGAACTCGCATTCCTTGCTTAAAGGAGGCTGGTATCTCCCAGATATAGTCACTTATCTTAGTGAATTCTGGTTTCTTGAAATTTCCGTATCCAAATCCCATTGTCTTATTTAGTTAGCAAATAATAAAAGGTTGTATCAAATTAAGTTATGGCTACTAAAGGAACGAAAAGAAAGGAGAAGCTAAGTATCAAAGAGCTGAAAGAAAAGACAAGCGAGTCGAAGGAAAAGACAAAAGAGCTGTCCATCCTGGAAGGCAGTGCATGGGCAGTAATGATCGGTGCAGGTGCAAGATTCATTACACCTTATGCAGTTGCGCTCGGACTTTCAAATTTCATCATTGGTTTAATCTCGGCATTTTCAACTATTGCATCCAGCCTTGGCCAATATGTCGGTGCCTGGTGGCTGCAATTTGCTAAAAACAGACGCGAAGTTTTGTTTAAGTCCGCAATTGTACAGGCAGTCGTCTGGATTCCGATAGCTTTCCTTTTTTTGCTGTCACCTGATCTATCCGGGCCCACCTTAGTTGTTCTTTATTCCTTAGCTGCGTTTTTTGGTTCTTTGGCCAGTCCTGCATGGACTTCTATAATTGCGGATTCAGTTGAAAAGCATGAGCGAGGAGAGTTTTTCGGTAGAAGAAACAAGATACTCGGAATCGTTAATCTTGTGGCTTCATTAGCTGCCGGCTATCTGCTAAAAGTAGTAACAAATAATGCGTTTATAGGTTTTGTAACCTTATTTATTACAGCGTTTATCTTCCGTGCAATCTCAGCATATCTTTTAGTTAATTATCGGGATCCATCATTTAAAGAAAAAAGAGAGCCACTTCTTAAAATTTTTCAAATACCTGCCGATAAACATTTCAGAAATTTTTTACTCCTGTCATCAGGGATGGTTTTTGCAACTTACATTGCTGCGCCATTCTTTGCAGTTTATATGTTGAAAGATTTGAAGTTCGACTATCTCTCTTTTTCAATGGTGCAAGTTGCTCCAATTTTTACTGCAATCTTTACTCAGCCGTATTGGGGCAAAGTAATTGATAAATACGGAACTCGTCCAGTTCTTTTTGCTACATCCATTTTGATAATTTTCGTACCTCTTTTATGGATTTTTGCGAAGGATTTTGTATTTGCTTTATTAATTGAATTATACAGCGGAGTTGTTTGGGCAGGATTTGATCTTTCAGTTTTTAATTTTCTTTTTAGGGTTGCTCCACGTTCAAAGATTCCTCAATATGCGGCTCATGCAAATGGGATAAGTGATTTATCAGCATTTGTTGGTGCATCAGTCGGCAGTTTTATCGTTCTTTATACAAACGGTTCAACTATCTTTTTTCTAGTCGGACTTCAAATAGTCTTTTTTATATCCGGAATTTTGAGGCTACTTGCGGTAAGTTATGCACTTCCAAAACTTTCAACACACATGAAAGTAGATGGTCAAAAGTTTTTAGTCAGAGTTGTTACGATTTATCCATTGAAAGGCATGCGAATGGAGTTGGCTAGTATATACGAAACTGCTATGGGCTTTTTCGGAAACGGCCACAACGGACGTCATAGAGTAAGATATAAAAAGCAACATGCGATTTAGTCTTATGGCAGTTAGGGATGGAGAGATAAGCAAAGCAGTTTTATTCATAATAATAAGTATATTCGGATTAGGTATTACAGCATATTTGGCAGTTAAGTTTTATGACACAACTACACCTATCTCTATACTTGCACAGCTTTTACCTCAGTACACTCCGTTGTATCAAGGACAGAACATCATCCTTAATGCCCAGCTGAGATGTTCGGGTGAAATAGCAACGATTACTGCGTTACGTCCAGATGGCAGAGTGCTTCCGAATGCACGCGTATTCGTTGTTTATCAAGGACAACCTCTCTCTCCTGGTCTAACAAGCGATGCAGGAGTCTATTCGTTTCCGGCAGAATTTGTTGGTTATTACGATATAACTGTAACGCATTCCGATCTCCAGCCTTCAGCAGTTCGACTAACTGCACAATCATGTCCAACAATATCCGTTCAAAAAACAATAGACTGCAGACGCGGTGAAAATATCTGCAAAGTTATTCTCGATGGGCAGACGACTGCAACGGGCAACGTTGAATTATTTTTGAATAATTATTTATCTGCACTATCCTATTCCCCATCTGGAATTGTTATTTTCGACAAAAACTTGAAGCCATTACCATCTAACAGTTTTTCTATCACTGGAGACAGAATTTCCATTCCAGTTATCAGTGATAGATTCAGAGTTGAACTACCAACCTCCATTAGTTCTCAAAAAACAGTTGTCGATTCTAATCGGCTGTTTATTTCTTTCGGATCTGTATCAGATGACTTAACAGTTAATTCAATGACAATTGCATTGACAGACATTAATCTAACAACGCAGGACATATCAAAGATAACTTATCAAACAGCAAATGGTCAGTTAATAGAGATTAAGTCTTATACAATTATCATAATGGACGGCGTTCCAACGCTGGTTATCACTGAGCCTATATCTATAAGAAAAACGGGCTCGTAGGTCGTTAAGATGCGAGCCGTCAGTAAAAATAGTATTCTGTCAATCCGTGCTGTAGGATTTATTTTTTTCATCCTTATTTCAATTTTAATTTCTACTTCCTATTCTCAGAATATTCTTACAATTGAAACTTCGACAAAATCAACCACATGTACCAAAAATTCAGATTGCGTTTCAACAACAAGTCTTTGTGTAGAAGGTCAATGTGTTGCTTGTGCAAGCAATTCTCAATGTGATTCGAAACTTTGTGAGGATGCAACAGGTAAATGTATACAATGCACTTCACAAAACGAAAACAGCTGCGATACTAAATATTGCAATACATTAAGCGGCGTTTGCGAAGCTTGTCCAAATAACGATGCTTGTTCTACAGGCAGATGTTCAAATGGCGTATGTTCAGGTTGTGCATCTAATCTGGATTGCAGTGCAGGCAAAAAATGTAATACTAATACAGGAATATGTGTGGCTTGTAACAGTGACTTCGATTGTGAATTAGGAGAATGTTATTATCCCGGTACTGGTTCATCACTTTGTCAGTCTTGTGTTAATCGAGGCTGTAGTCTTTCTGGTTACGCATGCGATGCGACAACTGGTAAATGTTCCTGCAGATCAGTTGGTGAATCTGTGCCTTCTCCAGATGCATGTTGCACAAAAAATTCGATATCCGGCATCTGCACACTTTGTATTCTTGATAGTCAATGCCCATCAGGTAGTAAATGTCAAAGAGGCGCATGTGTTTGTGGGTCAGATGACTATGTCTGCCAGCAAACACTAGGTCGTGATGCGGTTGCTAGTGTTGTGCTTGGCACTCCTTCGGCTGGAAAACCAAATGTTATTGTTAGTGAGGTTGTTGTTCAAGAAACACGAAAAGTTATTATCGACCCGCTAATAGAAATATTTGGCTGGTCTCGCGTAAAGACGGAAACGTCAAGAAGTTGCATAAAGGGCGGGGCGTGCTTCTCCTCAGCAGATTGCTGTGGCAATGAGTGCAGCGAAGGGGCGTGTATATGTTCTGTTAATGCATGTGTTACTTCAGGTGATTGTTGTAGCGGCTATTGTGATGGAGGCCTTTGTAAGCAACCGCCCACTATGTCGTTATTTTTAACTGATGCATTCAGTAAACCGCTCGATACTAACGTAGGTTGTGCTGGTTTGGTTGATGAATGTCTTCCAGGAGAAGGAAATTGTGTATCGGTTTGCAGTGGAATTACTGGTGTGTTTATCTTGATCTCATTAGCAATAGGCTTTTTGGTGTGGAGGATCTTCAACCACCCTGTCCCAGGCCTTGTCGGAGTATTCATACCGATCCTATTAGGAATTTCAACGTATCCGTTTGTCGGTGTGATAATTGGATTGCTGATAATCGGATTATTACTGTCAAAGTGATGAAATGGAAACCATTGAAATTGAAAAACCAAGAGAAGCATACATCCGGACGAGTTTTACACTAGTCCTACTCTTATCAATACTTTCATTATCACAAACGGTGTTCGGTGCAGAACTTGGACAAGAATGTCAGTATACTGGCGAGTGCAGAGAAGGTTTTTGTCTTAATCAAACTTGCCGATTTCCGCAAGTCATTGATAAATTTGATGTGACTGGTACATGTCAATCAACTTACGATTGTCTGAAAGGATTCTGTAAAGAAGGACAATGTATCGTTCCTTCAAGAGAAGAGTTTGAAGTTCTTTCCATCGGTACAAAGTCAGGATGTGCAGGTTTGATAGAAAATTGTACAGGTTTGTTCTGTGCATTTTGCAATGTTACATGGATCTTTCTGTTCATCACAAGCGTAATTGCAGGTTTTATCTCAAGAAGAAGAGGAAGGATGCTGCCATTCATAATGTTCACATTTCCAATAATCATGGGCGTATTGTTTCTTCCATTTTTAGGCTTCATTCTCGGTTTAATTGAAATATTTATCATATCTATAGTTAAGAAAATTTCAATTGGTGAGAGACAGTTTTTGAAGGAAATTAAAAAATCAGAAGAAACTGGACCTCAAACTTCGGTTCCAAAACAACAACCGACGTCGCCGCTTTCCAAGCCACCTCTACCCCCGCTTTCACCGCCGCCAATGCCTCCTCCAATGGTTTAGCTTATTTAACAAATGATTTTTATGGAACTGCCCCGCATTAGCAACTCATTTATTGTTTTAATTTTAATCGAGCTGTTTCTTTTCTATTCCTATCTTCTCCCGTTTCTACTCTACAATAATCTTTACAGCTGGGATATGGTCGGCCATTATTTTCTGACTGACTACTATTCAAAATCATTATTTCCAAAGCTCTTCGGTTGGAATCCTTCATTTTTTGGTGGATTTCCTCAAGGACAATTTTATCCCTCTTTATTCCACTGGGTGGCAGGTGGTGTTGGTATTCTGATCGGTAGTTTTTGGTCATTCAAGTTGATGGTGACAATCGCAATAATTTTAACTCCGATCGCATTTCTTTATTTTTTAAGAAAATTGAATTTCAGTGATACGGAATCAGCATTCTCTCTTCTTATATTGACAACGATTATGATTTCAATCGATACCTCTCCAATACCTGGTGGTGATTTCACTTCAACTTTCTTAGTAGGACTAGTCTCACAAGCATTATCTATCCCTCTCCTTTTCTTTTATTTAGGCGTCCTGATCGAAGGGTTTAGAAAAAATAATTTTATTCTATCTTCCATACTTCTAACACTACTTCTACTTACACATGCCTTCACAGCTATTGTAGGTGTTCTTGCAGCATCTATCATATTTTTAGTGAGTGTATCTTCAGATAGGACAAGATTATCTGAATATCTCAGCACCGCTTTTTTTCATGCTGTTCTAACTTTTTCATTAGCTGCATTTTGGTTTCTTCCTTTTGTCGCAAAAGGACAACTTACTTCCTTAGTTGCACTTCCTGGCGGACTAGCACCAATCCCTCCATTGGTCTTAGTTCTTTTGGTTTTTGCGATAATTATAACTCTGTTAAACCGTGATAATAGGATAATTATTCCTTTAGCAATTTCGATCCCCTTTGTAGCAGCGTTCATCTTTAAAGATTTCCTTCTGCCATTCCTTCCAATCCAACTATATCGTTTTGCTCTCTATCCTCTGCTGTTTTTGGCAGTGCCTACTGGACTTGCGCTCAGTGCAGTTTATGCCAGAGTTCAATATCTCTTTCCACTTATCCTAACTGGTGATCGAGTCAAAGTTTTCTTCGCTCTTCTTTGTCTCATGATATTTGTTCTTTATTTTCCATTTACTCAATTGGCAAATCCAAGAGGAACAATATCGATGTCGTTCAGTCTGCCATCAGTTGAAGGCAGAGTTTTAACACTTCCAGTCTATTCGCCGTTCATAGATACTACGACACACATTGCTTCGCATCTAACTGCGTTTGATGGGAATGAGGAGATTAACGGATTGTTTATAGAATCTACACCGAATGCTTACTTTATTGTTCATATCAAGAAAGAGATCAATGAATTCTCTCCAATTTGGGGAGTCGTATTCGAAAAACTACGAACCCCAGAAAACCGAAGACTTTTGTTGCCATTTCATTTCAAATATTTTGATATAAACTATGTGCTTACTAATATGGATCCGCTGCAATTTGTTCCTTCATTTGATACTTCCATAAATTATTCGGTAGTTGACACAAATTCAGAATTTGGAGTTTACAATCTGATCCATGTTGCAAATAACAAATTGGTTGATGTATTGAGTTACATTCCACCTAAAGTTTTTGGCAAGTGGCAGTCTGAACAGATAAGTTGGTTTTCAGATATTGCACGAATAGGTAAGTTGATTACTCCTGACGATGTGCCTAATTTTGTAGGGAGTAGCAAGGACAGCGTTGAAATACTGTCTAGATCTGCTGAGCGGTTGCATCTTCGTGTTAATTCACTTGGCCCAGTTCCATTGCATGTCAAGATTCCATACTTCCCAAACTGGCATGCTTATGTGAATGGGAAACAGGTTGAGGTGTATCGTGTGCCATTCAATATGATGCTGATATACGGCCAAGGTGACGTTGAGCTCAGATATGAGTCTGATCCATCTGATTTTTTAGGTGCTCTAATAACCCTTTTTGCTATCCTCTATCTCGCATATTCAGTTTACTTCAATAATACGTCGGTAAAACCAAGCATACCTGCGTGACCTTTTCGACGTTGATTTTTACGTCGAAGAATCGACGTTAAAAACAGCAAGCTTTAAATAGGTTATTTTCGTTATACCCTAGGAAGATGCAGATAGTTAAAGTCCCTGCCGAACGAATTAAATTTTTGAAACAACGAATTGAAGATATCGAAAAGGCAGGTAGTGTTAAAGTAACGTTGTCCCCTGAGGGAGAAGTGTCAATAGAAGGAGAGGACGCAATATTAGAATGGAGAGCGGTAGACGTAGTAAAGGCGATCGGACGAGGATTTTCAGCTGATGCAGCAATCCAGTTGTTTAGCGAGGATTATGTGCTTAAGGTGATTAATTTGAAAGAAATGTTCGACAAGCCAAAACAACGAGAGCGTTACAAAGCGCGCGTGATTGGTACAAAAGGAAAGGCAAAACGAATAATTGAGAATACAAGTGGAGCAGATCTTGCCATTTATGGCAGTACTGTGGGCATCTTAGGAAAAGTTGATGAGGTCGTTCTGGCTGAAAAAGCAGTGCGAATGCTTCTCAGAGGAGCAAGTCATGGAACAACTTATCTAGTACTTCAGAAAGAAAAGCAAAGGCTAATGGGTTAATCAATATTCACATTTAATTATATACAACAATATTCAATATCTTGCGACTGTTTGAAGTGATAAAATGGCAGATGATAAGAAAAAGGAAACCGTAGTGGCTGCAGTGAAAACAGGGACAACCGCTAAGCCAGAAACGAAGCAAGTTGGTTCTGAAGAGATTTTCGAAGAATTCCGTGAGCACAGCGTAGCTGAATTCTTTAAGAAGAATAGGCAGATGTTAGGATTCTCCGGCAAAGTACGTTCACTTACAACTCTTGTTCATGAATATGTAACAAATTCACTTGACGCTTGTGAAGAAGCAAAAATTCTTCCGAATATCTATGTAAAACTTGACGAGCTAGAGAATGGACACTATAAACTTTACATAGAAGACAATGGGCCAGGAATTCCTAAGGAATATATCGGAAAGGCGCTTGGTCAGATGCTTGCCGGAACTAAATTCCACCGCTTTATCCAGCAACGTGGTCAGCAGGGAATCGGTGCTGCAGGAGGAACGATGTTTGCACAGATCACAACTGGTAAAACTGCTCATGCACGATCAGGGACTGGAACTGGCAAGTTATACGAATGTGATGTTTCAGTTGATTTGAAGAATAATCAAGCTAAAATAGCAAATATTGTAGAATTTCCAGGCAGCTACAGAGGACTTACAGTAACTGCGGAATTTGCTGAAGTAAAGTATGACAAGAGTGAATATGCTCCTCTTGAATATCTTAAGGCAACAGCACTTGCAAATCCTCACGCTCAAATAACTTTCATTGATCCATCAGGCGAAAAAACTGTTTTTACCCGGGTATCAAATGAAATTCCAAAACGTCCGACTCCGGCACAGCCGCATCCCCTGGGAGTTACGACAGATGATCTTATTGGTTATGCACATCATTCAAAAGAAAGGAAACTTTCTTCTTTTCTTATTCAAAATTTTGCAAGAGTTTCAGATGCAAAAGTTGAGGAGATTAGAAAGATTTGTCCAGTTATCAACTTCGAAAAGATGCCGCGTGAATTAAAGTGGGAGGAGGCAGAAGCTATTGTTAAAGCATTCAAAGAGGTAAAATGGATTGCGCCATCCGCTGATCCGCTCAGGCCAATCGGAAAAACACAAATCGAAAAAGCATTGAAGAATGTTCTTAATCCTGAATTTATTTCTGTAACAGAACGTTCTCCAAAAGTCTACAGAGGTGGAGTTCCATTTCTTGTAGAGGTGGGTATTGCTTATGGTGGTAAGGCCGGACACACTACCAAAGATAGTAGTGTAGGTCTTGATGTAAAACGTTTTGCCAATCGTGCACCTCTGCTTTTTGATGCAGGTGGATGTGCCACAACTGAAGCTGTAAAGACAATTGATTGGAACAGATACGGTTTGAAAAATGTTAATGAAATGCCGATTACAGTTTATATGAATCTTGTTTCAGTATTTATTCCATACACTGGTGCAGGAAAACAGGCAATAACTACTGAAGAGGAAGTTGTAGAAGAACTTCGTTTTGCTGTTATGGAAGTGGCTAGAGATCTCGAGCATTTCTTATCGGGTCGTATCCGAGACGAGCAAAGGGAAGCTAGGAAGAAAGCGATTATGCGTTATGTAAAGCAGTTAGCAACCGACCTCCCAGCTCTATCTGGGAAAAGTAGTGAGAAAGAAATAGAAAAGAGTCTTCTCCATATGATAGAACATAAATATTCAAAGATTTTTGAAAAGACAAGACTAACTGCAGATGAAGAAAAGCAGCAGAAGAAAGAAAGAGAAGAAGAGCTAGAAGAGTAATGCTTAACAATTAAGTAATTGCATTGAGGTATGGTAATATGGCAAAAAGAGCTGAAGGTTCGGATGAACTTACAAAGAGTAAATTAGTCGATCTAGGAAAGGAACTGGTAACTGAGATAGAAAAAGGACAATCACCTTCTTTCGTTGCCCCACTGAGAGGCAGATCAAATGTTTTACACGATGAAAAAGCCGGATACTTATACTTAGGTGACAAGAAGGAAAGTAGAACCTTCCTCAATGTTGCACAAGCAAAGAAATTCATGCAGACAATAGCAGTTGCTGCTAAATGCAAGAAGTTTAAGGATGAAAATCTACATACCTCTATCAGAGGTCTATTTTATCAGTTGAAGTTTACATTAGGTGAGGATATTGAGGAAGAACTTTTTGAGGAACAAACAGAAAGTAACGATCTTGTTGAGGATCTTGAAGTTGCTCTTGATGTCAAGAGAGAAGATTTGAATCTAAATACTGATAGAAAGGGAGTCGTCGCAGGACCTATGAAAGTAGCAGACAAGTTTGCAGGAGACCAAAACATAATCGACTGCACGAAACAGGGACGTTCAGGTTGGATGGTTCCAAGTGATGTTGATAACGGAATGGATTTTGTTGATGTAAAAGCTGACTACGTGTTAGTTATAGAAAAAGATGCAATGTGGCAGCGTCTGAATGAGGACAAGTTTTGGCAGAAAGAGAATTGCATCATAGTAACGCCAAAGGGACAAGCATCCAGAGGTTGCAGACGTCTTATCAGAAAACTAGCTGATCAGAAATTGCCGATCTATTGCTTTATGGATTGTGATGCGTGGGGATGGTATATCTACTGGACAATCAAGACAGGTAGTATGAATCTTGCTTATCTAGGTGAGGATATCGCAACACCGGAAGCGAAATTCATTGGAGTTTCAATGAGTGATCTGAACCAGTACGAATTTCTCAAGAAGCTGACGATTAGAGCAAAAGAAGTAGATCTCAAAAGAGCACAGGAAATGTTGAGCTACCCTTGGATTGCGAAGCATGATGGGTGGGTACAAGAGCTTAACACAGTTCTCGAGCTTAAGAAGAAGTTGGAACAGGATGCACTTCAAGGACCGCGTCTCACATTTGTCGGTGAATACGTAAGAGATAAAATAAAGAAGAACGAATTCTTACCGTGAGTTGATTTTAGTCTTTGTCTAAGAAGTTTTTCAAATCAGCTTCATCCTTAGGAACAAATGCATTGTATTTTTCTGTCGCTTTTCTTAGAAATTCTCTTGATTTAACATCATTTACGGCTCTTTCAATCAAAAAGAAAGGTAATACAACTCTACCCCTATTCGAAGTTACATAATCAAAACAACTTAGATCATCTTCAGTATCTCCAAAGTAAGTAATTTGGCTATAACCTCTTTTCCTTGCAAATTCGTCTTCCAAAAATATACCTTTCTTTCTGTAGGTTCTTAACGCAAACTTAAGTGGACCTTCGTGTTTGGCATAAGGCGACTCATCAACATCCTTCCCATTTTTATCTATAAGCTTATCTCCAATTATGTGATATTCCGATGCTCCCTCTCCGTACCTCTCGAGGGCATCTTCTTCAGTCAGTTCTTTTTCTTTAACTCTGCGAAGAACATCTGGATCTGTGATTTTAGGGTAATAAAAAACCTCTTGATAATCTGTTTCTAACAGTGTACAAAAAATTGCCGTTTCATATGCTACTGACAGAATTCCCACTTGGATTTTTCTCAATTTTCTTATTTCTTTGAAAGATTCCAACAGCCGTTTATCTACTTTATTTTTATTTTCAGTTGAAATATCATAGACTGCTTTCATTATTGATGATGAATCAAGTTTACTGACGATTCGTTCATTGAATTCCTTATAGACTTCTTCGAGTTTTCTCTTGCCGTTGTCATACTCTGACTTGGCTTTTTCTATCTCCTTCTTATCTATGAGTAACTTAACAAGTTTACCCGCGGCAATCGGATTAAGGTGTATTACTTTACGTATTAATCTATTTCTATAAGCAAGCGCAATACCTTTGTATGTCTTAGTTTCATCGACTTCTTTGTAGATTGTTCCATTCCAATCTGAGACTATTGATTTCATAACTTATTTACTTTTTTCAAGTATAAATAGCTTACTGAGTGAAAAATTTCTAAGAAAAAAAAGTTATGAACAATAGCTTTAAATAGGATAATGGAAACATTCTTGCGTGGGAACAAAATCTTCAACGCTAATTATAGCTGAAGCAAATGAGTTTCTCGATCGTTTGCAGGCGCCGAAATCATTAAAGGAAGTAAAGAAAAATATTGATACTCTTTCTAAGCTGCGAGACCAGATGATGGATGCAGGATTTAATTCCACATTCACTGAAATGATTGCTGCAGTTAGTAAAGAATTTGAAAGTGAAAGTCAATCAGACCTTAAAAAACAGTTGAAATCATTTAGAGAATTTGCAAACATGAAGCGAAATGTGTTAAACAGAACACGTGTTGCACTTGCATCCCACAGGATTCTTTTTAATATGATGCAGCGAGGAACAATTTATCCTATTGCGTCGTATATGCCCTACAATGGCCATTATCTTTATGACTTAATCTATTTGGGAGAACCAGCTATCAGATCATACAATAGCCTTCAAGAACTTCTTGCAAAAAGAAGCGGAGAGATTGATGAGAGTTATACTGTTACTGTGAGATTAGACTCAAAAAAGACTACAACATTCAAAGTTTATTCAAGAAATAATCTAGAGGAGAAAATTAAGAGAGATTATGGGCCAAAGGCTGAGCTTACAAGCATAAGAAAATCTGAAGTTTCGCCTCCATTAGTAAGACGTCAGAGTGCACGTGTCGCTATTTCTGTTGCATATGCTATTCTCGCAGCAAAACGTGTTTATGCAGCCCAGCTTGAACCAAAAAGTGAAGGTACTCACAAGCAGTATGCGGAAATGCTTGCAAAATATAAGTTAAGTTCGGATACACGGTTGGATCTTTTAGAAGGCCACGAAGAGCTTAAGGACCTCCTTTATTCGAAAGGACTTATTATAGAAGAGGATGGTAATTCAAGGCTTACTCCCGCAGTTCTCGCTTCAATAACTAAGAAAAGAGCATTCTATAACACTTCAACAATAAGAGAGGCTGAAAGCCAACTAGCGTTTGATGTTTTTCATTATTTCATAACTGAACCTAAGCGAGTTCGTTCTTCTTTACCTTTGTATCCTGGAATCTCAACAGAAATAAACGGAATTCAATATGATTTCCTTTCAGCAGTTGACGTTGATGAACCACTAAAGGTTGTTACGGAGAAATTTGAACTTGAAAGTATTGGTCCAAACCTTCCAGGAAAGATTCTAGGAGCTGCTTTTGTTCACTTGTCGGGCAAACCAATAAGCTGGTGTACAGAAAAGTTTTCAGTTAGTGAAAACGAAATTAAAAATGCAGCGATTCAATTATCCTCATACAGAAAGACGTCCAGTCAGGCGAAGAAATTCTTAGAACTCATGAAAGGATAATTTTCGAGTTAAAGAAAGAAAAAACAAGATTAGGTGACT
>CAYHPR010000017.1:0-11057 GCA_964358895.1 Microcaldota archaeon
GATAGGAAAGGAATATATATATGTAAATGCCTATTAGAATAACGGCTACATATTGAGTGAGTTTATGCATAATCTTGTAAAATTAACCAAAAAAATTGATCAGTTTAAAGGAAAAAGGATACTTGTTGTTGGAGACGTAATGATTGATGAAAACATAAAAGGCAAAACAAACCGCATCAGTCCTGAAGCGGCGATACCGATAGTTCTTGTGGAGCATAGAGAAATGAAACTTGGGGGAGCTGCAAACGTTGTTTCGAATATACGTGCACTTGGAGGACAGCCAGTGTGTATTGGAGTCATAGGAAAAGACTCCATGGGTAAGAAGATAAGGTCCCTATTTAATGCAGATGGAACTGAATTTTTTCTGATCACTGATGAAAACCGACCTACTACGACAAAAACTAGGATATTGGCAAAAAGCCAAGGTGGGCATCATCCAATAGCTTGTAGGATTGACGAAGAGAGTTCATCACCAATAAATACAATTATAGCAAAAAAAATTTTAAAAATAACAAATGAAATAATTCCAAAAATCGACGGAATAATCCTTTCGGATTACAATAAAGGCGTCTTAAACAGTCCAGTAAGTACCAGTCTGATACAGTTAGCTAACTCTAAAGGAAAAAAAGTGTTTGTTGATCCAAAGCCCGAAAATGTAAATTATTTCAAAGATTGTACAGTTATAACTCCAAATAAAGAAGAAGCTGAAAAAATTTCTGGAATAAAATATAGCGTTGAACATTTGGAAAAAATTGGAAAGATTATATTTGAAAAACTTAACCCACAGCACGTAATTATGACTTGTGGAGAAGACGGGATGTTCATCTATGATAACAATAGATTCGAACACGTCCAAACAAAGGCAATAGAGGTAAATGATGTTACTGGAGCAGGAGACACAGTCATTGCCACACTTGCATTGAGCGCAGCTGCTGGCTTGACAGTAGAAGAAATGACTATTCTTGCAAATTATGCTGCGGCAGTTGTAATAAGAAAAGTTGGAACTGCAACGACTACACAACAAGAATTAAAAGAGAGTATACTGAACCAAAACAAATCAAATGGAAATTCTAATTCTAAGTAAAGAGATATATTAGAATAGTGAGAGATATTCTGATATGGGCCCGGGGAGGATCTAACTACCAATCTCTGCTGTGTAAGAGCAGCGTCTTAACCATTGTCGAAACTTCTTTAGAAAAGAAGTTTCATCAAGAAACTTACGCTTTTTGATGAAACTTTTTCTCCGAAAAAGTTTCTTCGACTACAGGCCCTGAATAGATATGGTTGGCTATCTTTTTAATTGCTTCAATCGATATATCTACATGATAGGCATAGATAAGAAAAGCATCCTGCTTCTGCTGTCTTTAGTAACTTCGGCTCCTGCGACATCTGCACTACTATCGCTTATCTTTGGATTGTATTCACCGATTGGAACTGGTGAACTTCATCCGTATCAAGCTGCAGCGCTAGGTATTCTTTTATTTACTATCGTCCCTACGGCTGTAGCACTTTATTATTATAGAAAAGGGATCGTTGATTTAGAATTGTCTGATAGGAAAACAAGAACTCCAGTCTATCTCGTCTCCTTAGGAAGTCAGCTGCTTGCTGCAACTGTATTTTATATAGTGAATTCTCCGATAATGTTCGTCACTGCCGTTGCATATACAGCTGTAACGTTTGCGATGTTACTAATCAATTTGAAATGGAAGATAAGTGCACATGCAGCAGGCATTGCAGGCCCTGTAACTGCACTATATGTTGTTTTCGGAGGTATGGCCTTACCTCTTTATTTGCTTTTGATTCCTATATTTGCCCTAAGATTAAAGGTAAAAGCCCATACAATATCGCAACTAATTGCCGGCGCACTATTAGCAATAATTGTAACTTTTGCAGTCTATTCGAAACTGTATAGCTAGTTGTCAGGTATTTATACTTTTATAGAGTAGTATAAAAGAGAGAAAATGGGAAACATAATTAATGCAGCTATCATTCAAGATCGCAAAGTCTTACTTGTCAAAGAAAAGGACAAATGGATCCTACCAGAAGGAAGACCAGTTAATGGTGAGTCGGAGCCTGGCTGTCTAATGAGAGAACTCTATAGTTTTCTTCCAGAAACGAAGATAAGTAATTTAACATATTATGAAAGTTTCAATTCCATGGTACCTAAAAATGAACCAATTGTAACGAAAACTTATTTTGGAGAAATAGATGAAGAGATAAATATAAAATTCAGAAAAAATGATGCTAAATTTGCAACTGCGGAAGAAATTGATAGCCTCACAGTTTCTGAAGATAGCCTCACAGTTTCTGAAATGACTCTAAAAATCATTACACACTTGAAAGAGATTGGACGCATAGGCAAAAAAATAGCAAAAGAGAATCCTTCAGGTATAGTTGAAACTGATTGTTAGAGAACTCCTTCTTCAGTTGGTGCTTTAACTCCATAATCAGATGTAGACGTGCGCCAGAGGCTGCCGTAACGGCCTTGTGCCTGCTGCTCAATTGTCTTTGCCTTGTCAATTGCCATCTCGATATGCTGTTCTTCAATAAGTTCTGATCCTTCAATGATTGCAGAGTCGCCAGCAAGCTTTATGATACCACTAAGATTTCTCAGCCTCAATGTCAATCCATCTTTTCCATCATAAATTTTTGCACGGCGTCTTGCTTCATCGATAATTTTTACTACTGCTTTTTTATCGGCATGTGGAATTCTTCCATCTTTCACTACTTCTTGTGCAATGAATTGGACAAAACGTTTCACCGTTTTTGGATTCTCTGGCATAACTGTATTGAGAAGGACTTCGTATCCGTTTCCAAGAATTCTTGATCTAAGTGGTGGAAGTAACATATCCATATCACCAAAGTTGAGAGCACCGACGAGAACGAAGTCACAGGGGACAGCATCGACTCTAACGGAAGCCCCAGAGGAAGTTGCATTCCTTCCAGATATCGGAAACTTCTTCTCTTGCATTGCTGTAAATATGAAACGTTGAAGCTTACCGATGTTTGAAATTTCGTCTACAAACAGCACGCCTTCGTGAGCCTCGTGAATTGCACCAGGTATTATGCGCTTGTATGGCCGAATGCCTACTTCCGGGTGCCCGCCGTATGGATCATGTTTAACATCACCTAGCAATTCAGTTTCAGATGCACCAGTAGCCTGAACAAAATTGTTTCTGTTTAAAGGGACAATAATTTTCCTGCTGATATTTGCATACTCTTTCGTCCTCAATGATTTCTCATCATAAAAAATTACATCTCCTTTACCGTTTCGTTCGTAAAGGACACGCTCCTCTTTGCCATCCTTCACACGAATTGCATACACCCTATCCTCAAGTTGATTTCCACCTAAGAAGATGTCGTCAAAAGGTGTTGAATTTGTCTTATACTTGTCAGCACCACATTCACTGCAGATTGACAATGAAGGTTTACTCAGTGCACTGCACCGCTTGCATCTGAAACCAAGACGTTCTGCTACAAAAACAGGAATCTCCGCTGGTTTGACTGAAACTCCACGCGGAACTTTTTTTTCAGCATCAATATCTTCTTTCGCCCTTATCTCCAACAATGGTTTTTCTGGATTTTCCAAATTATCAAGAACAGATATCTCATGCGTCGGACGTGGAAGCAACGATGCCATAGCCTGTGCAATAAGAGATTTACCGACACCTGGTGGGCCTACAAGCAACAAATTACGTCTTTGAATTGCAGCGATACGTGCAATAGAAATTGCTTCATCCTGCCCTATCACCATATCGATTGGATTTATTGGAATTCTGACTTCTTTTGTACTCTCTGGCAGGTCATCCATATTCTAACTTCGTATAGAGGGATTTAAATATTTTTAGCGGAGAGGAAAAAATAAAAAAAGAAAAAAGAGGAGTAAAGATTTGGTAAATATACGCCCATATCTTTACTCTTTGCTTTTGACGTAAATCTGTAACCGTTCCGGCTTTCTGAAAACGTTGCCCATCTTAATTCCTGCCAGAACCTTGATATTTTTACTTTCAGTAACATCTACAAGTCGCTGAGTTATGATTCCGTCAAGAATAACTGCGTGTACTTCACCAGCACTTTCCAATTCTCTTGTCACATCACGTGTTGGCACTTCTTTGAACATATTCATTCTTGAATCAAAAAAACGTGCCTTGAAAGAGCCTTCAAGTGAAGTCAGCTGTTCCATAATATCGAATGGGACTGAAGAGGACTCCCGAGGCGTACGCGAACCTTGTGCCTCAATCATCTGCTCTATATTTTTCGTTGTCGTGGTATGCGAAGAACTTGATTGGCTTGGCATAGAACTGCGCGAAAACGTTGATCCGGATGATTGGCCAGATGCCGAACTAGATGACGGATAACTGGATGGAGGGTAGGTTGAAGACGTAGTCGGAGCAGATCTAAATGGTTGCGGCGACTGCGATGGCTGTGAAGAGGTAAACGAAGAAGATGAAGGTTTGATCTCCTTATCCTCTTTCTTTCTCTGCACTGCTCCTTCAACTTGCTCAATTGGTACACGTGATCTCAATGCCTTGATAATCTCTTTTCTTGCCAGTTCCTCTACTTCTTTTCCTGGCGGAGCACGTGCAACATAATCGATCTCAGCAACGTTAGTTATTTCACGAAGGATTATGTCACCACCTCTATCTCCATCAAGGAATAGAGTGGCTTCCTTACGCCTGCATAAATCTGCAATCGTTCTTGGAACATTTGCACCACCGACTGCAACAACATTATCAATGTCATTCTTAAGCAAGCAAATAACGTCCGCCCTGCCTTCGACGATAATAACCGACTCTGCTGCTTCAAGATTTGGACCTGATGGCAGCTTCTCGGGACCATATGTAGAAATTTCCGCAGTTTTAACTTCGGCTCTAACAAGCTCTGTCAATTCCTTTCTCTCCGGAATTTCAGTAGTTATAAGTTTCTTAACAAGCTCCTTAGCACGCTCGATTACTTTCTTACGCTTCACATTGCGAGTATCTTCGATTCGATCTACGATTATGTGTGCTTCGCATGGACCCACACGGTCAACTGTTTCTAAAGCTGCACCGATAATAGCTGTCTCGACAAAGTCAAGACTGGATGGAACTTCTATGTTACCGATCGATTTGTTTCCTCGCGAATTCAAATTGACCTCAATTCGTCCGATCCTGCCGTTCTTCTGCAATTCTCTTAGGTCGAGTTCTTCGCCCAACAATCCTTCTGTCTGCCCAAAAATTGCTCCTACGACATCTGGTTTCTCAACAAGACCTGTGATTTCAACAGATGCGCGAACAAGATATTTGACAGTATCAATGTATATTTTTCCCATATTTTCACCTTTTTGGTTTTATTTACAATTCTTTCAATTTCATTCATCAAATCACTCATTTAGGTGCTGAATAATTTTATAGCTACGTACATATTCTAAGCAGTTCATCTTATTTGACTAACAAACTCTGCATATACAGACGGAAGTTCTTCCACTGTTTGAACTGGGAAGATCCATTTGAATTTCTTTCTGCTTTCAAAATCCACATTAACGTTTGAGGATTGCAGATAATCATTAACTCTTTTAGCCAATTTGTTTCCTGCACTGTCAAAGTCTGTAAGTATAACTGCTTTTTTCCCCTCAACAAACGAATATATTTCGTCAAGTTTCCTAGGAGAGACAGCAATAATATTGTCATTTGCCAGACCTACTGTTTGTAAGGCGGTCTTGTCGCGCTTTCCTTCGACAACTACAACAACATTATCACTATTCAAAAGTTCTGTAAGCCTTTTTAGTGCTTTTTCCTTCTTTTTTACATTAGCTATCTTCATATGTTACACCTAAAAGAAGATTATACTCTATTTTAGCAGAGCTGCCTTTTAAATGTTTCTGTTTTTATTCGTTTCCCATCAAGCTTTTTTTCGATGATCCACGATGGCTCACTCTGTTTCTCTATGTCCTTCTGTTCCTTCGCCGTAGCGGCCGTACTCCTCGTCTTCCTCTTCTGATCTCTTCCCCTCTCCTAGCGTATCTGCTTCAAATCGGAGGATGTTTGTCAGTTCCATAGCGAGATCTAGAAGACCTGGCGCAGCTCTTGCAATATCAGTTTCTGTAACAATTCCTACCAGCCTTCTTTGCATATCCAGAACAGGCAGCTTCTTTATTCTGAACTTTCTCATGAGCGCTATTGCTTCTTCCACCGGTCTGTCTTCAGTAACGACACGGATAGGTGTTGACATTACCTTGCTAAGTTTCGATGCAGCTGGATCCTTTCTATCTGCGACGATGCTTCTTACGATGTCACGTTCAGTAATGATTCCGACTGCCTTTCCTTTCTCTGTGATTATGATAGAACCGATGAAATTCTTCTTCATAACACGTGATGCGTCAAGAACACTTTTTGACCCGTCAAGAACTATGACTCCCTTTCTCATAATTGCACCAACAGGTGTTTTTCTCACGTCGTCAGCACCGCCTAGACGTGATGTTATCCTCTGTCCCATCGGCCTTTGGATTCGAAGTTCTTTCTCCTCTTCGTCGTCAGACAAGTCCATACCCTTCATCTTTGAGGTTTTTGTCTTAACGTTTGACGACTTGGATTTTGCCATTTTTGCTGTTTTTTTCATTTTAGTTTTACCTTTAGTTGCCATAAATATCACCCTAAGAACCGATACAATTCCTATCGTATCCTACGATATAAAATTGTATAAAAGTATTTAAAAGGGTTAAGAGACCGTTGCTTATGCATCGATACGGAAAGGGCGCCCGCAGTGAGAGAGAGCTCATTCAGATTTTCAGCCAGAACGGCTTTAGCGTTATTCGTGCAGCTGGAAGCGGCGTAAATAGCTTGAGTCCAGATATCCTTGTATTTAGACGTGGCAAGCAGTATGCATTGGAATGCAAGGCGTGGGATAATGGCCGAGTCTCACTGGAATTGGATAAACATGCTGCATTAAAAGAATGGGAGAACAACAGCGGAATAACAACTATGTTGGCATGGAAGATGCCGTACGAAGGATGGTATTTTCTTTATCTTGATGAATTGGAAAAGAATGAACGCTCCTACTCAATCACGAAAACTAAAGCAAAAGAAATAAACAGAAAACTGGATCAGCTTATACCTGCATTCATACTGAAATGATTATTTTCTTTTCTGATTTCTAATCATTTCAACATGTTCTCTTACTGAAGTCTGATATTTTCGTATTGACTCAACACTGACATCAGGAGAAGAAGAAACAAACATCGGATCTCTTTTAACCACGACAATTTCTGGATGAAGATTGTTTGGCCTTAAGATAAATTTTCCCACATGAACACTTCCTAACCGTATAAAAAAGTAAAAAATAAATAAAAAGAAAAAGGATGTACCTTACTCGGAACGCACAACATAGGTCTTTGCAAGTTTGTCATGAAGTCCTTGCTTCTTCTCGTCGATAATGATGAGTAAGAATCCTAGACCTAGAACTATTCCACTTATAAACTTGCCAACCAGTTCGCGGATTATTGCATCGACAAGAGATGGAGTCTTCCCGTCTTCCTTTATTATTCTTAGATGTAGCAGTTTCTTTCCGATTGAGTATCCTTCTTTTTGGATTAGATAGATATTAACTGCAAGAATAACTAAACCGCCGATCATTGGAACAATCATTCCCAGAGCGGTTGCTGCCACTAGATCGATAATTGCTGCACCGAACCTCACTCCGAACCCAGCATAATTTTTACCTTTAACTGCTGCTCCAGCAGCCTTAACTGTTGATTTTGTTTTTCTCTTTTTCGCCATAATAATTCACACCCTCTAAATATAGATATAAACAATACCTATTGCAGATTAAAATTAAAAAAATTACGGGCTAACGTTTTTCTATTTATAACTAATCCTGTGCCCGTGTTTAGTCGTGATAAGTCTCTAATCTATTTTATTTTTTTTTATAGCCTGAATACTTACCGCCTTTCTCTTGGTTCTTAGACCAGAAGTATGCTATTGCAGCTATAATTATTATGACAACTATCGCGAGTAATAGTGTTGTTGGTATTCCACTTGGAGCACTTATTCCTTCTGTTGGTACGGCTGCTTCTTCAGTTGGTGCAGCTTCCACTGTTTCTCCTCCTGCAAGAGTTGTTGATCCTGCAGAGGTCAATGCTTGTTTAGCTACGTAGGATACTTCTTTAGTCTCACCAGCAGACATTGACGAGAATGTCCATGCAACTACTGGATCGTCCTGAAGGATTGTTGGAGCTACTCCGGAGAATATCAATTCTGATGCTGAGTTAGCAACACTCTTTGGAATTACTTCTACAAGCTTGACATTGTTAAGCTGCTTATCTGCTCTGAACTTAAGACTGATAACTGATCTGTCAACTTCCGTATTACTTACATCCTTGTTACTTACTTTGTAAGTAGCGAGATCCTTCTGAACAACTAGATCACCACCTTGTGCAAGTGATGTCTGAACTGATTGTACAGCAGACTGAGCCGCAGAATCAGTTACCTGAGAAGATACAGAAGAAATTGATTCGGAAGTAGTTGTAACAGGTGTTGAAACTGAAACAACCTTCTTTACTTCTGGTAATGAGCTTAATGCTTCTCTCTGAAGCTGGATAGCCTGAGTTAATGCATCGGACTTTTCAGTGCCTGTGGCAGTCTTAGCCTGCTCGAGTAATGCTGCAGCTTGTGCATTCTTGCTAACTGCTGCGGTGATATCAGATGCACTCAAGCCTAAATCTGCTAAACCAAGTGCATTAGTAATGTCAACTCCCTTTCCAGTAAGATCACTAGTGACTTCAGTTGTACTTTCAGTCACTTTATTCTGTGCAACAGTTAATGCTTCAACGACTTTCTGAGCAGCATCTGTATTTCCTGCAGCCAATAAAGAATCGGCCTGTTTGGCCACAGTGTTCAAAACAACACTAGCTTGAGCAGTATTGTCAGTTGTGGCAAGTTTGCCCGCGGTATCAGAAATACTTGCTAGAAGTGTTGCTGCTTGTGTAGTTGCTCCGCTAGTAATTAATTGGGCAGTTGCAGCAGTGATTGAATTGATAACCGAAGTTGTCTGATCTACAGTTGCCGTAGTTGCAGTTGTTGTTACAACTGAATCAAGATTAGATATTGCGTTAGTTAGTAACGAAGTTGCAGTTGTCACATCACCGGTTGCTATTGCAGCAGATGCTGTTGAAACTGTTGATTCAGTTTGTGTGATTGTTGCCTGAGTTTGTGCATCTGTAGTAGTTGTTGATTCAGTTGTAGTTGTTGTTGATGATGATTCAGTTGTAGTTGTTGGCGTTGTGGATGTAGTTGTTGTTGGAGATGAAGTTGTTGTAGTTGAAGTTGTACTTGTTGTTCCAGATGAACCTGAGGAACTAGAGCTAGAACTTGCTGACAATGTTACAGATGTAGAAGCATTTGACAATGATCCGATAACCAATAAGGTATAGGAACCTGGGTTTCTTCCACCAGGATAAGATGCATTAAGTGCTCCACCTCCTGTTGAATTTGCCGAACCGGATCCAGCGACTGCGCCGTCGATGGTTATGTTTAATGTTTCATTAGCAATGAAACCAATAAATGTTACAACAGAAACCCCACCTGGCTGGTTTGAGGATGGGCTGACATTGCTTATCGATGCGGAACTTACTGTAAATCCAGATGCATTTTGAACAGTATTATTTCCATCGGATGCATTGACTGTCTTTGCACCAGCTGCAAGATTTGGAATAGTGTAATTAGCCGAGAAAGATCCGTTTACATCAGTCACAGATGCAGTAGTATTTGTTGAGGTATTTCCAGCGATCCTCACAGTTATTGCGACAGATCCTGCGAAACCAGTACCAGATACATTAACTGTTGATCCGACTTGTCCGCTTGTTGGACTGATAACTGTTATGGTTGAATTTACTTGATAAGATGAAGTTCCGTTCAAAAGTGTTGAACCGTTTGTAGCAAAGAGTGCCTTACTGCCATTTACTCTCGGTGGGATGGAGAATGTTGCGTTCCACGTTCCTGCGCTCGATGCATTGACTGTACCACTTGTAGCACCTGCTCCAGTTCCATTGACACCGGTTAAAGTTACATTAACTCCGCCGAATTGTATAAGTATGTTTGGTTGACTTGCAGGATAGTTAGATGCATTAACCCTAATTACATCTCCTACAGATCCTGTAGATGCATTAAGTGTGATTGATAAAATATATAATAATCCTCTACATGTAGAAGAGTTTCCTATACCTACAGCAGTACATGCAGTCTGTCCAGTCATGTTAATAACTGTTTGATTTGCCGTGGTTGTATTCAAATTAACAAGTCCTGTTTCAGCAGAAAAGTTTGAAACAGCGAATCCAGTTTTAGTTGTAGATAAGTTACCTGTACCTGTAGTGTTAAAGTAATAAGCATTTGTTGTATTTCCAGCTGAAGCATTGCCGCCATGTGTAACTGTAACTGCACTTAAAGCTAATCCATATTCATCAGCTGTGAGAACTTTAAGCCTGAATAGTAGTCTTGTCGAAGAAGTGTTGAAACCTTCAGAAGCATTCTGAGTTGTTGCGGAAGAGACAATTGATTGCGTCCTGTTGACAAATCCGTCTCTTGCTATAGTAATATTTGCGGTTGCAGCAGATGCATTTAGGTATGCGATTCCTCCCGAATATTGGGCGGTTCCGCTATCTGATGCAAAAGTGACATTTGATCCAGTTCCTCCTGCACCTATTGTAAGTGTATTATTGAGTTCATCAGAGGCGTTTGCTATTTTGACTCTGAAGAGTAGTGTTCTTGCTGATGTGTTGTAACCTTCAGAAGCATTCTGGATAATTGCTGAAGATGTGAGTGTGATAGTTCTGTTGACGAATCCTGGTCTGAATGCAGTAATGTTTGCATCAGCTGTTGTTTCATTCAAATAAACAATTCCACCAGAGATAGTTGTGATAACTCCTGCAGTGCCTGAACTGATATTTGTTGTAGATCCATCAATTGTAAATGTAGTATTGAGTTCATCAGAGACATTTGCAATCTTAACTCTGAAGAGTAATCTTCTTGCAGATGTGTTGTAACCTTCAGAAGCATTCTGGATAATTGCTGAAGATGTGAGTGTGA
>CAYHPR010000017.1:11157-11367 GCA_964358895.1 Microcaldota archaeon
CGAATCCTGGTCTGAATGCAGTAATGTTTGCATCAGCTGTTGTTTCATTCAAATAGACAATTCCACCGGAGATGGTTGTGATAACTCCTGCAGTGCCTGAACTGATATTTGTTGTAGATCCATCAATTATAAATGTAGTATTCAATTCATCAGAGACATTTGCAATTTTAACTCTAAATAGTAATCTTGTTGCAGAAAGGTTGAAACCTT
>CAYHPR010000018.1:0-1664 GCA_964358895.1 Microcaldota archaeon
CATAAGCGATCTTACAACAGAAGGATCAAAAAAGAATTGTCCGCTAAACTGCCGAACCGCTACATTCCAAGATGCACAGTTCTTTTGATAATCTTGGTCAGAATCTGCTGAAACAGTTATAGAAGTACTTCCTGCACTTTTTATCGAATCTTTGCTGACACATTCGCTTCCATCACAATTGTTTGGTTAGTAAAATGGTTTAATGTCTGGGGAAGTTTCAGTGATAGATGACTGATAGAGATATGTCATTTCATAATTGCCACTTGGACAACTAGATTCTCCATACGGAAACACCAATTTCATAAGTGCGGGCTGGTCTGTAGTTTGATCGTAATAAAACTTGCATAAATCCATTGACTGTTTGATAGCTAAAGATTGTTTACTAGTTTGATCAAACATTGCAGGCTCCCCATTGACTATGGCAATAACCCCAGTTGATAAGAAAAATGGAGAAAATAGGTAAAGTTTAGAGTTAGTTGCCATTACTTTATCCGTAGTCCATTCACATCCGTTCTTTCCTTTCTCTTGACCTCCGCGGAAATAAATGATAATCGGTTTCTTAAATTTTTTCGAAAGATTATCTGTAAATAGAAGTGTATCTAAGACTACAGTATCGGAATCACACTCAAATTCTTTCAGATTGACATCGACTGCAATCGAATCTATTTTTTCTAGAGGTATAAATTGACTACATTCAGGCGCACCTGCAGCTAAAATATTTATTTTTTCACTATAACTATCAAGTGAAGTCGTATCGTTTAAACGTATGAAGGCAGTTGTCAAACAATTTGAACATCTGTTTTTAATGACGGCAAAATCGCATGCTGGATCGTTATACGACTTGTCTTTTTTGCTGAATAATGCACCTGGTGCAACTAAAACTGCGCCTTTACCTTTTAAGTTATTTGAAAGAGCAATCGTATAATCCAGATCTCCGTCTTTTATTCCGTAAGCTAACAAAGGAAGTAAATCCGTTTCTGTTGCACATTTAACTTGATCAATGTTAGGTTCTGTTGCATTCTCAGTTCTATTGCCTCCAAGCCACTGAACTCCCAACCCTAGATTTCCATTGCAGTACTTCCGCAATTCATCAGCGACGGCTATTGACGGCCCAGCTCCAAACATAAAATACCTTAGAGAATAACCCTCGATAGTTCCGTTAGACTTGAATAGCTCGATAGTTTCATTAGAAATCAGTATCTCAATTGCTTCCTTCCCCTCTTTAGTATCAGTATCATAGTTGCCAACTTGACAGTTCCCAAGCGTTGGTTTCTCTTCCCCAAGCAAACCAAAGAAGGTTTTAAGCGAAATAATGAACTGATCTGTCAAACTTTTTGGCTTACATTCAAAAGTAGAACATGTTGAACTCAGATCCACAGAAGTAATCACAACTTTGCCAGCTGATTTTATTTTTGGTGCAGTAAAATCTTTCTTAATGCAACCAAGAAGAAGGAAAAACACTAAGATAAATAATAATCCGAATTTTCTTTTCATAGTAAAACCTTGCCCAACTTTTTCCATGCCTCATAAAATTCTTTAGAGTCTTTAACAATTTCAAACCATACTTTAGATGGGTCTCCTGCTCCGTTGGCATTCATAAACGCAGCAAGCCTCTCATGAGTTAAATTATCATAATTTGATGCGATAATATTGACGTTCGGCAT
>CAYHPR010000018.1:1764-11224 GCA_964358895.1 Microcaldota archaeon
CCTCCTTTTGATGTAACTGCATTCGTAATTACAGGAACTAGGGAGATCTTTGCATTCTCAATACTTATTCTTGCATCATTTATTGGCATAAACAATGCATTCTCAAAACCAGCCTCAGAACGTACAAGTCTCTTAAATTCTGACTCAAAATCTTTTTCCTTCCATTTAGATGGCGAAGTTTTCAATAAAGTCTGCTCAACTTCTTTTAATAAAAATGAATTAACTATTGAAGCTTTTGGATTTATTTCTTTGACTAGATTTGTTATTAATTTTGAAAATCTTTCTTTCATCTCCTGCATTGCTTTTGCTCGCTTAAGCGTAACAGGCTTTTTTCTATAACCTAGAGGCGTAATGACTGATTCGGTTGGAAATGCCATAGTGGGCAAAGGGCCTTTTTTCAAAATTGATGGAAACTTAGTTAACAGTCTACCTACCACTAAAGCATATTTCTTTTCCAATGGTTTATTGATAAGATCAGATTGTAATGACCTTAATTCTTGTTTAGAAAAAAGATCTGCATTTTTAACATCACTGAAAAATGTCCTACCAACAATGTTTGGTCCGACTATTCTTTGCATAACTATTGCCTTTTTTGCTTCTACAAGTTTTTTACTCTCCGCAAATTGAGTTATGTCTTTTCCAAAGACTACTTTTTTGTATTGATACCCAGGATAACTTGGAGCTCCTTTAGTCCTAGGCGTAGTGATATCAAATGACGCTAATGGATCACGACCAGACGCATAAAGTCCTGCAGCCAGAAGACCGAAGAAAATGAAAACCAACAGTAAAGCATCCCTGAACGCAGGATCGTCAACAAGTAAACTAAAAGGAACCTGACGGATACAATAATTAGTCTGATCATAAGTTTCTAAATATAGACCACTTCCGAAATAATCTGCACGTATGTTTCCACATGGGATGCCTCCGATATTAATCTGACATTCTACTTTACCACGAGAATCAGTTACACCGCATTTTTGCATTAACTTTACTTCACCTTGATCCGTGATAAAAGAAATATTTATCACTTGATCAGGTATTGGAACAAAACCTCTGAAGTCCCGTAGATTTGTTAAAACAGGTTGATTGCCATCCTTAAGTGCTTTAGTTATGAGCTCACTAGTTTCAGTACTAGTTTTTTGAGTGTAAAGCGTCAGAGATATATTTACTATGCCTATTTTCTCTTCTTTCAGTGGATCGGTAAGAATTACTGTCAACTGTTTATTCTCTCCAAACTGGACAGCATTAATAATCCTGGTTAAACTTAATATTAACAACACAGCCAAAGCTAGAGAAAACATATTCTTTCGCATAATACAACTATTACTAATCTGATATTTAATCATTCCATCCCTGATCATAATATCCTTAGTATTCCATTTGCAAAATCTTCAACACCTGCACCAAGGAAATCTGCAAATAATTTAACAAATGTAAGAGTAATTCCTAATACAGCAAATGGATAAAGAATTGTGTAGATTATTAATGATGAAAACACATCTTTAATCTCACTATATAACCCGGCCATAAATCCTCCAGTTACCAAACCTGCAAATCCTGTTTCGAGAACTGCCGGAGGCAATATTGCTTTTAATGGACCCAATAACTTACTTGTCAATGAGAAAAACTTTGCAGCCGCTGCGGCGATACCGATTCCTGCCCCTCCAAATGCATCTTTAGAACATTCAGTATATCCTATGAAGGATTCGTTTGGATCAGTTATACCGCAAAATGTTTTCGTATTGAACGGCTGCTCAGGAGAAACAACGAGCATCATAGCGTACCCCATCGGATAGATTATATAGAAACCGATAGATAATGCAATAAATGCACTTCCAATCCCTCTCGTAGATGGAAATGCTCTAAGTACGATCCCTGCTGGCAAAAATACAGTTAACATTACACTTTGCAAAAACAAAACAAAATGCTTCTGTAGATACAATGTGAAAAGCATATACGTAATAGAATACGACGCAGAATTAATGGAATTTACAAATAACGTTGAAGGAGTTGTACTGAATGGTCCGGAAGCTATATTTCCTATATCGGTTCCGTGTATAACAAAAGGAACGATGGATAAACAAGACAACCATACGTATTCCTTTCTTGCACATGCACCGATTCTATCAAGGTATACTTTAACAAGAAAATACGGGTCGTCTATTCCTTTATCTTTTACCTGTGCATAAACAACAGGGATACTCTGTTTCATCGTTTCTAATGAAAACTTTATCATAATATTTGAAATTGCAACTGACGTTACTAGAAGGAGACTGATAAAAAGTGCTGAGGAGACGGCGTACAAAAACTCTTTTTTAGCCCATCTGACAAGCTGTTCGGAACCAATGAATCTAGAGAACATGTATGCAATTGCTGAAAAAGAAAAAGATATGGCAATAGCGATCACAGCCAAAAGCTGCCATTCGAACTGATCTGGTTTTGACCATAAGTTAACAAAATCTTCTAGCATAATATCACTACGTATCTACAATACTTGGTATATATTCGCAATGTCTATTTCTCCACCTATGAAACCTGAAATATCCTTGGCAGCCCTACTTAATAATAGAAAGTTTATCAATGGCAAAACTATTCCGATAATGATTGATAGAATAATAAAATAAAACATCTCTGAAATCCATTTACGGACATCGAAACTTGATTGGGATTTATAGAAGTCTTCTGGTTTTTGTATGAAATAAGTAAGCTGATTTTCACTGTAAACATTTGCTTTGCATAAACTCTCTTTACACCATAAACTGCTGCATTGTCTATCATAAGAACATGGATTATTGGTGGCTAATGTACGTACACACTTTTCTGTCGCCCTATTACAGAATGCTTCGCCTGGCGTTCCGCATTCAGAATCTTTACTACACGTTTCTAGATTTATTTTTTTAGCTATTCTGCAAACGCCCTGCCCTCCTGAAAAATCACACCAAAGCCCTGACGTGCAATCTTGTTGAATGATGCAAGGTCCTTTATTTAAACCAAGTAAAGAATCTGGATTAACACATTTGTTGTCCTTGCACCTGCCAGAGTTACATTGCCAATCTCCATTAATTATTGGAGTAGTATCAGTTGGATCATTTCCACACTGAACACCTGTATCTAGTTTATCTAAACATATTCCTTTTCCGGTTGGTGAAAATGCCTTTATTGCTTTAATGAATTCTTCCTTTGTTTTAATAGTTGGTGGAAGATCTTTAACTTCTGGCACTCCGCATACTTTACTTGGACATTCGATGTTGCTTGAACAGACAAAATCGGATGAGGAGACTATTGGAGAGCTTAGATATGGCTGTATAGCTAAAGCGTTCAATGAAATTAAGAAAGGAAAAATGAAACTAAGTGTGATGGCAACGCCCATCAAACCGCCTCCGAAAGATCTGAAAGGTGAAAGTGAACGAAGAATGATACCGATCGGGAGGAATACAACAAGAGCTAAGTGTGGCAATATTTTCAATAATTGAAGATGCATCAGTATACTGATATAAGACATATACGGAAACATAAGTAACAAAGACATAACATCTGAAAAAAATCCAAATGATTCTGCAATACCTTCCCGAGCATTTGTCTTTCCTGCCTCGGTCCAAGATTCAGCAATATTTAGGATCCAGGATAAGCTAAGAAGCTTTGCTGTGCTTGATTTAACTACACCGGCTGAATTTTCCAGATACGTACCAGAAACTTGGAAGAAATTTTGATCTCCGAAAAACAATGCTTTCGGAATTGTGGAACCACACAAAATATCAGTAAGAGAAAAAATTATTAGTAGTGCACCTGCTGTGACTGCTGTCTGAACCAAATCGTCCTTGGCTCGAGTAACGATTCCACTATCTGAAATTCCTCTTCCTACCATATAATACAAAGAAACAATACTGACAGAAATAACTAAGGCGATAATCGCGATGGTCTTCCAGTTATCCCAACCTACTTTAAACAAACTTTTACAAACTGCTTCATCATAAGCAGCGAAAGACTGTGTAAGAAAAATTAAAACGAAAAATGCTGCTAGCATTCCGGTCTTTCGATTTGACCAAAACCAATTAGGGATATTCGTAGCTAACATTTTTTCACTCACAAAATTCTCAATAAGGAATTTAGATTAATATCGGTACCAAGTATCTTGGACAGTTCTCTAACGAAAGTAAATGTAATGACGATGTCAAGAAATGGTAAGAAGATCCCTAAGATCAAACCGCTGAACGTAGCGTTCGGAATAAAATCGGTAGAAAAAGTCGCAAAAACTCCATATAGACCTCCCGCAGCAGAAATAATGCTTAAGAACGTACCACCTGCGCTAAAGGTTAAAGCAGCACTGCCGAAACCTGCAACATTAAGGATTACTCCGAATGCATCGAGTACAGTTGACATGAAGTAACCTGCTGCGGATGCAAAAGCAACTACTGTTCCAGCTCCCGGAACACCTAAACTCCACCAATTTGGATCATTACCGTGGTAATACTCTACTGTCTTCTCGTTGAACAACAATGTTAAGGGATATACTAGATAAAATCCGATCGCGATGGCAATTAATGCACTCCCCAGCCCTCTTGTAAATGGTGTTACCCGCAGGAGTATTCCTATTGGCAACATAAGATTGAACGCAAGGATATCCATTATGCACATAAACCAGATCTGAGCAGTCGCTCCACCGATTGCAAGACCTAGTGGAGTTAATATTATCCCAAAAATATTTCTGATCTGCGTACCCAACTTACGGCCAGTCCACTCACCAGAAAAAACAATACCGGTATCGCCCAATGATTTATCCTTGATACGGTTCAATGCTGCAAATCCAATATGCGCTCCAGTATGTGCAGCATAAGCATTAGCAAGCGTATCGGCTGAAAACAACCAAGCATGACGAAGATAAGTTATTCCGTTTGATATTGAGGGATTATCTGCGTATAACTTTGGAGCGTAACCGAACGCTTCCAAGACACGAAACTCAATATTTGACAGGACTAAAAGCAGGAAAACAATCAGAACTGTAGCAACAACTTGATAAAACTCGTTCCTCGCCCATGCTTCTAATGGGGCTTGTGAAAACATTTTAGAAATAAAAAATGTAAAACTTACGATACCAAAACCAACTAGCAATGCAACAGCTGCCATATACAACCAATTGCTCTGTCTAAGAGAAATGAAAAATTCAGAATTCTGCGCTTCAGAGCATGACGGCGATGGGAATAAACTATCAGAATAAGAATTCGAACTAACTGTCGTTCCGCCCGTATCTACTACTTGTAAATCGCTCGTAATTAATTCTGCAAAATTTAAGGCGATTAATGCAAAAATGACCAATAAACTAAATAACAAAATTCGTTTCATCAAATCAACTCATATCAATCTTGTAAGCCCAGCGATCTCAATATCACCACCAAAGAAGGGTGAGAGATCACGTATTGCTATTACTGTCGTGTAAAGTATTATTAGGAACTGGAATAGAATCCAAATTGCAATAAAAGCAGCGGTATCAACTATACCTCCAGGAATCACTTCTGTAGTTCCTGCTTGTGTAACAACTTGATAGGGCATCACTGTTCTTGCTATTGCAAAAGAACCAAAACTCGTTGTCTTGCCGCCTGTGTCAACTTCAAGTTTTTCATGCATGTTTAACAAACTCAGATTGCTGTTATAGATTGTACCGAGCTCAAGAACGAATGTGTTTGGGTTCGGAGATAAAACTGCAGTTGTAAGTATAGTGATTAAGGGATAAACAAAAAACAGAACCAAAGCCATGGCCAACAATAACCCACCAACTCGTCTAGTTATAGAAAGTGAACGCAAGGCAATTCCCATTACTAAAAAGTAGGGAAAAATAGAAGTGTTAAAAATTTCGATAAACATTGAATTTGCCTTTATAATGAAAACTAAAAGATACAGAATATCTAAAATTATTCCGTAAGTATTGCTCATTATTTCAACAAATGCAAATGGTGAAACTTTTAATTTGAGTCCTTTGACTCCAAATTCTGGCCCGGAAGTGGCCAATACCTGATAAAAACCGTTAGTAGCCATTTGGTCAGCAGTATACCCTCTGACAAGATCGTAAGTAGTATCTAGAGATACTTTTGCAAGTGCTATATGACATGCGTCGTCAAGGCTCCCTCCACAAGTTTTTGTAAGCTTAACGGATGTACCTTGAAGAAGAGTGTTGTAATCAAACGTACAACCGGTTGTTGAACAGTTAAAACCTCCAGCAAACAGAAGATTCAACGCGAAGGTATTGATAAAAATAAGAAGCACTATCACGGAGCCGATTATAAAAAAAGATCCGAACAACTGATAAAACTCATCCTTAGACCATGCAGTCAATTCTTCTCTTCCGATCGCTCGGCCGACCATATAGACGATTGCGATAAGCGGAAGCATAATCAGTGCAGCAGCTATTACGACATTCCAGTATCCCCCTGCTCCTTGCCAAAGTGCTTCAAACTTAACCATAATATCACGAAAGATTAGTTATGTATTGTGCAAACATTCTAACAAAACTTATGAACAACGTCAGATTTATCAGCGGTAAGGCTAATGCTTGTGGCAACAAAAGTGCGAATATGTTTGCAAAATCAAAAAGTTTTGTAGTTATTTCTTTAGTGGATTGAAAACTGAGCTCTTCTAACACTGTTGGTTTACTTAATTGATCGAAATTTGTTCCTTGCCAAACAACCTTGGATACTTCGTAATTAACAACGAAAGCAAATGGCCAAACTATATATGCACCAAATGCAAGGGCTATAAGAAAACTGCCACCTTCGCGAGTCAATGGAATTGTTCGAAGGACCATGCCTATCGGTAAAAGGATAGTGAATGCTAGTGCTTGAGCAGCTTGGATTGAAAGCTGCTGAATGATAAGTGAAGCAGCCATTGCAGCATAAAGTAATGAGATACCTCGTTCGATCATTTTTGCAACTAGCTGAGCAATTCCTAAAACTTTTACATCGCCAACCCTTAGTGAAGAATTAGCAGAATTAAGCGCATATACTAGCACCCAGTAATTCTTTATCGTATTATACCCGATACGCGTTAGATAATTGAGATAGTCAGAAGAATGTCGGAATTGATCTGTAAAAGGAGATTTGATGACTTCTGTCATAGCATACTTTGAAACCGTACATGCGGTAGACGCAAGACCAACAAGAACAACACCTAAAACAACTGAAACAATAACTTGCCTAAACTCTGCCCTGGCAAGAGCTTCCCAGGGGGATCTTGCAAAGACTTTACCTAACATTATGAAGAATGCAATAACTGAAAACATTAGGGCTACAGCTATTGAAAACAGCACAGTCAAATCGCTTATTGGAACACAACTATCTACCATTTGATCACTACGTCAGCCTTGCCAATCCCGGCAACTGTGGTTCACCGCCTATTGCTTCTGCAATTGAACGGTATGATGATATTGAGATCACCATAGATATCACGAATATAATTAACGTCATAAATGAAGAGTATATCAAACCAGGAAGGTACTCTGTTAAATCAAGAAATGTATCCGCAGTGAACTTCCATGGTTGAATGATAGGAATTGGCCGGCGTTTAGTTGCAGGGAAAAACCCTTTATCGAACAGATCAATAACTCCTTCAATAAATCCTTCTGCAGTAGTGACTGTTGAACTAACAACTTCCTGCTTTACAACAACTGCGTTCTTGGATGAAAAAAAACATTTTATCCTGGTCCACACACGTGATTTACATGGGTCTCCAACAGCATAAATTGCATCTCGGTTATATCCGATAGGCTTCGATCCTTCGGGGGTATCCTCATATGCATCTACTGCAATCCACCACGTTCTGTCATTCCAATTTTTATCGAAAGCCGCCAAATCGCTTATTTTAAATTCTAGTAAATTACTTTTACTCGAATCATAATTTTTTGTATCAACTAAATGATAACATTCGTAGCTTCCACCTCCATGCGCAACTGGCTCTTTCATAGGCCAAACATTCTTTTCAGGAGAAACAGGTGGTTGCTTGTTTGGATCCTCTCCGTTATATCCAGTCAAACAAAAATACGGGCCGGCCCAAATTCGATACGTACCTGTACCCTTTTGGATTATCTCCCAAGTAATAATATCATCTTTACTCAAATTTTTGTTAGTAGAAGGAGAGATAAGTACGAGTTTTTGCGTAATTTTTGATGTCAGCACATACTGCGTAGGAAGCACCGTTGGAAATGACTTTGCGGATTCATCATACATCCCTTTTCCCATAACAATTGTTAACGGATAGACTATATATCCGACAATGGCTATGGCAATCAAAGAAGATCCTGTTTTCCTTGTCATTGGAAATGCACGCATAACAATGCCAATTGGCAGAACAAACGTGAACATTGTTTTCTCGAAGAAATCTAACAGAACAAACTGTCCGTAAGCTAAAGCAATAGTTGCATAAAGAACAGATATCAAGACACTAAGTGCGCTCCATAAATCAAGAAACGTAACAAATATTGAGATTTTAAAGCTGAATAAAAAAGATACTATAGACGTGGCTATTGCGGCAGTTATTCCTGCTAATTCGGCCCCGATAGTTCCGCTCGTTGCGGCTCCTAAAAGCTGTGCAGTGATTTTAACAATGAATCCAAAAAACTTGACCAGATCAAAAGAAGTTCCTGAAAGGATAAGAAGAGTTGTAATCATAGCTGTGATTGAATTTGCAATTTCAAGGGTTGTAGTATACAAACTAAACGGTGAAGTTTTGCTATACATGAACTCTTTTGCAACTGTAAAATAATTTTGTCCGGTCGGCACAAAGGTACTTACGATAAGACTTAGTGTCGGAACTAAGATAACAAGTGCAGCAAAGATTATCGCACTAGTAATGAATTCTTCAAACTCCTTTTTTGACCAAGCCTTTACTTGCCCTGATCGAAGAAACTCTGCAATCATCCACCCGAGGCCAGCAACCATTCCTGAGATTGCCAAAGCAGCGGCACCAGCCACATACCATTCTGATCCTTTAAATTGAGTAAGAATTCCTTGTTTAATGACTTCTAACATATTTTGCTGTACTGGATCTGCCATACAGAATACAATACAATGACGTTTTTAATAGTTATTTCCGAATAAGAATCGTAGATATTATGGAGTTTAAAGACATTGAAAAGAAATGGCAACAGGAATGGGAAAAGGCAAGAATCTTTGAGGTAAAGGAAGACCAGACCAAAAAGAAGTTTTACTGCCTTGAAATGTTTCCCTACCCGTCAGGCAGCGGGTTGCATATGGGCCATGCATTCAATTATGTGATTGGAGATATCTATTCCAGATTCAAAAGAATGAATGGCTACAATGTCCTTTATCCGATGGGCTACGACAGCTTCGGCCTGCCCGCAGAGAATGCAGCAATAAAGGAAAAAGTCCATCCGAAACCATATACTGAAAAAGCAATTAATAATTTCATAAAACAGCAAAAGGCACTAGGCCTCAGCTACGATTGGAACAGAATG
>CAYHPR010000019.1:0-5351 GCA_964358895.1 Microcaldota archaeon
TGCAAGTAAGAAATTGTTAGATGGAATGGACCTTCAAGTCTATGATCAATTAACAAACGTAGCAACTCTGCCAGGAATAGTAAGACATGCCTATTGCATGCCCGATGGCCATTCCGGATATGGCTTTCCAATCGGCGGTGTCGCAGCTTTCGATGCAAACGAAGGCGTCATTTCGCCAGGAGGGGTAGGCTTCGATATCAATTGCGGTATGAGGCTTGTCAAAACAAATCTCACTTTCGACCAAGTAAAACCACATATCAAAGAACTAACTGACAAACTATACGAAAAAGTTCCTGCAGGTGTGGGATCAACAGGATTTGTTAAGATTACAAAAGACCAGTTTAGAAAAGTTGTTGAAGAAGGTGCAGAGTGGTGTGTAAAAAATGGATACGGGTGGGAAGAGGATCTGAAAAGAACTGAGGAAAATGGTAGGATGGATGCTGATGCAAAAATAATCAGCCAAAGAGCTATCGATCGAGGTTATAACCAGATAGGAACATTGGGATCTGGAAATCATTATTTAGAGATTCAAGTAGTCAAAAAAGAAAATATTTATGATGAAACAATTGCAAAAAAACTTGGAATATTCCCAGATCAGATTGTAATAATGTTTCATTGCGGCAGTCGTGGCTTTGGACACCAAGTAGCAACAGATAGCTTGAACACTTTTCTTCCAATAATGGAAAGTAAATACAAGATAAAGATTCTTGACAGAGAACTTGCGTGTGCACCGTTCAATTCACCTGAAGGACAAACTTACTTCAAAGGAATGAAAGGTGGAATAAATATGTCATTCGCAAACAGACAGGTAATTCTGCATCGTATTAGAGAAGTTTTTAGTGAAGTTTTCAAACAAGACGCAGAGAAATTGGGAATGCATCAGATCTATGATGTCGCACACAATACAGCTAAACTTGAAAAATATCTAATTGAGGGAAGCTGGAAAGAAGTTATCACGCATAGAAAGGGCGCTACTAGGGCATTTGGTCCAGGAAGACAAGAAGTCCCACAGGAATACCGAGACATTGGTCAACCCGTAATTATCGGAGGTTCGATGGAAACCGGCAGTTATCTTCTTATTGGAACAAAGAAAGCAGAAGATGAAACCTGGGGCAGTACTGCGCATGGAAGTGGAAGAACAATGTCAAGAACAAAGGCAAAGGGTTTGTTCCGCGGGGAACAGCTGCAAAAGGATATGGAAAAACGCGGCATATACGTTCGAACAGATAGTATGCCCGGACTAGCAGAGGAAGCTGGGGCTGCTTACAAAGATATAGATGAGGTAATTGATGCCGCTCATCAGACAGGTATTTCAAAACGAATCTGCCGTATGACGCCTATCGGAAATATTAAAGGATGATCTTGAAGCAGATAAACGTTCTAAGTCTTTTTTTACTTTAGTATCTATCCTATTTCTTAAATTACGCAACTGAGGCTCTATTTCCTTGTGCCTCACTAATTTGCTGCGGTAGATCTTTAACAAAAGTTCTCGCCTATCAATCTTCTCCTTATGTCTAATTGGCAATGTACCGAGCAAACGAATAACATCTGGCCGATTAGTAATATCTAATGTGAAGTAGTCTTTGTTGTACCTTAACACTATATTATTTTTCTTCCGTAAACTTCCTGCTTTAAAGGTCCTGCCAATAAATGGTTTGAATCTTAACTGAATTAATCTATCTCTGATAAAACTCAGCAGTCTCAAATCCTGTCCAAATACTCGAATAACAAATTGGAAGTATTGACCTGTTTTACGAATTATAATGCTTCCGTCAGAATCAATAAAACCTGCAAGGAAACTTAGAAATTCATTGGTCCTGTTTAAATTAAATATAGATTTTTTACGATTCTCTGGCAAAAGGAATGCAAAACTGTTATCTAATTCCACTGAAACGTGAGTTTGATAGCCGCCAAGCGTATTCTTTATCGGATAGATAAGAACGTTTCCATATCTTTTGAAAGTGTCTCTTACCAGTTCAATCAGAGTTTCATGTGTAGAATTTGTGGCGAGTCTTACAGTGTATTTTGATCTCCTATGTGCATTTAAATCACCGTCTACTAATCCTAACATATAGGCTTTTTCAAGTTTAGCTCCATCGAAACTAGTTCTTTTATATTTTCGCCGTAAAAGTTGCACTTCATAATCACTCCTAAGAGCTACTTTATTCGCAGACAAGATCTTCCTTATTATCTCTCTAACTATATTTAACTTCCTAGATATCTGTCTGATCCCATATTTTTTCTTTTGATAAAGAGATAGTATTTTGGCAGTGGGGTACTCTGTATTTCTCCTTAAAACGAAAGCCTCAGAAGTATTCCTAAGTTTTATTCCCATTTTCTTTAGTCTTTTTCTCACTGTTTCCCAAGCTATAGGACTTTTGTATCTGTTCTCTATGAAGCTTCTAGTATTCTCAATACTCCGTCCAGTAAGATAAATTATTTTCATATCTTGAAGGATTTGTTTTGTGATCTTCATATTCCCACCTTAAATATAATCTACTAAATTAAAACCAGAAGTGGCGGGCATCCGCCACTTTGGATTTGGTCTTTTGAAAGCAACTGACAAAATCCTAGAAGCTTGCCTCTTTGTCAGCTTGTCTACGGAGGGAACCGATGGATCTAGTTCTATTCTTTTCCTGCTGATCAGATTATTGATCACAGCTTTCTGTTTCTCAGTAGCCAACTGATCAAAAACTGGGGAATGGCCATTGCCATTCAGTCTATCTGTCCTTGCATCTTTCCTGAAGATTGCATATAATGTCACAAGCTGCTCTTCAGATATTTGACCTACTGCAGACTTAAGAGACTTCTCAAATGTCGCATATTCTGCAACGAAGTCTTCTATTTCTTTTAATTTTTCAATTTTGTTTTCCGTTTCCATATTTTCACTCCGAGAACCATTTTCGTTCTCGACCGAAAGGTTATGGGACGAAAAGGGAAGCGCAAGGAGTGAAAAGTAGAGGAAAGCAAGGAAAGGAATAGCTAGGCTGCAGAAGTGACGTATAAACATTTTGTTTATTAGACGGTCAAAAACAGCAAAATTTTGTATTAGAAAATTTGATACTGTTTTTGAGACGTCCCTTGGTTCTAAGACTCTAATATATACGTTCTATGTGTTGATTGCAGGCATAGCACTATTTATTTTGACTATTATTACGGGCCTCTTGGAGATATAACTATTATCAATGTTTATGTAGCTTCTGTTAATTTTGAGTGCAATAAGCGGACTTGAAGGTGTAGTTGCTCTTTGCGCAGTAGGATGTGTCGTTCAGTTTTTCTGCCAACCATTCATAGCAAAACCATCTATTAAGATCATCAATCAAGACGTCGCAAACGTCCTTGGAGCTTGTTATATTGTATACGGCTTCGATACAACCCCTGCTGAAATCGAGTCCGCCAATAAAATAATCATTACAGAGTGACGCATTTCCTTTAACGGAATCGTAATAGCACTGGTTCACCAGAGATTCGGGCAGCCCAGGGCATCTCTTAACAACCGGTGCGGGGAGCTGAAAAACCGAGTCCGAAATATCAATGTTCAAGGAAATTTTATTAACTTCAATAACGTCAGTTAGAGAACTCTCCTCAGTCCTATTAATCTCAATCATTTCGTTTCCATCAATAATAATTATTGGTAACAGCATTGTTGTGTTGAACGAAACTATAGACTGCAATGCCACGCCGCTTTCTTTATCAAGACAAGTTGTTAAAATTATCAAGTCACGGGGTTTTCCACTAAAATCAGCTATAAAGTTCCGCATTTCCAAACTTTGGTTCCGTAAATAGAGTGCGCTCAAGTTCTGTAATCTTATATTTTCAAATAGATAACATGAACGATTTGCGATCGTAGTTTCAGTTGTATTTTGTGGGAGTTGCATCATTCCACGATCTATGAGTTCTGTAGCTATTTTTTCATTAAATTTTCGGCCAAAAAAAAGGGAAAGTGCATCATGTTTTCCAGGATCTGCTACTTCTTCTTCACACAAACTCTTTATTTTTGATGGGTCCTGCGGATATATAAAGGACCAAAGCCCTGCGAAATTACTGCTGGTTGGGCATACATATCGCTTCCCAGCGATTTCATAGAAGCTTGCATTACTCTCCACATCTGACAAAGCTCCGATTACTTTGATATCGGCTCTCGCGTTGTTTTCTTTTACCAATTTCTTCATTATTCCGCGGGAGTTCAAGCTCGGTATACTATAGTTAGCAAACATCTCGTAGCTTTTTATTTCGCTTTGTTTTTTAATGAGCTCTAAAAAGAGGGACTTCATATCTTTCTTCAGTTCTAGACATCCAAAGAGCAGAAGAGCACTGATTATTACTACTAGATAACTATCTTTCTTAGACTCGTGGTTAGCGTTAGCCAGAATATAACCTAATTGTGATCTATTCGTAACAGATTTGTCAGCTTGTTTTTGCATCAACATCACTTAAAATAATTACAGATATCCTTATATTTAAATGTATATTTTAACGACGGTACCGTCTTTAGGTCTGTGAAAGGCTAGTTCTAATTTTGTATTCCTTTAATAAATTTAACAAATAATCTATTGTATGCACATTACAAAAAGACAAAAATATATTCAAGAATATTATGAAAGAAATTACGGGTATGCACTAATTAATGGTCTTGATGAAGAAATTAAAGCGTACGGTAATTTTCTGATAACTAATATAAAGGGAAAGACTTTGGATTTTGGATGTGGCCCCTCTATTCACTTTAATGCGTTATTCATGCCAAATGCAACATTGATTGATGGCATAGACATTACTCCAGAAAATATAACTTTTACAAAAGCCAAGATTAAGTCCTTTGCTCCTGAATCGTATAAAAAAATAGAGGGATTTATTCGCAAATCAGGTATTAAAAAGTATTCGACAAGTAAACAGATAAGAAAAATAAGGCACCTGATTGTTTCAGATTTCACAAAGAAGATCCCTCGAATACTTAAACCAAAAAGCTATGATTCAGTTGTTTCTACATTTAGCATAGGGTGTCTAAGAACAGTTGAAGGATATGAATCTGCGATAAAAAATATGTTTAACCTGACAAAGAAGGGGGGAAGGATAATTATTCTCAATACTAATGGCATGAATGCCAATCAGATAGTTCCTGAGATTACATATAATGGTTTGGAACTTGCAAATAAGTCACATACGTATCTTCAAAATTATCTTAAAAAGCTGGGTTGTAAAAATGTAAGAACCAAAACTGTAAGAATCGAACCAAATCTAGATGAGATGTACAAGCATTCAAAACTGTTCTTAACTCATGCAGAAAAATAATAAAAGAAGTAAGAAGAAAAGAGCCCGTATAAAAACAACTAATTCTAAAAGCTCATCGCTGT
>CAYHPR010000019.1:5451-10961 GCA_964358895.1 Microcaldota archaeon
AAATTTCCTCAACTAGGACATACTGGAAGAATGCAGATAGAAGGAGCTGATGTAATAATTGTGAATAAAATAGATTTAGTAGACGCTGATCAATTAGATGCAATAATGCAAAACATTAGAGAACTAAACGAAAATGCAGTTTTTGTAAAAGCAATTAACGGAAGAATTCCGTTAGGATTTATATCTGGAATTAGAACACGTAAGCCAAGAGCCAGTATAAAGGAAATAAAAGAACCAGTTCCTCACAGTCCAGAAGAAAAATCATTCGTTTATAGATCAGATAAGAAAATTAATTTAGATAAATTCAAAGAGTTTGCAAACTCTTTGCCAACTGAAATCTATCGATCGAAAGGTTTCCTTAATGCAGATAACGGATATCTTTTTGATTATGTGAATGGAAGATGGAATCTAAAAGAATACGTTAGAAATAAAACGGAATTAGTGTTCATTGGAAAAGAAATTGACGCAGCAAAAGAAAAAGTAATTGAAAGATTGAAAACTTGCGAAATTGATTAATTGTTTGTGATAGAATGCCCTACAAATATCTTGAAGAGATTGCATATGCGGATGTTGCATTTGAAGCAACTGGAAAAACGCTGGAAGAACTTTTCGAATCTGCAGGACTTGCAGTTACTAACATTATGGTCAAGGAAGTAAAAAGGATCGAACCGAACGTAAAAAAGACTATTAAAAAGGAAGCAGGCGCAGTTGATAAACTGCTTTTTGACTTCCTGGATGAATTAGTATTTCTTAAGGATGCAGAACAGCTATTGTTTAGCAAATTTGAGATTACAATAAAAGATGAAAAACAACTAGTTGCCATAGCTTATGGTGAAAAAATCGATCCGAAAAAACATCAGCTGATTGTAGATGCAAAAGCAATTACGTATCATAACTTTGAAGTCAAAAAAACAAAAGAAGGCTGGAAAGCAACAGTAATTGTTGATGTATAATTTGTTTATCTCATTGTCAGTTTAATATTCAATTTTCTCACGACAAACAAAATTATGCTATAACTTAAGATCAACAATCCGATGTACATAAAATATGCGGCGAAAGACTGTAGTTCAGCAAAAGGAAGGCCAATTGATAAAATTCCGAAATTAAAAAGCAATAGTTCCCTAGAAACAGATTCCCTTTCTCGCTTATATTTTAAATAAAGAAACGACGCAAACAAAAAAAGAATAAACGCAAACAACCAGATAAAGGGTCTATAAGGTTCTAGAAGTATTAGGGGTGTTGCAGCTATTGCGATGCCTAAGATTGGCAGAAGTGAAAATAATGCAGAACCTGTACCGCAGGTTGTTTGACAGGCAGCAGAACTACCACTGAGCAGACTGATAAGTCCAGAGATGCTTGAAAGAGAACTAGAAATACGCTCTTTTAGAAAGTTTAGTTTCACGTGATTACCTACAATTAGCTTAGAATCAATCTTTTTCCTGTTCTTGTACAAGTGCATGAATTGCTTTTGAATTAAGAACACCCGTAGGTGAGAATATAGAAAGGATGATTGCAGTTGCTTTCATGAAAGGGTCCATTCGCTTAAGATGCTGAAGCTCGTGACCCATTATAATTTCAGCTTCTTCTTGCTTATCCACGTCTTCTATCAAGCCAACTGAAAGAACAACGTGATTGGAATTTCCACAAACTGAAAATGCTTGGAGCTCAGCACTGTCAATGTAGTGCAAACTCGGCATCTTCATATTATTTTTTTGACTAATTGCCAAACATGAATCGTAAAAAAGTGGCGCATCCTCCCTCTTTATTCGTTTAGCACTTATTGCGAAAAGAAAGATCTTAGATCCAAAGAAATAGAATAAGATTGTTGCAGAAATTGCTAGGAATGGCAAGGAATAGCCAATTAGATTCATTATTGAACATAACGACAGACCGATAGTGCAGCCCATACCCATCATTACATAAAGGATAGGAAATGACGTAAGGAGTATAGAACTGTATATCGCACCGACTTTGAGAGTATAATTTTTGAATAACCCTTTTGACTTGTATAGAGCAAAAGAACCCAAAAGAGTAAGGCCTAGAAAAGTAAGAATACTTGTCTGCTCGATGCATCCGCTGAAACAACCAATAATATCGAACACCATATTATCCCGCCATATCTGTTTGTTATTTTCGCGCCGTTTGTCAGTCTTGGCCAATTATCGTTTACTGTGTCCATTAGACTGACGAATCTTAGATAATGCTTCCTTTGAGAAATATGATGCGACACCTGGGCCGAACACCCTTATCACCCGCTCAGCAAATACTCTAGAGATGTCCTTACCTAAGTCTTCTTTGCTAAACTTTGGAGAATAGACATAATGAAGTCCACCTCTTCCTTTCTCAATTCTTCTACTAACCAACCCTTTCTTATAAAGCCGGTCAAGTGTAACTACAACCGTTGTTGAAGCAATATCCTTGCGTTTAATTTTTTTGTAGATCTGGCTAGCAGTAGCTTCACTATTCTGCCAAAGATGACACATTATGCAGTCTTCAAGATCGCTGAATACCATGCAATCCTTATCTAAATCAATCTTAGTTATCTTCATTCTCCCACAGAAACTTTGATTAATAATTTTAAAATGCTTTGCATTCGTTGTTAATCTTAACTGAACTAATTGGTTATAACTAAACTAAAAATCTGACAACGTACCCAACCGCAACTTTAGATCTTCAGACATCTTTTCAGGACTCCATGGTGGGTCCCAGACTAGATTTATTACAACTTCAATTTTTTGCTTAGCACTTACACTGCTAACTTTTTCTCGTATATCATCTAAAAGCATAGGTGCATATGGACAAGACGGAGAAGTCATTGTTACATCAAGATAAATTTTATTCTGATCAACTTTAACAGAATAGATTAATCCCAAATCAACTACGTTTTCGTTAAGTTCTGGATCAAGGCACTTTCTTAATGCATCATACACCTGTTCTTCGTTTACCATAAAACCAATATAAATATCCAATAAACATTTAAATAACAACTGTTACAAATTATGTAAAGGTAATTCTATATGTCAAACCAAATTAGATTAGGCACACTACACATACTCGCAGGCCTGTTAGTAGTTAGTGTTTTTTTCTATTTTGCCTTTTTATCACAACCTCAAATAAAACCGAGACTTAACATTACTACGCCACTAGACTATTCTGTTGACGAAGAACTTGCTAAACTTCAGAACATAGGTGCAGGAAAAGGTGACACCGCACCAAACTTTACACTTAGTTTAACCGACGGAAAAACAGTTACGTTGAGCGAAGCAAAAAAAGACAAACCAGTATTATTGTACTTTTTTGCAACTTGGTGCTTGTCTTGCATAGAAGATCTAAAGACATTGAAGCCTATTTATGAAAATTCGAGCGCCTCGGTGAGTTTCATAGTCGTAGACGTAGATTCTGAGGAGACTGTGGATGCGATTAAAGAATTTAAAGAAAAATACAATTTTCCTTACCAATTCGCAGCAGCAAATGATAATCTGCTAATAGATTATGGAATAATTAATACTGCAACTAAAGTTGCAATAACAAAGGATATTGGAAAGATAGTTTACAAAGGAGCTGGAGAACTTGGTGCTCAAGGTTGGACAATTTTGTTTAGAGACTTACCGACTGCTAACTGAGGTTTAAAGAATGAAAACAGAATATTTGATATTAACTATTTTACTCGCTGTTCTAGCCGGATGCATAACGCAGAATCAAAATCCGGATCAAAATCAAAAAACCATTGTGGCAAATGCATCTAATTTAAACTCGGATAATACAACTAAGGAGAATATACGTGCAAATTTTGTCAACGAAGTGGCAAAACTAATCGCCGTAAGTTTCAATAGAAATCTGACAAAAACTGATTTTGAAACTGTAGAAAAATTTAAACCAAACAATCAGAACTATTCAGACTTGGTTGAAGAAGCAGAATTTTTTGTAAATATCAATGACACTGAACATGCTGCCCATACACTTGGTACGTTGCATGTTCTTGTACTTACGGACAAGTATGAGGTATGCGCATGGCACGGACTGAATCACATAGTTGAATTTGCAGCGTTCGGACGAAAAGATTTAGCAAACAGAAAAGCAGTAATTGTAGTTGAACGCTTGAAAGAATGGATGAATGAAGCTAAACAAACGCCTGGTTTATATCCCTGGATGAATTTTACTGAAACTGAAACAGTTATAAAAACAATAAGCGATAAACTTAGTGTAGAAAACTTCAATATTACAACGGATGAAACTGAATTTTTAGAATATCGTGCAATTTGTTAGAGCAATGAGGACATGGGTAAACTTCCATACATTATATTCGCCGTAATAGTTATCGCGGGAATCTATTTTCTATTCTTAGCTCCGCTTCAAACTTGCCAAAGTGCACCTGCAAAAGAGATCAATATAGGAGGACATTCAGGAATAGCACTACATATCCATCCAGTTCTTAGTATAAGACTTGAAAGCGAAGGTAAAAAAATAGTTATCCCGACAAATGTTGGGGTTGGATCCAACATAATGCGCCCGATCCATACGCATGACGACACAGGCACCCTCCATGTTGAGTCACCATGCAACAGAGAATTTAAACTTGGAGAATTTTTTGGAGTATGGGGTCAAACATTTAACCGCACATGTATATTCCAGTACTGCAACAACGGCAGCAATAATGTACATCTGATCGTTAATGGTAAAGAAAGTAACGAATTTGAAAATCTGATTCTAAGAGACAATGATCAAATCGAGATTGTATACAAATAAGAAAGGAAAGCAATAATCAGAGAATAATAGCTATTTTTCTTCTTTAGTTATTTTTCTTCTTCCAAATTTATTGATAAGTACATTTGCAGTTGGTATCAAAAAGAATGGAATGGCTAAGCCAAGAATCACACCAGTTATTAGCCGAATCTGATTTGTACTTTCCCTCCATCCAAACAACTGAGTAAATCCGTCTATTCCTACTGGTGCTGCAGCGAGGATAAGAATCAAAATGTTTGGAATATTTTTCCCGTTTTTATCAGAAACAAAAGATAAAACCAATCCGCCAATCAACATCATAAGATAAATTGCCATGTCTCTTGCGTCTACAGGAAATTTATAACCTGTACCTTGATTATTTTGAACAACCTCGTATGTTGATTCACTAAATACTTTAGCTTGTAGTGTACAATCACTTATTCCATTATTGTACATGCAAAGGGATCTTGCCGTGAGCTGATGACAAATGTTATGAAATCCAGCATACAAACCTGGAGCAAGTTCAGACCCAGATCTGGCAAGTATCGGAGTTAAAAAAATCAAAAAGTTAAGTATTAATAGGACAAAAACGTAAAAGTAATAAAATGAAATTCGCATAGAGTAGGCATAGGGAACATATTTAAATTATTAACTGTAGAAGTATAACAACAGTTGTAAAGCTTAGATATAATAGATACCGAGCGTGTGAACATGAATGACGAAACGGACATACAAATCAATAAAGAATTTGTGATTTACTTACTAATAGGAATATTATCAATAGCAGT
>CAYHPR010000020.1:0-10730 GCA_964358895.1 Microcaldota archaeon
TTATCTGTATTAACAAGTATTACGCCAACCTTTCCGTCTATATCTCCAACGATGTCTGAATCTCGCACAGATGCGAGGACTTTGTAGATATCTCCTTTGCATGCTAGAACTGCATAAGGTGTTCCATATCTTTTTCTTTCATCTTGTTTCTTTCTCAAGAATTCAACAAACACATCAACTGCGTATATCTTCCTTATTCCTTCATCTTTTTGTGTTTCTTCGATAACAACTGTATTTTTACCTGCTTTTTTAGCTGCATACAGCTTTTCATCCACCATCTTGAATAGTGTGTGAATATCTGTTTCCACCCCATTCCATATATAGACTCCAACTGAACAGGTGACCTCTTTGAAATTTTTTCCACATTCAGCAACAATTCGTTCAGCGAGTTTTCTAGAACCTGATGCATTGTTCTCTGGAGAGCAAATGACAAATTCATCACCACCATATCTACCCACTACATCACGATCTCTTTTAACTTTTCTAAGGATAGAAGCAAACTTCTTTAGAAGTTTATCGCCTTCAACATGTCCATGCTTATCGTTGTATGCTTTGAAATGGTCTAGATCAATCATCAGTAGCGCTACACGCTTATTCCTTTTCATTTCACCTTCTATCTTCGATTCGATAGTCTTTCTAGTATAAATTTCAAGCATTCCGTCATGCTGAGCTATTCCTCTTAATTTATCCATAGCCATAATATTTTCAAGAACAAGTCCAAACTTTGACACAGTATCCTTAAGCAGTTTAAATCGCCATTTGTTCAGTTTTCTTAGATTGTAGCCTGCCAGAACTACTACAGCAACTGGTTCTCTATGTCTTATTGGTAATGCAATTATCGGTGCAAGTTCTTCAGTTTCTAATTCTTTTTCAATTGACATCCCAAAATTTTCAGCAGTTACACTCTGTCCATCTCTATAAACTCTGCTTATTATTGTGTCGTCTTCTCTATGTGGGGAAAGTTTTCTCATTGCTACATCATCAGCATGCTTACATTCAAGCGTATTCTTTTTTTCATTCAAAACAAAAATTCCATAACTGCATTTAAGGTCAAGTTTGTATTTCAGTTTTTCAATCATTCTTGCCATGTTTTCAGCAAGCGTATCATTGTAAGAGATTGATTCCTGGACTTCTTTCATGAACCTGCCCTTGATGGTGTAGAAAATTTCATTTTCAATTATCCCTAATTGGCTTACGAGCATATCATATTCCTTGCTATCTCCGTCAAACTCTATCGAGCCAATTCTTTCCCGATCCTCAAAATGTTCTACAAAAATTTCTTTACCTCTAATTGAATTATCAGCGAACACTTTGTCTTCATAAATCCTGCAGGGGACACCAAGTCTGCTGCACAGCTCAGTAAATCCATTCATGTCTTCAAAAATCCCGATATTTCTCTTTATGTGCTCATTTACAATTCTAAGCATCCCTAGCTCGCTAACGCTCACTAACTGATTTTGTTCTGCCATTGTATTTGCCTCTTTTAATTATCTGTTTTCTGCCTCTTAATTTCTTATTCTCTGCCTAAATATATTTGATCAGATTGGTTTAAATCGGTTGTTACCAGCTAGTTGTATGCATAAAAATAGAGAAAAAGCTTTAAATCTCTAAGACCAATTTTTTTCATGCTTTATGTTAAAACCAGGATTGGGCCAAGCAAGATTCACGGAATTGGATTATTTGCTAACCAATTTATCGAAAAAGGAACAGTACTCTGGAAGTTTACTCCCGGATTTGACTTAAAATTTACAAAAAAGGAAATTAAGAAATTCCCAAAGAAAATTCAAGGATATTTAAGACCATATATGTGGTTGAGTAAGAAAAGTGGCAAATATTGCTTTGCTAGCGATGACGGAAAATATTTCAATCACTCCAAAACTCCAAATGCTCTGAGTACATATTATGGTAATGAAGAAGAAGTTGTAACAAACGCGATAAGGAACATACGAAAAGGTGAAGAACTTACTGAGAACTATAGCACATATGTGGAAAATTTTAAAGAGGATTGGTAAGTTGCATACTGGGATAAGCTTGTCAAAGTCATTAAAAACGAATTTCTCTATATAGGATAAGGATTTGAATATCTGGCCGAAGATAGTTGCAATAAGGGGTACAAATGGACAAACGTAAATCTTTCAGGATTTTTATTCCATTTATAATCTTCACATTTTTCTGGGCTTCATGGGAATTTTTTGCTCCTATTTTCTTATCAAGCAAAGGATTATCTTTAGATCAAGTGGCGATTTTCTTTTTCATTTCTGCAATTAGTGGTGCGTTGACCGACATTCCATGTGGTGACTTCTCAGATAAGGTAGGAAGAAAGAAGGCGTTTATCCTTGCGATGGTTCTTGCGATTGTGATGCTTATCACATTGCGGATTGTAACTGACCCTATTTTGATCTTGGCACTTGCAATTATGGACGGCTTGATTTACTCATTTGCATGGCCAGCATTCCTAGCTTACATTGGAGATACTTCCAACAAAGGAACCCGTGGGAAGTGGTTTGGAAATTTTTTCTTTTTGACCGATTTTGGGGAGGTTTTCGCTCCCCTGCTGATTGCCGTTATTCTCTCCTTTATAGCATTGGAAAATGTGGTGTTTGTGATTATTCTGTTGAGTGCGATCAGTTTGGCATTCTTTTACGGGATAAAAGAGAAAAAAGATGGGAAAATAACGGACGGTCTATCCGGCATATTCTTTGGTAAGGGATTTGGAGGATATATTGAGGACATCCGGCATGGTGGATGGCCGCTATTCTTATTCCTGTTGGTAGGATTCAATTTTGCATATCTCTGGGAAATGATCTGGTTTTCAGAACCTTTTATTGGTTTTTCCACAGATAGCTTGTTTCAGTCTGCTTTAATCGTAGCATTTTATTCAGCCCCTTTTCTTATCTTCGCAAAACCTATCGGCAACTTGATAGATAAATCTCCAAAGAAGAAGATTTTGCTTATGGCCCTTGCAACTATGGCAATCGCAATGTATGTATTTGCAACCTCAAGTTCGTTGATAATCTCCTTCCTCTCGATATTCATAGCTTCTGGCGCAAGCCTTGCAACAATGTCTGTTGTCGATGTGGCAATTTCTGATTATTATAGTAAGGAAAAACGGGGTAAGTTTTACGGGATTATTGAAACCTCAAAAGATATCGGTTTTGCGGTAGCCCCGCTGATCGTGGCATTTATCGCATCAAAAGAAAACTTTAACTACGTATTTTTATCTAGTACGGCTTTGACAGGAATAATTATTGTTCTGGTGGGAGTGACTAAAAAGATATAGTCCGTAATCAGTCTTTCTTCTTTATGTTCTCCATATTTTCAACTGTGATCCAAGCCGACTGACTACCGAATCCTGTTTTATCTACGTCAAAAGGTTTAATCTTCTTCGGCTCCCTCAAGAAAATAAGTATACAATATCGTTTATCCTTGAACATTTCGAAGAACCGCGGAATATCTTTTTTAGTTAGTCCGTCTTCAGACCCATATCTCTCCAATATTTCTTTCACTTTTTTAGGCGAAAGATCAGAGAATTGGACCACTTTTTCTACCTCTGCATTTATCGTTACTGGCTCTCCTGAGTCTTTGAAGTAAACGGTTTCACCTGATCTTATTTTATCCCAAGGTGAGTGTCTTGTCATGTACCATCTTGATTCTATTACTTTTTGACCAGTTAGAATCTTTTGAGTTAGTCTCCAAGACCTTTTCATTATTGCAACATGTTCCACATAAGTCACTTCATCTTCTGTTTATTTTTATTTTATCTTGAATCTTAGTATTCCTACGAGTCCACCAAACTTTTTTAGCTGTTTCCATGGCTCCTCTTCTGATGTGAAAACCGTGACTGTGACTCCTTTTGCCTTTGCTTCATCAAGAACTGATGGATCTTTTCTAATAAATTCATCAAGGACAAACAACTCTCCGACTGCTCCATAGCTAACTGCTTCTCTTACTTCTTCCTGGCCTTTGACAGTAAGTCCGCTTCCCTTTCCTTTCTCCGCCATGTATTTTTCCATCTTTTCAAACTCGGTTGAAATCCTATCTTCCTTTGTCAATTTCTTTATAGCCCCACTTTTGATCAATTCGTACACTCCAGATTTTTCAGCAGTACTCGTATGTTCTATAGTAACTTTTTTCAGAAGAGCAGGATTCTTATTTTTTAAATAGTCTCTAAAAGACTCTGTTGTGAAACCTGGCCCTGCAATAAGGACATGTTTCGAGCCAGCAATTACTTTTTCTATTTCTGCAAAGAATTTTTTGACTTTTTCTTCATACGCATCATCACGTTTTGATGTCCTGCTCTCTATTACAAAATCAAAGTCCATTCCATATCCGCGTAGTGTAGCAACATTTGCAAGCTTGTCATCCATTACAACTATCTTTATCGTAGGCCTCTTAGCGCTTTTTTGTGCGTCTTTAATTCTATCCTTATCATACGTAGTCCATTCTTTTTTTCTTATCTTATACTGGTAACCTGGCTCGATGTCAATCGTATGGTAACTCCCCTGTTGTATGTATTCCTCTGGGAATCCTCCAATAATCTTGCCTATTACTCTCAGGATATTTGCGTTTTTATGTAGTTCAGCTCGGTCAACAAGCAATTCGACAGTTACTTCTTTTTTTTCACCTGCTTCTCCCTTCTCTCCTGCAGAACGGAAGCGGCGGACAGATTTGCTTATTACTACGTCGTCTTTGTTAATTATCTTCATCAGATGCCATAAATCCTCGAAATTTTCAGGCTCGAGCTTCAGCTCCTCATTTTTAGGGGTGTACTTTACAATGTGCATGTCTATCTTCTAGCTGTTTATACTCGCATTAAATAAGAAGTTATCTGAGGCAGACATTAGCAAATGTTTTTATAGCTTTTTTGAGCCTAAACAGTATGCGACACAGTCTAATCGTTCTATTCGTCATTATTGGTATAGTAATTATAGCGGGCTGTATTTCGCCAACTGCAAAAAGGTGCAAGGCAGATGCCGAGTGCGCATCTTGGCAATCCTGCAATGTGACTGCTCAGAAATGTGCTACTGCTTCAGGTTTCTGTGCAACTGATAATGAATGTCAAGACTACCAACAGTGTGATACGAAGGCACACACCTGCAAACTCGAGAAAGGAAAATGTTCCTCTGTAGCAGACTGTGAATATTGGCAGGAATGCGACAGCGCAACCAGAGACTGCAAACTTAAGCTCGGTTTCTGTACCGATGATTCTTTCTGCACTAAAGACTTTGAGGGATGCGATACTAAAACTCATCAGTGTGCACCAAAGACTGGAAGGTGCAATAATGACTTCCAGTGTGAAGGATGGCAACTATGTAATGCGACAACGAACGTTTGTTATCCAAGAGAGGGATACTGTTATACTAACTTAAACTGTAAGGAATGGGAGAGCTGCACAGATAAGGATCATAAATGTACAGTTAGAAGCGGATTCTGTAACAATGACCTAAATTGTTTGGCATGGCAATCCTGTGACGATGCTACTCACAGATGTGTTACTGCAGCAAAGTTTTGTGAATTTGATAACCAGTGTGAGTCATGGCAACTTTGCAACACGCAAAAACATAAGTGCGAGGCAAAGCGTGATTTCTGTGATGTCAATACTGATTGCGTAGGTGGGTCAGCTGGATACGAATATTGTGACCCTTCTACTCATACGTGTTTAGCTAAGGAAGGGAAATGTAGTAAAGACAGTGATTGCAGATCCTGGCAATATTGTGATTTAACCAATAATGCATGCAGAACACGACAAGGCTCTTGCGGCAGTGACACAGATTGTCCTTTAAACCAGGCATGTGACGGTTCTATCAATAAGTGTTACATACTGGCCTGTCAGAAGGATGCAGACTGCTCAACAGGATATGTGTGCGATACGTTGTTTACACATGCTTGTAAGAAAGCGTGATCACAGATATCACTCCCCCTTTGTTTAGCTTCTATTATTTGGTTTTTCTAGATTCTTCGTCTATCGTCAATGTTAAGTTTTTAAATAATATTAAGCCACTAATAACTATCAGCTTGGATTTCCATTATCCGAAACTTGATCTGAGTGAGATAGCGAAAACAATAGGAGCGTAGTCTCATAAGAGAACATGCAAACACGATAAGGCGCTCGTTGTATGTTGCTGGGATCCGGTGGACAAGATCTAAGCTGAAAAACCAGTTTTTTATTGTATACGTAGTAATTGCGTTACTATCCAGATGCTACTTAGACCAATTAGTAATGCGATTATTTGGCTTAGTTGCGTTTTTTTGTGTTTGTGAATCTCCGGCACCAGGTCAACCATTGCAATGTAAATGAAACTGCCTGCAGAGAATGGAAGAATTATTCCCGCCAAATTTGGAATTGTGTTAGACGCGTAAAATGCAATTATTGCTCCAAGCAATGCAGTCAACGCAGTTGCAAAATTAAATATCAATGCTTTCCTGACTCCAAATCCGGTGTACAGGAGAACAGAAAAGTCGCCTAACTCTTGGGGGATTTCGTGTGCAATTGCAGCAATTGTCGTAACGATTCCAAGAGGTATACTTGTCAAAAATGCAACAGCAATAGCTGCACCGTCAATGAAGTTATGCAATCCGTCTCCAATCAAATTCAAGTAACCAATTATGTGCTTATGTGCATGGCCTGTTTCCGCATGATGGTGATGCCAGTGCATAAAACTTTCAATTAAGAAGAAAGTCAAAAAACCAAGGAGTGTAAATAATAATGCCTGTCCGGCGCTGCTAGCTTCGATTGCCTCAGGTATTATATCAAAAAAAGCAGCACCAAGAAGCGTTCCAGTCGCAAACCCGATAAGCGTCGGCATAATCTTTCTAATTGCAGCTGAGGAAAACCAGAGGGTAGCTATCCCAATAAGCGAGATTAGGCTGACAATTATTGTAGCTGCGATAATAAATAGTAAAACCATTTTTTCACATTTAGTTATAAAAATTGTAAAATATTTTCTTAGACTTTTCTTTAGATTTACTGATATTAAATTGATAACTAACGTATATAAATCTTCTATGAGATTTAATTTTATGAAGAGATTTTTGATATTAATGGCTCTAACATTAGTGTTGTTTGGATGTGTTTCAACCTCCACGCAAAGTCAAAAAGAAATAGTGAAGAATGATTCAGTTACTACTATAAGTAATAATCTAACGATTTCGAATAATCAAACTACAGGTCAAAATCAATCGGTATCCTCAAATTCAACTTCTCTTTTGGATCTTGGTCAGTTAAATGGTTCAGACGTGTTTATCAACCAAACAAATGGTACTCCAACAAATTATTTGCAGAATGCGTCAGAGATCAGTGCAACTCCGATTAAAGGCGGGCTTATAACTGAAACAAATACAAGCTACGGGGTCAGAACAGTAATTTGGCAAGGACAGGAAGAAGAAAGAGTGATTAAGCAATTTAATTCTTCCCAAGCAACTGCAGGCTGTCCTCTCGAAGTTCTTGGAAACACAAAATCTAATCTCCGCATTCAATACTTCTGGGCAGCAACATGCCCGTGGTGTGCAAGATTTGACTTATACTTTCCTCAGCTTCTGCAAGAGACAGGAAGTAATTTTTACATAGAGAAGTATGACGTCTTCAAGTGCACGAATGAACTTGCACACTATGAAGTGACTTCGACGCCTACATTCATATTTAATAACGGTGTAAATGAGAGCAAGGCATTATACGTAATTGGTTTTAGAACAAAAGAAGAATTTTCTCAGTTAATCTGCAAGTATAGTGGGGTTTGTTAAGCATAGTTTGTTTTGATCGAACTTTTCAGAAAAGTTCGGGTGGTTAAATGGATTTGAAAGGCAAAAATATTCTGATAACTGGTGGGGCGAGGATAGGCCAAATTGTTGCTATTGAGCTTGCTAAAAAAGGGTCAAATGTTTTTATGACATATCGAACATCTCCTGAGAAAATTGAAGGAATATTGAAGCAAGTTAAATCAAAATATGGAGTTAACACTGGTGCGTATAAAGTAGATTTAACCAAGCAAGATCAGGTTAAGTCTCTCAGAGATCAGATAGTTAAGGACCACCAGCAAATCCATGGTTGCGTATTTATGGCTTCAACTTTTGAGGGGAAAGACTTCTTTAAGACAACGGATGACGAACTGCAGGCTATGCTTGACGGAAACATAAAAGCTACATTTTTTTGTGTACAAGCGTTGGGAGAGCACATGGTTCAAAAAGGAACTGGAAGGATCGTTTTATTTGGTGATGCAGCCGCAGAATACGGTAAGGCATACAAAGGATATGCTGCGTATCTAAGTGCAAAAATTTCTGTTAATGGATTAACTGACGTCTTTGCAAAGGAGTTAGCACCAAAAGTTCTAGTTAATGCAATTTTACCTGGGCCTGTTCTGAAACCGGAGAGCATGACTGATAAAGAGTGGAAGAAGGATACGGATCTCACGTTATTGATAAAAGCAGCATCACCTGAAGATATTGCAAAAGTAGTTATTCTATGCTTAGAAACTGATTCGATTACAGGTGTAAAGCTGCGCGTCGACTGTGGTAAATATCTCTAGAATATTTGGACTTAGAAGAAGCAGACGGTTCTATTTTATTTTGTATTATTAACTGTCAAGTTTGATGTTTGATTAGCCGATTGATTATCCGATACGTTTTTTGGTTCAACGATCGGAACTGTAGTTACATTTGTTTGAGTCTGATTTTGTTGGTCTAATTGTTGTTGAAGTGCAGAACTGACCGTCTGGTTGGTTGTCAGATCTTTGTACTTTGCTGCTAGTGCATCCATGCTTCTGAATACATATGCGCCATCCTTTTCTATGCTTCCAAATTGTAGCCAGAATTGATCTGCACGGTAGGCTGAAAAGTCGGAAGAGATTATCACTGTAGGTACTTTCGTTATGTTGTATATACTTACCAGTTTCTTTCCTTCCTCGCTGTTGATATCTACATACGTCTCATTTCCTATTTTTGCATTAAATCTTCCTTCAAGAACCAGCTTATGCAACGATACGTTATAGCATTCTGAACAACTGCTGTCATTTAGTAGAGTTATCGAAACAATTCCAACGATCTTTTCGGTTGTTAAGTCCCTGTATGGCGGGAGAACTTGCCTATAAATAAGTGTTCCATCGCTCTCGATCGAACCTACGTTGGTCCAGCTTTGCATAAAGGCAGATGCATTCTGAGCTTCTTTCGAAATAATAACGGTAGGTACTTTTGTTATGTTATACTTACCAATCAGTTCCTTGGCCTCTTGTGAATCGTATTCGTATGTTTTTTCTGAATTTATATTCAAACCTAGCTCTGCCGAGAATTGATTTATTTGAGAAGCTGTTTTAGATACTTCAAAACAGTCTTTACAAGTAGCATCAGTTATCGTAATCAAACTTGCGTTATAAACGATGGCGATTGTCTTAATTTCAGCGGTTATTGGTGCAGATGAAGTACGATTATTCAAGATCTGTTGAAGGTCATAAAGCTGGAAGGATGTGAAAGCAACTGCTAGAATTGCTATTGCAAAAAGAACCAGTTTCAGTTCTCCCACTTTAATCTTAATTCCTTCTTTTGACATCTAATCGTCCATCTCTATATAAGTTCAGTAAATAAAAAATAAAAAGAAAAAAATCAGCATCCTCCAACCATGCTCGGTAAGCTATCTAAGCTTGACGGTGCAGATGAGCCAGCTGATCCTGTGGACGAACCACTTACAGATCCTGTAGTTGATCCAGTACTAACTATTGCACCAGTTGCTATTTGTGCTTTTATCCCATTTATTTGAACTGCTTGGAACACAACAACCACTATAAGTAACGCTAACGCAACAAGTGTTAATGTTGACTTATCTATAGTTACTGCCATTCCGCCTTCATTCTTTTCCATTTTTTCTACCATATTATAACCTCCTATTACTTAATTCCGTGAATTAATATTATTAGCCTTGTAGAGATGCAACCTGTTGCTGTTCTGCAATTGCTCTTTTAATAACTGGGCCAGGATACCACGCGACGTACCATCTCACCATTTCACCGTATATCTCAAGATCTGAATATTTATCTCCATAATTCTTTATCATCCATTTTGCTATTCCTTGTGCGGCACGTGCATGGGCACAGCCACAGCGTGTAATAATAGTTGGATTCTGTGGTGAGCCGCAACAGAAGTCGCATGTGAATCCATTGGCAATCTTAGACCATCTTTCTTGATCAGTACCACTCAATTGAATTGTTTTTCCATAATTTGCCCAAGTCGTTAATGATTTAACTGGGTCATCAAAAGAAACGCCAGCCTGTTGTCCATAAAACGGTGTTCCTTTAGGAATAAGATTATTTATCATATCCTTAGTTGGATCTCCTGTTGAAGGAGACTGCGGGAGTTCACTCATCGTTGGAAATGATTTAACTTTTGTTTTGTAACTCTTTATTGCAGGTTGTTCATTTGCACTGATCGGTGCTGGTTTGAATGTATATTTTGCACCATACTTAAGTTCACCATAAATTGATACATCTGCTCCTCCCGATACGGCTATTGAAGTAGAAGTTGGAGTGAGTATGTTGCCTTGATTTATTGCGGCACCAACGAAAGAACTCTGGATATTGCTTATATCCGTCTGTTGTGCAACAACTGCTATTGATAATATTCCTATTAGTAAGTAAATCACAAATTCTTTGTTAATTTGTATGTCTGTTTCGTCATTCATGCCCACACACTCTGTATCTATTATATCTAAGCTTTACAACTGTTGTTATACTTCTACAGTTAATAAT
>CAYHPR010000021.1:0-9018 GCA_964358895.1 Microcaldota archaeon
GGACACATATGATCTGGATAATCGATAACGAAAGTTGGATTCCAAAGTTCTGTTGCAACATAATGGTCAAACATTGCATCGATAACTCGTGCTCTTGTTTTCTTCGCCACATCAAGTTTCAATTTCTTTGCTATTTCAGCTGCTTCTTCGTCTGTCTTGATGGATAGGATATCTATTCCTGTTTTTTCTTTTATCGATCCTACAAATGACAGCCTCTTGAAAGGAGGCGTAAAATCAAGCTCTTTATCTTGGTACTTTATTTTGGTTGAACCGAAAATTTTCTTTAGGGAATAACTGAATATTTCTTCAGCTAATCTCATCATTCCTTCATAATCAGTATATGCCTGATAAATTTCAACCTGTGTGAACTCGGGATTGTGCATACTATCGATATCTTCGTTTCTAAAATCCTTTCCGAATTCGTAGACCTTTTCAATGCCGCCGATTATTAGACGTTTCAGATAAAGCTCGTCTGCGATTCGCAGATAAAGATCGCTGTCGAGTGCATTGTGATATGTCTTAAACGGCTTAGCCGCTGCCCCTCCATATATTGGTTGCAGAATTGGCGTTTCAAGTTCAAGAAAATCTTTACTATCTAAAAATTCACGCACTGCTGAAATAAAACGACTGCGAATTTTAAATATTTCTTTAACTTCTGGATTCATTATAAGATCTAAATGTCTCTTCCTGTACCTTAACTCTACATCTTTCAGTCCGTGAAATTTTTCCGGAAGCGGCCGAAGAGCCTTTGCCAAAACAGTAATGTCATTAGCAAAAACACTGATCTCGCCTTTCTTTGTCTTACCGACTTCTCCACTTACACCGATAATATCAGCTGCTTCTAACATTTCAATAATAGAAAATTTGTCTTTCAGTTTATCATTTGAAAAAACAACTTGAATTTTATTGTTATTGTCCTGGATCACTGTAAAGATTAACTTACCAAATGATCTTTTTGATACGAGCCTACCTGCCACGCTTACATTTTTACCTTCATTTTGAGCATATTCTGTTATGATTTGGGTAGCAGTATGACTGCGCGTATAGGAATACGGATAGGGTTCTATCCCTAAATTTCTTAATTGATTAACCTTTTCTATTCTGTCGTCTGTCATAAAACCAAGGATAAATAGCTGCAAAGAGATTTAATCTTGCTGTTTGAAAGGGATCTGTGCGTTGGTGAGATTAAAGTTTAGTATCATTTTGATCTGGGGTAGATTGCTCATTTCTTGCTTACCCATCTGTCCGATCTTTTTGAATCCAAATGACGAATAGAAATTAACTGCTTTTTTATCAATCGAACTAACAACTGTATTTATTGACTTAACATTCTGTTTGATTGCGTAACTTTTCAATTCATTTAAAAGAAGCGTTCCGCGGCCAGCTGACATAGGATAAGCTCCAATGAAAAAAAGGTCTAATTTGTCTCGGGATTGCTGGAAGATAGATATCCCATCGATCTTGTTGTAAGATTTAGAAACAAGTACTTTGTATTTTTTAAAAGCAAAATTGAGCAAAAGTTGCTGAACTGCCTCATCAGCAGAGATATTACCTGGTGGATTCTGCATATTGACAGTAGTAAAATAGATGTGAGCTGCTTCTAAAAGATCATTTTGGGACAATTCTTCAATAATCATTTAATCCCTACTCTAACTCTTTCTTTGTACCTTCTTTTATTTCATACTCTTCATTAAAAGTTACTTTTTTCACATCGGGCATTTCCTGCATCCAAGACAAGAAATTTTGCTTTCTATAGATATAGTCGGTGGATGGATCTGCTTTTGTTGATGCCGCAATAATATTATTCTTAACTGTGACTTCACCGATAAGTCCTGCGTCATCAAATAATGCTTTTACCTTTTCATCTACTGTTTTCAAAAGCGCTTCAACCTTAAGAGTATATTTGAGAGTTTTACCTGCTAACGGGTGATTAAAATCGACAATTACTCTGCCCCCTCCGACACTTCTGACCATTCCGTCCCTGTTATCTATTGTCACAAGCAAACCAGGAGCTGGATTAATATTCTCTTTTTCAAACTTAGCGGCAGGAACAACGGTTATCATATCTGCATTTCTCTCTCCAAATGCCTTCTCAGGCGCTACGGTTAATTCTTTAGTCTGACCTGGTTCCATTCCTTCAACTGCTTCATCAATGCCCCTAATTGCCTGTTGTTTGCCAACAACCAGTAAAATAGGTTTATAGCTTATCTTTTCATCGTATACCTTAGCTTCTTTTGCCGCCTTTTCTTCGGTGGTATCAAAAACTAACCCTTCCTCGGTTCTGCCGGTAAAATTGATCTTTATAAAATCGCCTTTTTTTATTCCCACAAAAATCCTCTCCTTTTCCATCCTATTTATAAAACTTAACGACGTATTAAATACGTAAAAGCAGCATAACTATTTTCTGCTTTAAGTTGATATATATGGAACGGTCGGATTTATTAAAGTTATTGGTCCTCGTGATTGTTGGGATGTTTATCCTGTCAACATTCAACTACTTTGGCAGGGATTCGAGCGGAAATAATCAGAATGACCAGAATTCTTTCGAAAACACCACACCGATTGTTAAAGAAGCTGGAACTGCTATCGCAGCAGGCAAGGTAGTAGGATATAGTCAAGAGATTGTTATCGTTCCCTGGAATTCTAATCTAACTGCCTCGTTTAATAAGCTCAAAGCAGCAGGTCAGGTTGAATACGTTAACGTTGGTGGGCAGACTGCCAGGATGTTTCTGACAAGAAATGCAAATATGAGCGTTGTAAGAGATGAATTCTTACAATTTAACGTAGATGTGCTTGGAACTGCAGTTGTATCGATTAACCAGTTGGTTAATTTCACACTAACGAATGGAGAACCAAAATCGCTATTTGTGCAAAACATTCGTTTACTTATCGATCCAATAAATCCTGTCGGATCAGAACTTCTGTTAGATCTCTCCGGAGACATCTCAGATACAGGAGTAACTAACATCCAAGCAGAAGTTAGGCCGATCTCAGCCGAAATAAGTCTTGAAGGAGCAATGAAATGCGGAGAGGAATACAAACTTGATGGCACAATTTTATGGGAAAAACGAGATATTAATTTGACAGAGCTTGGAGAGCAACTTAACATAACGAATGAAAGCATCGGATACTTGCGCGCAGATATTGTTGCGTTTAGCAGACCGCTTAATCAAACAGAACTTGATGCATTAAAAGCACTCGGTAATCCTGCAATATTAAATCTGATACCAGATGGTGCGCTTGTTCCGAGCAACCTTATTGATAAGGCAATAGCAGAAGCGTTATTCGCCCCTGTTTTAAACAACGGAGTTACACTTAAGTATCCAACCTCCTCAATTTCACTACTTTTGGATGGAAACACGACATTAGAATTAGGAAAAAATAAACTAAGCAACCTTTCATTTACTAATCTAATAGTACAGCAAGGATGCACAATAAGCGTGCCACAAAATGTCGTAGTCAATGGACAAACATTAATCATGGACAAAAGCCAGAGAGAACTTAGCTATTTCGTAACTCAAGCAGATATCAAAAACCCAATTAGCTTCTTTGGAAATGCGAGCATTGCTGGAAAAACGATCGTTGACTTTTCATTAAGAGGCTTTAAGTAAAATACAGTTTGAAAAAATTGGAAGACATAACATTATAAGCTAAAACTTCGTTATATTAATCGGCGATGACGACACTGTCCCAGATCGAGCGAAAGCAATGAGATTCGGAGTAACTTCCGAGCCCATTTTTATTCATTTCTCTTCTAATTTAAGCATGGTCGAACTAGTAGACATTATTGATAAAAATAATAATGTGATTAAAACCGTCACTAGGAAAGAAATGAGGAAGAAAAATTTAAGGCATAAAGCTACATTCGTATTAGTCTTCAATTCTAAAGGAGAAGTGTTAGTCACAAAAAGAACCAAGATCAAAGATGTCTATCCGGGCTCGTATGAAATTTCGCACGGCGGAACAGTTCAATCTGGAGAGACATATGAAGAAAGTGCTTACCGAGAAGTTAAGGAAGAAATAGGAGTAAAAAATGTCAAATTAAAATATCTTTTTGAATTTCCGTTCAAGGATAAATTTAACAATCTGATCGGAAAAGTGTACAGATGTATTTATGATGGGAGGATTATAACACAAAAAGAAGAAGTTGAATCTTATTTTTTCATATCCGTAAAAGAACTTAAGAAAATGTTAACAGAAAGAAAAAAAGATTTCGCTCCGGATAATATTCCTATTTTTAAGAAACTTCGTTAGATCTTTAGTAGGAGGTTACTTCCGGATTATCCTCTGGATGTAATCAATAAGATCCAGCTCAGGGATAGTTAAATGAGCTTTATACTTTTCTTGTAGGATTAGTGCGTGCCTTCTTGGAACTGCAGAGTAATAGACTTCATTTTCAAATATGTGCCTGCCAATTGTTGGATCGTCAAGTGATATTGCGACTTTATCTCCTGCTTTCGCCTCAGTCTTTGATTCTTTGTCAGACTGAATGCTCTTGACTCGACCAATAGACGTGCCATCCTCTTTTATCAATTCGTAATCAGTTTTGATTCTGCCGATGAGAACTTCGACACCGATTATGGCAGGTTTGTTGATGCGGAATGCGTGTCCCTGTAAAAATCTTATCTTACCTGGAAGCACGTATTGATCAAGCACTTCTAACTCCTCTCTCTGCTTTTCCTCAACTTTCCACTCCTTGAAACGCTCTAATAAAGTATAGATAATATTAGATTGCACAAGTCCGATTGACTTTGATTCCGCGTCCTGTACAAGATCTGAAGCAGCTGTGACATTAAATGCCAATACTGCACCATGGTAACGGTCCTGGGTACGAATAGAAGATGCTTCTAAGACATCTGCTTTAGTAATTGGCCCCGTATCCGCACGTCTGACCTGAATACCTTCAGACTGCAATATGCGGGTGATTGCTTCCAAAGACCCAAGCGTATCTGCCCTCAGAATTACTCCGACTTTATCGGTTTTTATCAGAATTTCATTAATCTCAGATTCCAACTGTTTTTTCATTTCTTGTTCGGTGCTTGCCGTTACAACAAATACCTCAGAACCTGGCAATGCATTTTCAAGTCCTGGTGCAAATATTTTGACTCCGGAAGCCGAAAAAATTTCATCAACAAAATTAAACCTGTCTCCGATGTCACGCATCTCGATAAGTGGCTTCGGTTTAAGCAAGCCGCGAATCTTTGTTTCACTAATTTCATTTTTAGAAGCAAAAACAATCATGTCTCCTTTCTTAATAACTCCATTGTGTAAAATTACATCGATAGTTGTACCAAGCCCTTTCTCAAACTTGACCTCAAGAATACTTCCTACTCCCGGTCCGAATTCAGCCTGCAACTGCTTCTCTAGGAATTTTTGTGCAATTCCTGAAAGAAATACTAAAAGCTCTGGCAAACCCTCACCGCTCTTAGCACTGACAGGTATTATGGCAACTGTTTTAGTGTAATCTTTAACACGTACGAAAAAATCAGCATCGAAACCATACTTAGAAAGTTCCCCCATTATGTCATACATTTTAACATCGAGTGCCTTTTGGACGTCCTCTCGTTGCTTTGGAAATGAATTAAGAAAGCATTCATTCTCCGTTGATTTCCATCCAGTAATCAAATCCACTTTATTCAATGCAACAACAAATGGTGTCTTGTATTCCTTCAGTATCTCTAAGGCTTCAATCGTTTGTGGTTGGAAGCCTTGTGCTACATCAATAACAAGTATAGCAAGGTCAGCGATGCTTCCCCCGCGCTTGCGCAGGTTTGTGAATGCCTCATGACCTGGCGTATCAATAAAAAGAAGGCCGGGAATTGTAAGATCTGACTTGATAAGCTGCTGAACAGGAAGACATTTTTCTCTAATTATATTAACTGGAATTTCCGATGCGCCTATGTGCTGCGTTATCAGACCTGCTTCACGAGATGCTACAGTTGATTTGCGTATACTGTCCAGTAATGAAGTCTTTCCGTGATCCACATGGCCCATAACTACTACTATTGGTTGGCGCAGCATAACACTCACTCAGCAACTTTCTTTGCATCGATAGAATTAGGACTTAGAGGAATAAAAGGCTATCTCAAGAAAGTTCTGTAAGAAGAGTCAGTATGTCTTTTGGATATTCTGATTTTCTAATCAGATCCAATTTTTGAAGTGCTTTAAAAGTCATTTTAGTAATGATAGAACTGTTTTTGACAAATCCTTTGTGTACGTATATTAAAACACTATGACTATGCAATTCAACTGAAGAAGAAAAAACAGGTGTTTCGTTTATACATCTTTCGAAATGTTTGATTCTACTTTCCATACGCTGAAAATCATTATTAGTCAGGATTAGACCAGCCAGTGAACTTTGCGTCTTCCTTGCAAAATTGAGCAAACTAAGGCTCATTGTCTGAACTAGAATTTCCTCTCTTACTTGCTCGATTTTTTGATCCGAATAATTTTTTGCTAGAAGTAACTTTACTATACGTCCCATTTTACTTTTTAAAAATAGTATGTCATCCCTAGAGAGTTGGCCATCAAGTCTATCTGCAAGAGTTATAGAAAGCGGTTTTTTGTCTGGTTCATTTATTTTCAACAAGCTGTTACTCTCTTTGAAGTGCCACTGCTCTGCCAATCGCGGAAGAGTGTACTTCAAGAAGTCAGGTTTCTGAACATTCCCATCCAAAATCGATTTTACCAAAAGATCTCCTAATTAACCACTCGATTGGGATATAAATTCTTTTCGCCGAATATATGTAAGTGATTATATGAAGGCATTTGTAACAGGAGGAACAGGCAGACTAGGGCAGGAATTGGCCAGGTTTCTATTGTCGAAGGGCCATGAAGTAAAGATGCTCAATCCGCATCAGAAAGTGCTGCCTCCGAAAGCGGCCTCTATCAACGGAGATCTCACAGATCCAAAAGCATTGATTGAAGGCGTGAAAGACGTTGATGCGATCTTCCACTTGGCAGCATTAAGCCCACTTGACGGATACACCGCAAAAAAGGAAGATATGTACAGAGTGCACGTCAGAGGAACACGGATGCTGACTGATGCAATCCTTTCGGACGGAAAGCAGAATGTCAGACTTATTCATATAAGCAGCACGTCAGTTTATGGAAAGAACCCGCATACCATGCCGATCACACACGATACGCCACCTAACCCAGATACAGATTATGCAAGATCCAAAAGAGACGGTGAAAAAGTACTAGAGGAACGACAGGAGGAACTTGACTATGTAATCCTCAGACCTTCTGTAATTTACGGCCCAACTTATCTTGACGTTTACAGCAAATTTATACGATATATTGAACAAGGAAAAATGCCGATTTTTGGTGACGGTAAAAATGTAATTCCGTTCGTGCATTCGTATGATGTAGTAAGAGCCATGGCACTTGCGTATAATACCAAAGCTGCAAGAGGCAGGGAATATGTTGTAGTAGAAAATAAAGCAAAAACTCAAGAAGATATCTATCGGATAACTGCTGCCGCAGTTGGTATTGCTGAACCAAAATTCAGCCACATGGAACCAGGTCTGGCAAAGACTTTTATTTCCCTTGCCTCAATATTTAAACGTCAGGGAGTGGGTCCTGCACACGTAGAATTTTTGTCTTCTAATAGAATTTTTGACACATCGAAAACAGAAACTGAATTGGGATGGAATGCAAAAGTAACAATTGAACAGGGGATAGGACAGATGGTTCAGATGTATAAAGCTGGATCTGACCAGACAAACTCAGACCAGAGGAATATGGAAGAAGGTGAATGAATTTTTTGAGTTTTTGATTGAACTTTTTTATAAAAAGTTCAGGTGATTGACATGATAAAAATGGGAAAAATTGAAAAGTATATAAACGAAAAAATCGAAAAAGAAAAATTACTATTCGTACTTATTGATCCAATTGATTACAAAACTCCAGAAGATGCAATTAAAACAGGAATTGCTGCAGCAGAAGGAGGAGCAGGAGCAGTTGTTATCGGTGGGTCGATAGGAGTTCAAGGCGATGTCCTTGAACACGTTACTAAATCAATTAAGGATAAAATTAATGTTCCGATAATTCTATTCCCCGGAAACATTGCAACCTTGACCAGGCATGCAGATGCATTATATTTCATGTCACTACTAAATTCGAGAAATGCTTATTGGATAAGTCAGGCACAGATGCTTGCATCAGCAGTAGTAAAGCAGATGGCAATAGAGCCATTGCCAGTTGGATACGTAGTAGTTGAACCAGGTGGATCAGTTGGATGGGTTGGCGATGTTAATCTTGTGCCTCGAGATAGGCCGAAGATAGGAATTGGACTTGCACTTGCAGCACAGTACATGGGAGCACGATTTGTTCTGATGGATGTCGGTAGTGGATCAAAGGTTGGACCAGTTCCGCCTGAAATGATTGCGGGAATTAAACATGTTGTTGATATACCAGTTATAGCTGCAGGCGGTCTTAAATCGGCAGCGGATGCAGCTGCATTAACAAAAGCAGGCGCAGATATCGTACAGATGGGTACAATTTTTCAAGGAAATGGCAAAGTAAAAGAAACAGTTAGCAAGATTGTAAAAGAAATAAACAAAAGATAGAAAGACATATATACCTCCAAGGGATATATTTTTATGCAGATATATAAAGGAAAAGACGGGAGATTAGACAGTTCTTTAACTAATAAAAACATGGGGACACGACCAAAAGGTTTGATCGAACAAAAATTGGTGAAACTGCACCCAAAAGAAAAAATTATTCTGACTGAAGGATGGTTTGCGTACAAAGATGATTTTGCTGGACCTAATTCATTATGTTTCTGCTTACCTGGAATCGAGATTGGCCCGTATGATAATAATTCAGGATATATTCAAAATTCGGGTAATCAAATAATTGAATATGTTTTTCACCCGCAAAGAAGGCAGTTGCCTCGAAATCCCGTCTTCATTAATTCGAAAAGTAACTGGCCAGGTCCAGCGGCACACGTAGCTGCCGAAGAGGGCAGAGCTTTCAGTGCTGAAGCAGAGGTGTATGAAGACTTCCTCG
>CAYHPR010000022.1:0-4042 GCA_964358895.1 Microcaldota archaeon
CCACCGCACTGAATAGCCAAATTTTTTCCTAAGTGGCTAACTACGAAATCAACCATTCCAGGATGTAAACCACCTGATGCAACAGGTAACATTGTTTTGATATGCTTCCAATTCTGCCCCAACTGCTGCGAGGATTCTGGCGTAATTTTGAGTGCTGCTGCCTGATTGTTCGGAACTACTTCTTCTTCACCACCGGCCAGTTTGCCAATAATTGTACCAGTGTGCAATTGATCGATACCTATAAGTCTTGCGAATTTAGTAACTGTCAACATTGAAACGCCATGTTTTGGATTTCTTGTAAAAGCTGCATGCATTGCCCTGTGTCCGTGAAGTATCAACTTTAATTTTCCAGTATGCTTTCGAAGTGTCTGTACGCCCGCCCAACCAACTGTTACGATATCTACCATTGCATACTCTCCACCTTCTTTTTCTACCATCTTGGCACGCTTGACCATTTCTTCAGTCTCAGCAGTAACATTAACAAAATAAACTTTCTTTTCCCCTGTCTTTCTTTCAGCCCTGTCGCGCATTTTCAATGTTTGTTCCAATCTTTGTTTAAATTTGTTGAAATTTTGTGAGGTAAGATTTTCATCATCCTTAACAAAATCGCAGCCGCCCATCCAAATGTCAGATGCAACTGCTGCATGATCCTTAGTAGTCAAGCCCATTTTTGGCTTAATCACGGATCCTACAATTGGCCTCTCCTTAACTTTCAAAACTTTTCGGATACCATCAATACCAAAAGTTGGACCGGCATACTGTTTGAGAAATTTCTCCGGAAATCTGACATCATAAAGGCGCAGATTTGCAACTTCTTTCATTCCAAGAATATTTCCTGCAACACTGCTAAGAACTTGAGGAATGCTGCCTGGTTCAAAAGCCGTTAACGGATATGCTACGTCAATTACTCCGCTGTGAGGGTCAGCAGAAAAAACTGTAGCTGCATATTTTTTGACATATGCTTTTGCAGTTGATATATCCGTCCAAGTACCGACACTGGACTCGGCTGCTACCGCGCTGGCTGCAGTCTCGAATGGAACGCCATACTTTGGCTCCATATAAAATCTACAGATAAGGTCGTCTTTCTGTGGTTCGTAACGGAGATTAATGTAACCCTCATAAGCTGCCATAAAGTTCTTTTGTCGCCACTATTTTAAAACGTTCTCTGACATAACAGATTATGGCGATGCTAGCAGAACGTGAGTTCAATAAGGATAAAGAAAAGAACTTCAGCGAATGGTATAACACGATTATTTATGCCGCTGACCTAGTTGACAACAGGTACAATGTGCAAGGATTCATTGTACATAAACCCTGGTCAATGTATACATTCAAAAAACTTTACGGACTTTTTGAACGAGAATTGGAAGCTGACGGTCACAAACCAACCCTTTTTCCAACAGTTATCCCTGAAGAGAATTTTGAAATAGAAAAGAAGCATGCTGAAGGCTTCGTACCGAATGTTTTTTGGATAACCAAAGCAGGTGCAGAAACATTCAAACGTGCGCTAGCCCTAAGGCCGACAAGTGAAACAGCATTCTATCAACTTTATTCGTTATGGGTCAGAGATCACTCCGACCTACCAATCAAACTTTATCAAAGTTGTACTGTTTTTAGATATGAATCAGAAACCAATCCATTCCTCCGTGGCAGAGAATTTCTTTGGATAGAAGCACATGATGCATTTAGATCAAGTGAAGAAGCAGAAGGACAGGTCAAGAAGGATATGGACATATCGAACAAAATTCTCAGAGAAAGGTTAGGCCTTCCAATCCTTACGTTCCAACGACCTGCATGGGACACATTTCCTGGAGCTGAACACACATTTGCAACAGACGTACTAATGCCGGATGGTAAAACTCTACAGATTGCATCAACACATTTGCTTGGCCAGAAATTCGCTAAATCATTCAACATTCAATACAAAGACGAAACAGGTAAAGAGCATTACGTATGGCAAACCTGTTACGGTCCTGGCATTTGGAGGATAATGGCTGCCATAATCGGTGTTCATGGGGATAACAAAGGACTCATCTTCCCACCACCAGTTGCACCAGTTAACGTAGTCATTGTACCTATCCAAAAATCGAAGACAGAAAATGGAAATGAAAAACTAATGGAAAAAGCAAAAGAAATAAAGAAAAAACTGGAAGAAACTTATACGGTAGAGATTGACCTATCAAGCAAGACACCAGGTTACAAGTATTCTTACTGGGAACTCAAAGGTGTTCCTCTAAGAATAGAGATAGGAGAAAAGGAATTAGCTAATGGCACAGTTACTATTGCTAGAAGAGATACAAAAGAAAGGGTAAATGTAAATGAGAATGAGATCCTAAGTAAAGTAAAGGAGCTTAACGAGATGATAATTCAAAATCTAAAGGTGACGGCAGAGAGTAAACAAAAGTCGAAGATAAAAGACGCTGAAACTAAGGAAGAAGTTTTGGACATCCTTGATAATGTTAAAGGCTACGCAAGAGCAAATTTCCATTCGATAGAAACAAATGGAAAAGAATGTGCTGACACATTGCAGTATGAATCAAAAGGTGGAAAAGTAAGAGGGATACTTGCTGATAAAAATGAAAACCCATTTGGTAAAAAGGTTTGCGTAGTCTGTGGAAAGCCTGCAAAGCACGTTGTTTATATTGCTAGGCAGTATTAATTTTATTATAGCCCCGTCGTATAGTGGACAAGTATATGGGCCTCTGGAGCCTGAGACACCGGTTCGAAAACTTTTTGGAAAAAAGTTTTATCAAAAACTTACCAAAAAATCGATACTCCGGTCGGGGCTACTTAATAAAAATAGGCGAATCATGAAAATCAGAAAAAACGAAATTGCCATAGCTGTAATAGCCCTGATAACTATACTTATCAGCATATATTTTTACCCGCAGATGCCCGAAAGAATGGCATCGCACTGGAGCGCCAGCGGTAATGTTGATGGATATTTACCGAAATTCTTGGGGCTTTTTCTAATTCCGTTTGTATTGACAATTGTATTGACACTCTTCGTAGCAATACCAAGGATAGATCCGCTGAAAACAAATATTGAAAAATTTAGAACATATTATGATACCTTCACAGTGCTTTTGGCACTTTTCCTGTTTTACATTTACATCCTCACGCTTCTCTGGAATCTAGGAACATATTACAATATGTCTCAAATGCTTGCACCTGCGTTTGGAGTGCTTATCTATTATATTGGAGTAATGCTTGAAAACTCAAGAAGAAACTGGTTCGTAGGGATAAGGACGCCGTGGACAATGAGCAGCGAAGGGGTATGGGATAAAACGAACAAACTTGGAGGAAAACTGATGAAAACAGCAGGAGTAGTTGCTTTCTTTGGGGTTGTCTTTCCAAACTTTGGATTTTGGTTAATTCTAGTTCCGACCATCGCTGCAGCACTGTATTCTACAATTTATTCGTATACTGTCTACAGAAAAGAACAAAAAAGAAGAACTAAACTAGAGGATGTTTAATACCAAGGCTATTTTATTTTTCCAGGCAGCTCGTTAAGATTATGAATAATGTCTGGACCTGTCTTTTTTCCCGAACGATCCAGTAGTATTGCATTCATGCCGATACTCTTTGGTTTCTCATAATCGAAATCTTGGTGATCGCCAACATGCAAAATTTCTTCTGGCTTAAGGCCAAGTATTTTTGCTACTTTAGCAAACACGTTGGCCCCCGCTTTAGATCTAACGAAATCTGTTGTTGCTGAGAATGTATGATCGAAAGAATCATTTAGGCCTAACACCTCTAATTTAACTTCGATACGATCTCTTGAAGCATTAGTAATTAGAATTAATTTATATTTTTTCTTTAAAATAGAAAAAACTTCTTTAACATCAGGATAAAGAATGATAAACTGTTTATATTTCAGCATTAGTGATTTCCAATCTGCGTCTAATTCGAAATGTTTGATCCAATAACGTACAGAGTACCATTCACCTTTTTCAGGCATACTGGCATATTCCTTATGGACTTTTTCGATCGCTTCTTCAAATTTAATGCCTTTTTGTGTAGCATAGAGATTAGGTATCGC
>CAYHPR010000022.1:4142-6837 GCA_964358895.1 Microcaldota archaeon
CGATCGCTTCTTCAAATTTAATGCCTTTTTGTGTAGCATAGAGATTAGGTATCGCCACCCACCAAATGAACTTATCAAAGTCTTCATTAGTAAGAGTGTCATCGAGATCGAAACTTATTGCCTTAATCACAAACTCACTTTTCCTTTCTTCTTAGTTTTAATGCTCGTTTTAGAATCTCAAGAACTTTTGGCTCTTTTATCTTGTGCTGAGCATCCTCCCAAAATTGATCTAATTTCTTTGGATCGTGCCCTTCAAGTTCATAATCAAGTGCTTGGAGAGCCATCTCTAGCTTATCTAAATCTTTAAGCCATTTTGCTTCAGCAGTTTCTTGGTCTTCGTATTCGTCCCACAGATTGTAAATCTCCTTTCTCATAGCTAGCGGGATATTTAGAAGGAGCTTTTTGAAAGCTTTTTCCTCAAGGACATGTTTTGCTTCAAGATAACCTTTCTTTTTTTCTCTCTTCAGTCCAGTTGGGATGTCTCCTGCAAAGATTTCTCCTAAGTCATGCACAAGTGCCATCTTAACAAGTTTATCTGTATTAACGTGTTTGATAGGCTTCGTTAGGACATATGCAAAAATTGCTGTTCGAAAAGAGTGCTCTGCTACGCTCTCAGGTTGCTTGACCTTCTGAATAACCCAACCGGTTCTCTTAAGTCTCTTCAGTTTGTTGATATCTCTTGCAAATTGTACTATGTTCATTATAGGCTAACGTAAGAAAAGAATAAGAATAGACCCGCTATCTGGAGAGGTAAAATCTACATCCCTAATCAGCAGGTGACGTCTGCTTCGCTTACACAACTTACATACAACTTGTCAACGTTGCACTGAGCTGTACATTTTCCAGCAACAGTTGCTTCACACGCTGTTCTTGTAGTTGGTTCACAAGCAACCTTGCATGCTTCCTTATCGGTTGTATCACAGCTTGCCACACAGCCACATTGTGCTTTGCACGTGGCCGTTGCATTTGTAGAACATTCAGCTGTTAACTGAGGCGTACATGAAGTTTTGCATTGAGCAAATACGGATGCATCACATTGTGCTTTTGCATCGGACTTGCACTGCTCTTTTGTCTGTGCTTTTGCGCTTGCAGCTTTTTCGCTGTCGAAAGTAACTTTACTATCCTGTAACGTTACTGCAGTGTTAACATCAATTGATACAGTGACTGTGCTATCCTTTCCCGCAGTAACTGTCAAATCAATGTTGCTTTCGATAACCGGATTTGACATTTGAACATTTACTGAAACAACTGTTTCAAGGATGCCAGGTATTGCCGCTAATGTGGTTACACCTGCCTTGATCCCTGCCGTAGATATTCTGATCTTGCTGTAATGGCCCGGAGAAAGAGTCGAATTGCTTAACAACACAGAACTTCTGTCTGTTGAAATTTTTATTAAATCGTAAACGTTGCTTCCGCTTGAAACAACTGTCCACGTTCCTGCGTCACTGTATATCTCAACTTTAGTTATTGTCATATTAGCTGAATTAAGCCCTTTACCTGCTAACACGTTAGCAGAGGAGTCTAGTCTGACTTTAACAGTGCTTTGACCAGTACCGACAGATACCTTAATTTTCCCGCCTTCAATTATCACATCAGCATCGACGCGTATTCCTCCATTTATAGTTACTGATCCATCTTCGTTCATTCCTACTTCAACGGAAGTTGATTCCCTTCCGCCTGTTACTGTCACTTTACCTTTTGCATCAACGCTTGCATTTACTTCACTCTTTGTGTCAAGCTTGACCACTGGTGCGAAAATCAGCTCTCCTTTTCCAGTTGCATGAAGTGACCTGTCTACTTGGAAGTCAAGTTTTGCTGAAGCAGTTGTATTTTCTTTTACCTCAAGATTGCCAACTATTTTTAACTCCGTGCTTGGCAGTTTAGCTGTTGAGTCAACGCCGTTCTTTGTTACAGTTACAGAATCAACTTTAAGTCTGATCTGGTTGTACATACCTGCATCAATTGTTGCATTAGCAAGCAATTGTTCTGTTCCTTTTATTACTAATAAATCAAATACCTGTGCAGTTGAAGATACATTTATCCATGCATCAGTTGTTGCTTTATGTATCTGAACTTCAGAGACCGATAGTTTAACACTAGTTACGCCTTCGGCTTCCAATGCTTTATCAGTTATTGTAAAGATCGCGTTGCCTTTGCCGGCAGTGGTTGTTGATCCAGTTGGTTGTCCTAGACAGCCAAAAACAAATAACGAAAGAATCAGAATTCCGAACAGTAGGTAATTATTTTTCATTTTTTAATAACTGAATTATAAATTTATAAAGATATGTTTATTTAGTTTTTTCGACTTTTTCTTCTGTCCCTTTTAAGGGTCGCATAGATGGGAATGGAATGACCTCCTTAATTGAAGTTGTATTTGAAAGAAGCATAACAATGCGGTCAATTCCTAAACCTATCCCACCTGTTGGAGGCATACCGTATTCAATTGCCTCGAGAAAATCTGCATCAAATGGCTGTGCCTCATCATCTCCTTTTTTCCGTTCTTCTACTTGTTCCTCAAATTTAGCTCTTTGTTCAATTGGATCTGTAAGCTCAGAAAAACTGTTTCCGCATTCAGTATTAGCAATAAAAAGTTCGAATCGTTCTGCAAGCAATGGATTTCCTCGCTTTTTCTTTGCTAATGGACACATATGATCTGGATAATCGATAACGAAAGTTGGATTCCAAAGTTCTGTTG
>CAYHPR010000023.1:0-5693 GCA_964358895.1 Microcaldota archaeon
AGGCAGATATACTGTTAATGCATCTGCACCCGCATATACCTCTTCATCTACTGCAGTTACAGTATCACAGTGTGAACCAACTCTTTCAACAACTTCGGATAGCATAATTTTAACGTATCCCACTTTGTTCGCTAGCGTACAATCAACAGCAACAATACCTGATGCAGCCATACCTGTAACTAGCATAACTTCTCTTTCGATAACATCGAATAATAATCTTTTAGGCAAAACGTTAACCGTAACGAAATCTAATGCTAAACCGTCAGGAACTTCGGAATTGCCATCTCAGAAAAAAATAATCCAATACTTCGTTGTAAGCACAGATATACAAGACACTGACATAACTTCTGCAACAATAAACTTTGTCGTTCCTAAATCAACGATAGCAGGTAAAAATCTAGATATTAACCGAGTAAAACTCATGAGAGCAACAGGTGTATTTTGGAATGAAGTTCCAACTACAAAACTTGTACAAGAAACAACGGATAATTATTTTTTCCAAGCTCAGCTTCCTGGCTTCTCTGCGTTTGCAATAACTTCGGAAGAAAAAATATATGTGACGCAAGTAGGTTCTGGTGGGGCGTGTACATACGATGCACAGTGTCCGTTTGGTGAAATATGTGGAGGAAACGATAAGTGTGAGCCTTGTCCTACAAGTGCAGCATGTGTAAAGAAAACATTTGAAAAAGCTGCTCCGTTTATTGGAACAGTCAGTCCTTGGGTAACTATTTCCATAACAGTAATATTGATTGCGCTGCTTGCTTCAGGATTAGTATATGTAATCGGCCATTCGTTTGAAATTCCACAGATCAAGAACATTGGAAAAGCTGAACTTGCACAAGCAATTGCGTCATTAATTCTTATCGCAATGCTTTTTGGTACGGAACAATTTGAATATTCGTTACTTGATTTACTTGAAAGGCAAACAGGTGCAATAACTGCAGCCATATACGCACCGGCCCAATTTCAAGCTGGACAAGGCGCTGCCCTTATTTCTATAAGTCCATTTGAGGTTTCTTATGCATTCCTCAGAAATCTGATAAAATGTGCACAAACTAAATATGAGGACAATTATGCTGCATCCGTACCATATCAATTTCTTGCAAACTTTAATATTCAATTTAGAGTTAAATTTCCAATTGTGGCGGAGATAGGTACTCCTTCAAACCCGTTAGTATTTACTGGCGCAGGAACAAAAGTAAGTACGTCTGAATATTTAGCCGATGAATTAACTTGGCTAATGATCTTTTTATATGCGCAGCTAAGTTTGTTAAAATTTGTAGAAACAAGTATGTTCACAGTCTTTTTACCAATAGGTTTGATTCTTAGAGCTTTTCCGCCTACGCGCGGAGCTGGTGCGGTAATGACTGCAATTGCAATTGGTCTTTACATCGTTTATCCATTAGTTTTCACTATACTTTATGTCGGGACTCCTCCAACTCTCGAAAGTTGTAGTGTGTTAGTTTCTTCCGAAACAGTACAACTGCAGAAAACCTGCCCTATAGCTGTAGGAAGCGTAGCCGATCAGGTCAGTACGGTTCAAAGTGCAGCAGCAGATGTAGATATTCAGATGCCGCGCATCCAAGCAACTAGCACCGGCCTTAGGTATGCTGCATTTATTTACATGTTAATATCGATCGGTGCTACGTTGATGTTTATTCGTTCGGCCTCTGGCATGCTCGGTGCAGATATTTCAGAGATTGGAAGATCAATGTTTAGAATGATATAAGAGATAGAAACATTCATAGTAACGTGGACTTTAAAGTGAAAATATGGATACAAAAAAATTTGAAAAAGACAGGACTAAATCTCTAGATACGGCCCAATCAATAAAAAAGGAGGTAAGTTGGAATAAACTTTTAACTGGGCTAGTAATGGTTTTCTTTCTTTTACTTTTAGCTCTCTTAATAGGGACCATTCCGACTTTATTAAAAAAACCGACTCAAGAAACTCCTACTTTATCTGGAAATGCTGAAAAAATATCAAAAAATATTTTTGGCAGCATATCTGAACCGAACATACAGGACATTTTACCGACAACACAAAGTAAACCAGATCAAAGAGAGAAAATGTGTAATAATCTACTCACTGCAGATAGTGAAGAGTATGACTATTCATATTTATTTAGAAATAATGAAACAAGTCTTTTAATATCACTTTCATCAATATTAGATACGAACAGAAATATTAGAATTACGAAGATTAAAACTACGAATTTTGGAGATGTGTTTGATAAAATTCAAGATCTAATAGATAATAGTTCGGAAAACTCAAGTACACCCGCCATAGGAAACGTGAGCAGTATACTGCCATTTTCAATAAATGATATAACCATCGAGTATACAACAAAACTTAATGTACAAAATAAATGTGCATCTGCAACAATAAAAATGAATTTTGCTGAAAAAGAGATCTTACAAAATGCATCTTGTAGCGATGCTCAAGTAGCACCACAAATATGCGGAGATGAACTAGTAAAAACAGGAAAGGATAATGTTTCCATAACTGCCGGAACGTTTGATGCTGAAACATATAAAACAAAAGAAAATGATACTATTTGGCTCTCAGAAAATTTACCTCTTTTGTTAAAATCGACAAGTGAAAATACATCAATTGAACTTACAAGCTACCAAAAGAAAAGATGAGCGTATGAATATTGAACAAACACTGAACGAAGAAAAAAAAACTACAAACAATAGACTATTGTTTCTAGTTATTTTAACTGTGATCCTTTTCTCTGCATGTATAGACCTTAAACCAAGAGAGGGGGTACCTTCAAGCGTAAAAATAACTGTGGAAAAAGGAACCGATACGTGTACAGGTTATGCAGAATCAACTTGTGCAGCCGTTGTTAAGCAAAAGAGAGTCCAATCAGAAACGATCAGATGTACGGGATTTGAAGGTTCAGCAGATACTAAAGTGCAAGGGCTTGATTATATCTTTGACTTGCCGCAAGATCAAGGATGGGAATGCGTAGAAAAAGAATCGTTTCTATCTTTTGAGCTTTTAGGAACCGGAAAAAGCGGAACACTAGCAAAAGGAGGTAATGATGTTTACGTAAGTGATCAAGCCGATTTCGATTTAACATTTACTGTACCGAGACCAGAGTTAGGATTACTTTTTGCTGAGTTTAGTTGTGGTGCAAGTGTTAGTGGAGTTGGACGCACAGCAAAAACAGATGATATTGCGTATCTTGATGCAATAGATGGATTTTGTGGAGCTACAACAATGAGCCTAGGCAGTTCCAGCGAACTTGAACGAACAGGATTCCCCCACTCTGGAGGTTTCATTGAAGGAGATAGATGTGATTCAGGTCAACAGTCTGGAAGTCCTTCGCTTCATTCAAGTGCGTGTAGACTTGACAAATTACTTATAACCCAAAAAGAAGGTGAAAAAAATGGAAAAGCGACAATAAAATTCAATGTCAGAGGCCATGGAGAGAGCATCCCTCCGATCTGTGGCGAACCGTCTTCGTTCTCATTTGATTATAGTGTCTCTTGTGGTGGTAAAGCATACTACAAAACACAATATGAATGTAAAAATAGAAATGATCCACGAAAAAAATATCACTTTCTAGACTGCACTTTGCAAGAAAATACGGTCAAAGGAACGTTTCAGGGAGGCGACATGTTCCTTAAGACAGGAATACCGTTCTCACAGTTAGGAAATGCTGTCCAGGGATATTATACTGGCGAAGGCAATCGACTTCAGCAGATTCCGTTCTTTATGATTGGTCAAGGTCCCACATTTCAAGATTTTGAAGAAGCACAAAATAAATGTACGCCGTTCAGAGACGTTTTCATGAATATCTCCATTGGAAACAGTACATTTGATCCGCCAGAACTGACGACAACAACAAAATCAGAGATTTGTCTCAATAGTGTAGATGATAAAACACACAGTATATTCCTAAAGAATAAAGCTACACTTGACACACTGAGAGAGTATAATCTCACAAGCGGTCAAAAAGAATGTATCCCTCCATTACCTTTAGGGAATTATATATTCAGGGATACAAACGGTGATGCGGCAGACATCAGTGTTGAAGAGGTTTCAACAAATGCAGCATATTATGTGGGTAACAGGATAGTACCGGATTATGGTTTGGTTGTAAAGGGAGGAACTATTAATTTCAATCTGAATAATTTAAATGAACATAACTTAAGTGCAACGTTCATTCCGACTCCTTCGAAATTCACACTTAACTTAGATAATAAATTGAAAACATTTACGGCAAACACACTTGGTGAATATTTAATTAATGACAATACTACTAATTCAACAGCGGGCCTATTCGTCCAGTCCGACAGCAATTTGTTCAAGTTTTTCACAAATGGAAACATTGATCCTTCTGACAAGTTTTTAGCAAGACCACTTGGGGACAGCATTTGCTTCTCTTCAGAAACAGATGGACTGGTTATTGATATTTATAGAGAAACCGAAGGTCAATTCAAACCGCTTGAACTTGGAAAGCCTATTGCAAAGTCTCCTGCCCAATGTTGTATTGTTGGAGTCTTGCCTGGAATCTACCGAGGGAATACAAGCGATGGAAGGATTGTAACTTGGTTAATTGGTTCAAGAAAACCATCTGCCACAATAAATGTTCAGCCTATTGGCTTTGAACCAAATACTGCTGATTCACCGCCAGGAACGCGCGTCTGTTGGCAAAATCCTGTTGCTAAGCAGAGAACGATTCAAACCATAAGCAACAAAGATGGTCAAGTTATTTCAACAATAGATATTCCGCCGTTGAGTGATGATGGATGCAAGACGTCTTATAAAGGCGAAGGCGCTTACACTACCTCTTTTATTCCAGATATAGCAAATGCAAGACAATTGCTTAACATAAAAGAAACAAAAACAAACAACATTAAAGTGACTTCGGTTGGATTTGACAAACCAACCTTGCTAGCCAAACCAGGCGATAAGATTTGTTGGATAAATGATGACGTTGTAAATCATGTCTTAAAAAATCCAGAGACAGGAGGCACGACCACATTAACACCTAAAGAAGCTAATTGCATCACTGTTCAACCAGAAACATACTACGCTAGAACTCATGATATTTACAACTTCACGTCTGTCGTAACTTCAATGAGTACGGACGGGATAATGATGACCCCTTATGGTCCATCACCACAAGTGCTTATTTCATCTATTTCTAATGAAACTTCCATAAGCCAGATAAGATTTGTGAACAAAATAAATAAACAACTGGAGTTTGTAATGGAATATGGAGCTACTACTTCTGCAAAACAGCTTGCTGGACAACTTGGCAATAATGTTCTAGCCATTACGCCAGTTATTATTCAATTATTTAATTCGGACAATAGACCACATACTATTCAGTATGTTTCTTCTCCGAATGCGAATACTGTAACAATTGCACCTAATTCAGTAGAAATATTTGCTTTTTCAAACTCCGGTACTCTAACAGACTCTACTTTACCCTCTTCGGTTGGAGACATCAATCGAACAATATTAATATTCTTACAGCCAGGTGCATTTAGTGCACTAGGACCTAATGAAATTAAAACATTGACTACCCCTAACAACATCTCAAGCTATAGATTAACTGAAAAAACAACTAATTCTTCAGTAGCACTTTCATTCCTAACTCCTGAACCTCCACCACCAGATAAACCATTTCTAAATGAAACGCTGGACTTGCCTACACAGAAAGCAGGAGGAAC
>CAYHPR010000024.1:0-5342 GCA_964358895.1 Microcaldota archaeon
ATCGAAAGTAATAACCGAGGTAAGATTTCATATGTTCTGTTGCCATAAACTAATGGGAGTTATATACCTTACTCTAGATGAGATTATCAATAAATCAGTTTACGATGCACATGAAATTGCCAGAAAAAGATACGAAGAGATAATCAAAGAAACCAATCTATCTGCATTCGAATCAGATAGTACTGATTTACTGAGCTTGGTTATATCTGGCTGTGTGGATAAACTCGAAAGCCAGCATAATATTATAAATGATCGTACTATTGTTGTTTAGGTCTCAATGGCTACAATTACATCTGATTTACTGATGGCATATGACCTGCAGGTGCTGTTGATAGCTTTTTTTGCCAGTATAATTATCTTAGCATCAAGTGTGGTTGCGAAGTTTCTAATGCGTAGAAAAGAGTTTTTGCCGTCTCTTCCACTTTTGCTTGTCGTTGCATCTTATCTAGTAATCCTAATCGATATTTTTGTACATGAAGCAGTTGATCATGGCTATCCGATTGATGTTAGTTTGAGAGAACAAATACATTTTGCTTCGCATTCTATCTCTGCCATATTATTCATTATAGGTGCATATTTCCTGCTGACTAATGGGCATAATAACAATCAAAATGAGACTGTGCCTAAAAAAATTGTATCTAAGAAAGTGGCATCTAAAAAAATTAGAAAAGTTAGAAGATAATCTCAGATTAATACTCTATACGCTAAGTATAATTTAGCTTTTAGAAATGTTTAAGCACAACTAAGTTGCTCATTCCTCTTCTCTTCCTTTCAACAAGTCCTCTTGCCTCAAGCATATCAAGAATTCGTGTAACTTTTACTTTCGATAACTCTGTCTTTGTAACAATGTCGTGCTGGTATGCAGCACCTTCCGATCCAACTATCGTGTCATAGACCTTTCTTTCGTCATCCTTTAACGTTTCAGCAATTTTTTCTATCTTTGAGCTTTTTTCTTTTAGAACCGTAGTTACGTCACGGTAAGTGATGATTAAGAAAACTCCGAATAAAAATAGAAATGCCGAAATAATCGCACCGATCAATGATTCTGCTGGAATACTTTGCTTGAATGGGCAGACATTTTCAGGCAGTGTACAACTTTCGTGCAATAACGCGTTTCTAGCATTGAGTGCATTGGTGTACTGCCAAACTAGCCCTCCGAGTAGAACTGAAATAAGAACTAAAATATAGCCAACTTGTTTCGTGTTTAGAGAAATTCGATTCATAAATCTAACCCTTTTAATACTCCACAATATTTTCTTAAGGTTCTTAGAGTATAACTAAATTATGAATTATGCTATAATTTAAATACCTAAGTTTTACATAGTCTGTTAAAGTGAGTTTATGAAAAAACGTTTTGCTGTCCTTTCAATTCTTTTATTATTTTCTGTTTCTTTTGCACATATGTCTGATTTTTCGATTCCTCAAAATCAAATGAACGAAATGATGCAAAGGATGATGGGCGTACAGATAACAAATCAAACAGCAGTTAGTGTTAGCTGTTCAACACTAACCGAATTGCAACTTGAAGAGTATGGCGATGCATTAATGGAAAGAATGATAGGGAATCATGAATTACATGACCAAATGGAACTAATGATGGGGCCAGAGGCAACAAAAATTATGCACCTTAATCTTGCAAAAAATTCACTTGGGTGCGTTTCAACCCAGACTGATCAGCTAGGGGTTGGAATGATGGGCAATGGTTTCAGTGGGATGATGATGTACATGATGCCATCAATGATGAGATCCATGATGTATCAGCAAAATTATGTAACAAATACATTAACCTGGAACCAGCTTATCGTTTTGATATTAATCATCGGTTTCAGTTTTAGCATTTATCTTCTTTATAGCATTGATCAGAAATTAAGCAGAAAAAGATAGGTGAAAATATGGTTGAACAAAAATTCAATAAATTGAATGAACATGCAACAGGAATTGCATTAGCCGGAACAGCTCTCTTATGGGGACTGGTCGGTCTTATTTGGCATGGACCATTTGGCCAGCCAACAATGATGGCAGCTATGTATCCTGGTTTCAGCTGGTTTACTGTACTAGGAGTTGGAGTGTGGGTTGTAGTTACGATATTTGCTTATGTAACTGGATATCTGTTTGCCAACATCTATAACTGGGCTCTAAAGAAGAAATAAAATAACTTTGATTGATATCTCTGCATGTACTTAGACCTCGTTATCATTGGTGCAGGACCAGCTGGGATAGCTGCATGCCTTTACGCTTCAAGGCAGAAACTGAATTTTGTTTGTATTTCAAAAGATATCGGAGGTCTCGCTAATTATATTCCTAATATTGGGACATACCTCGGGTATCATTATCTATCAGGTTATGATTTAGTTAAAAAGTTTCAAGAGCACATGAAAGACTACGAAGTCAACGTCAGGTTTGAGGGAGTTGAAGAAATAAAAAAAACGAATAACGAATTTATGATAAGAACAGATGCAGCAAGCTATGTAGCAAAGGCAGTCATTATTACGACAGGAAGACGTTTCAAATGGCTTAATGTTCCTGGTGAAAAAGAATTTGAAGGAAAAGGTGTTTCTCATTGTGCAGCCTGCGATGGTCCACTCTTCAAGGATAAATCTGTTGCAGTTATCGGTGGAGGCAAATCCGGACTTCTTTCCTCATTATACATGATGAAATATGTCAAACGAATTCATATCTTTGAATTCGGACCTAAGCTTGGAGGAATAGAAACTTGGAGGAAAGCAATCGAACTCGCTCCAAACATCGATGCCCACGTTAATGCAGAAATAACTGAAATATTCGGAGATGAAACAGTCAAGGGCATACGCGTCAAGGAAGGAAATGTTGACAAAACATATCTAATTGATGGTGTTTTTGTTGAAATTGGTTATTCACCAAATACCGATATGGTCAAGGATCTTGTCAAGCTTGATGATAGGGGCTACATCGTGATTGACAAAAATAATATGTCTTCCGTCCCAGGTATTTTTGCTGCAGGAGACATTACAGATGTTATCGATAAGCAGGTTGTGATTGCAGTTGGAGATGGGTCAAAAGCAGCACTGGCTGCACAACGATTCATTGAACATGCAACAACGTCCACGACAGAGCAGAGCATAATTCCAAAATAAGTATTTATTCAATTATTCTCTTTTTTTCTTTGTTACAGCCCTAAGAATTCTGTATAATACATATAAAATTACAATTCCACCTACTACAATTATCAATGGATCTGTTGATATGCGTTTTTCAAGCCCAAATCTTACAGCTTCTTCACTATTGAAAACTAGGACGGGTACGTTGCTTTGCATCTCATAAATATTTCCATTCACATCTTTGAAGTTTATGTTTATTGGAAGAGATATGCTTGATTTTTCACTGTTAATATACAAATCAAATGTCGCAGTTTCTGAATCATCGGAATTGATATCACCTACGTAAACATCTGATGGGCTTAACAGGTGGTATTCGTCTGTCTGTGGTTCTGCAAATGAAGCTGTAAGAAACTTAATTTTAGCAAGTCCCTTGTTTACTATTGAAACAGTTACTGTGTTCTTAGTTCCATTCTTGACGATTGTTGTTTGCTCATGGACAAGAAATACCTCAGGTTTTGTTTGAACTTGAATTGATGTAGTCATGTTTCTGGAATAGCTCTTTCCAAGAATATCGTAATATGTCAATACTACAGGTATCTTGTAAACTTTGTCAACTGCATCCGGGTTAGCTGCAATATCAAATTCAACATCTGTGGTTTTGTCCTGCTCCAATGCTGTGATTCTTTGTTCTATAGTCGAATTAACTGGAGCAAAAGGCAGATCTGCGGAAGAAATATCATATTTGATAGTTATATCCTTCAAAGTTACGGAAGCTATATTCTTCAGGTATATTTTGACAGTTCCTATCTGCCCTGGGTTAAATGTTGAAGGAATGCTCTCAATTTTATCAACTGTGAGGACTGCGTCCTGTGGTTGAATATAAACCGGCAATTCCATTTCAAAGTAATCAAAACCCTTCATCTTGCACCCATATTTCAGTTTATTAGTTCCTGCAACTGCATTTGCATCGATCCTAATTCTATACTTTAGCAGTACTTCTTGATACGATGATATTAAGCCAATATTGCTGACAATGGGGTCTCCTGTTTCAATTGAAAACGGGAAGGTCGGATTAACTTGGCAAACTACTTCCTCTGCAGGACCTTTCAATCCAACATACTGTACTCTCACCCATAAATCGATATATTTTCCAGGTTCTGCAGGATATGGGGAGTATAATGAAGTGTTACTTATAACTAAACCGCCAAGCGAGGCACTTCCGCCCAATGGTTGCTGGGTCGTAGTTTGTGAAAAAGCAATTGCAAAAAATACAGTTAACAGAAACGAAACAATTATTTTTTTCATATTATTTCTCCTTTATCGTTCTTAGGTCAGTGTGTTCTCGTGAACGGTCACTTACAACCATTCCATCTCTTATCTGAACAATTCTATGTGCATACTGTGCTATAAACCGTTCGTGCGTAACAGTTATTATTGTTTTCTTTTTTTCTTCGTGTATTTTTTCAAGCATTGCCATAATCCCTTCGCCTGTCTTAAGATCCAGGTTTCCTGTAGGTTCGTCTGCAAGTATTACGTCCGGTTCTACAATCAGAGCTCTTGCAATCGCGACCCTTTGCTGCTCACCGCCAGACAGTTCGCCAGGGCGGTGATGCATACGCTTTTCAAGTCCTACCTGTTTCAGAATGGTTCTCGCACGTTCTTCTCTTTCCTCTTTCGATACTTCTTGAAATATCAGTGGAAGTGTGACATTTTCAAGTGCAGTCAATGTTGGAATCAAGTTGAAAAACTGAAAAACAAATCCGATTTTTTTTCCTCTTATCTGTGCAAGATCACTTTCGCTAAGCTCTTTGATATTAACTCCTTCAAGTTCAATAACACCTGTAGTTGGAACGTCAAGGCATCCAACCATGTTAAGCAATGTTGATTTTCCACTGCCTGAAGGACCGACGATTGCTAAGAATTCTCCTTTTTTAATTTCAAGATTTATTCCCCTGAGTGCAGGCACTTCAACTTGGCCCATTACATATGCTTTTTTTACGTTTTTGAGATTTATTATCGTTTCAGCTTTATTTTTTGTCATCTCTTCACCAATTACCCTTCTATGTTATCCATTATGTCAGTTATTTTTTCCTGTCATCGATACTGTTATTCATATCTAAGTGCTTCTATTGGTTTCAGGCTGGATGCCTTCATTGCAGGCAATAGCCCGCTTAATGCACCAACAATAAATGAGAATAAAAGTGCGCCAGCAATCAATATCGGTGAAAATGAAGCAGTGAACGCAATGTTATTTTGCTGTGCGAC
>CAYHPR010000025.1:0-4708 GCA_964358895.1 Microcaldota archaeon
TGGCAGGAACCGCAACACTCCTAGGAATTGCGTACATGATCTCGAAAGCTTTCGTAATTCCAGCATGGGAAGCATTTGCAAAAGATGAATTTGCAAATGTTTTATTCACCGCATTTATTGCTCTAATGTTTATTACCTTTGTAGGAACTGCAGAAAGTGTTTCGAATAGTCTCGCACAAGACATTCTAACCTCTGCGTCTACAACTGGACCAGTCCAATATTGGGCGTATAATGATCCAACGGGAAGATGGTCCCCCACAACCACTGCTTCCTGCCCTTACCCGTGCCAGTTTTATATAGCTAGAGGATTTCTCGGATCAACTTATGAGAAATATGCAATCCAAAGCAAAGAAACTTCAAAAGCACTTGCAACTTCAAAATATCTAGAAAGCGTTGTGATGGGTTTCAGTTTTGAGCTTTTGCTTTATTACGTAAAATTTTATCTAGATTTCGGCCTTCCGTTATATTCTGGAAGAGCAATTTTCAACAACTCGTTAGCATTAGTTTTAGGGGAATTTCTAAATACAATGGCAAACCTCAAACTTCAAGAAACACTATTAACTTACTTGAGTGCATTATCTGGCATATTTTTTGTAAGCGGTTTGTTATTTAGAATTCCTTGGTTTACTCGTAAATTTGGAGGATTGCTTATTGCAGCTGGAATCGGAATTTACATGATATTTCCTTTAACTTATGTTTTGGCATGGTACACCGTAGATAGAACAACTGTTACCATTCAAGAAGACCCTTTGCCAGTCGGTGAAGTGAGTAGTGGGGGAATAGGGGCTCCAGGAACTACCGACATATCTTCACTTTTCACAGATTATGACAGTAAAGGAAAAACAACAAAAATTGGACTTCTTGATGCATTGGGCAGGACATACATTATGACCATGGTTATTCCGATGATTGCAATTTTCACAACAATTGGATTTATTCGCCAGTTCTCACCAATGATTGGAGGAGATCCGGATATAGCTGGACTTAGTAGGTTGATATAATGAAAAGGGAAGACGTTAGACTAGATATAGGTCATTGTAAAAAAACGTTAGTTGCGGTAATTTTACTTTTATTAGTCACAGAGATAAATGCAGTTATATCTCCGCCTCCTTCAGCACCTCAAACTAGTTGCCAATTTGGTTATTATCGGTCGGGAATTGGATGTAGACCAGATGTTTTCATCAATGCCTCAACAATAACTCTCTTTATAATTTCATTATTTCTTGCAGTGATGTATATGATAGCAAAATCTGTTGAAAGTCCGCGCCTAATAAATTGGACTGAAAGCGAGCTATATCAGACGATTGGAACTGCGGCTATTCTAATGTTTTATCTTACTTCCATTAGTGTCTTAGATAATATAGTGGCTCCTGCATTTTCTACTACGTCCCTAGCGTATCCAGGTCAGCTTAGAACTGGAGGAAATTTTGCGACTATGAAAGATATGGCTATCGCATATGTAGACGGTTTGTTCAATCAAGTTTCTGATGCAATAAGATATCTTGCGTTTAGCAGTCTTGGAATTGGAGTTTTAGGAACATTAACAGTTGGAATAAGTGTCAGCGGACAACAAGCATTTGTTCCATTGCAGCCAGGGTATAGTGCATTAATGAGCGTACTATCAACAGTCCTTTCATTGCTCGTTCCTTTTGCAATGCAACTAAAACTTCAGGTAGAAATCCTCAAAAATTGGGATGGCTTCTTCGCGGTTCTTTTGCCTCTTGGAATTTTATTACGCTCCTTTCCGTTTACAAGAAGTGCTGGCGGTGCAATGATTGCAATCGCTATAGGATTCACAATTTTTCTACCGATCATATACTTGCTTGTACAGGATATTGCAAAGAATTATTTGGATGTGACAGGATGTTCGAGTATTAATATACGAGATATTTCTTTTGGAAGTTTGGATCTTGGATTTACCAGTTCGTTCCAAGCTGTAGAACAGATTATTGGCCGATTATTTAATACAGGACCTGGCGGAGTAATGGGTTGCATACTGTTTAAATTAGTTGTAGAAGCATCAATCCTGCCGTTTTTTGGTTTCTTGATTGTCTTGAATATCATTAGATATACTGCAGAAATATTCGGAGCTAATGTTGACTTTAGCACTTTAGTGAGATTGATATAATGAAGTTGGATCAAAATTTCAAAATAATAGAAATTCGAAGAAAAACGATATTGTTTATCTTGTTATTAATCTCGTTATCATTTGCTGCAAATTCATGTGATGTTGCAATTAAACTAGACTTTGCTGGAACAAGTGGAGATCCGACTGCAGTTAATGCTAATTGGAAAACTTGGAGCATAATTGGCTTGTTCATCTCAACAGGAATCATATCTTTAGTTTATATGTTTGGTAAAATATCAGAAAATGCCGCATTACTTAACCGTGCCAGAACGGATTTTGTCCAAGTAATTGCAACGTCTGTTCTTCTTTTACTTTTTTACTCTTTTTTAACAGCTGCTTGCAACCTGGACTTGCGTCAATTTGGAGTAAATGCCAATACAATGTTTGATGCTGCAAAATTATATTTTGAATTTGCAAGGGATAAAGCGTTATTTTCATATAACGAAGCAGTGAACTCAATAATGCTCGTATCTGGTCTCTCAAGTATGTTCGTAAATACGCAGACTTTACCAGCTGGATTTGTTATCAGCCTTTCAATAGCAGATAATCCTTTCGTTGGTTTTCAAGTTGTTCTAGGAGCATTACAGTTTATTACAAATCTGACGATGCTCCAAGTAGCAATAGCTACAGGTTATCTGGACATTTTCACAGTAATCGAACAACATTTGTTAAACTTTTTACTGCCTACTGGCGTCATTCTTCGTTGTTTCACACCGACTCGTGAATTTGGCGGAGTTCTTATCGCAGTCGCCATTGGACTATTCATTTTTTATCCATTGATGTTTGCACTGAGCTATTCCTTAATACAGGACAAAGGTATTCCACAACTTGAAGAAAGCGGTTGGTTTGCAACGATAATAGGCGTAGGGGCGTCATTCGCTGCATTTAGCATTCTGCCATTCATGGTACTTATCCTAATACCTATAGAGCTTGCATTTGTTGGAGAAATTGGAGCAAATGCAATAAGTAGTGCTATTGGAGCTGCAGGTTCCTCTTTGCTTCCTGTTTTCATTCTTCCAGCAATCAATTGGATCGTAATTGTTGCATTTGTTAGAAACTTGTCGCGTATACTTGGAGAAGAAGTTGACATTAGTTCGCTCAGTAGACTGATATAGGTAGATAAAATGAAAATTGAAATTAATAGATCTAAAGATTCTAGAGAAATTTCTTATCTACATTTGCTGCATTTGAGCGTCTATGTTGGCCTGATTATTATTCTATTTTCGCAAATTTCTTATCCTCAAACTTCGATCATTACAGACGCAGGTCTCCAACTGACTTGTACACCTTTTTCGTCATACACAGGATATGTTCAATGCAGACCGACTGCATCGCAGAGCTGTGAGTATTACGTTTCTGATATCAATGTTTTCTGTACTACCGTAGATCCGTGTCCTTCAGGAACAACAATTAGTGGCTCTTCGTGTGTAGGTCCGGCTCAATGTCCCGGAGGAGTGTTGGTAGGCGATGTGTGCAGGTACGCTGACACGTATAGATGCGACCCAATGAGCTATGATCCACAAACAAAAAGTTGTAAAGGGTCTTGTCCTGCAGGTTACACTTACAACAGCTACAAAATACCTGTTTCACGTTCAGGTTGTGCGGATTACTGTTCTTACGATCCAAACACTATCCAATGTACAGAAAATCATTTTGAATACTCGCCTTTTGAGGTATGGGAGTATTTTGGAGGCCAATGCGGGAGCGGAGTTCATCATGCATGCATTGCTTATAAAGATGGGGATTGTATCAGAATTGGTACAACTTCCTGTTCACCATACACGTATGTTAAAGCACTGGTTGGAGCCAGTCAGCATCCATCGTGTTCAGATATCTGTACTGCTCCAAGGGGCACGTATACAACCACACCGTTTTGCCGCCAGAGCGATTATTATTTTGATGCAGCCGTAGAACAATGTGTTTCGCAAACAAGTTTTCCCTTCACATGTCCTACTGGAACCACACCAAGTGGAACATCATGCGTAGGGCCAGCAGCATGCTCTAATGGATACGTATTAAGTGGAGGCACATGTGTTCCAAACACTTGTTCGTCTATTACTGCTAAGGTTTGGACACCTGACAGTGGAACAGGATTGCCTAAACTCTGTGATCTTACAACTTACCAGCTATATTTCATGCAACTTTCTTCACAAGTAAGCTGCGTTGGACAGGAAGCTGCAATTATTGCAAAAAGAACAGACAGTAACTTCCCGATTAATGGCATTCTAATTAGTATAAAAAAAGATGGAAAGATAACCTTTAGCGGATCAACCGGATTAGACGGAGACTTTAGATTTACACCTGAAACTGCAGGAGTATATTCAATAAATGGTTCAAATGCCAATTATATTAATGCATCAATTACTGCAGATATTCCAACATGTCCAGGAATACAGCTAACAACAGAAGGCCAATGTGCTGGCGGACAAGTTATTGTCACTGCAAAGAAACCAGATGGAACAACACTTTCTGGTGGTGTTGTTGAAATTCAACTCGACGGAACTTATTATGCAAAAGGAATAACTGGAACAGATGGAAAGTATTCATTTACTGCTTCATCCACTGCGCCTATAGGCAGAT
>CAYHPR010000026.1:0-4647 GCA_964358895.1 Microcaldota archaeon
AAGATGCTCGTAGGTTTTATTGCTATAATTGTATATACCTGCTATTCCACACATGATAAATCACACTAATCTTAAAGAATCTGAAAGCGTAATAGATTCAATCCCTTCATTACTGGAGTAGACAAGAAATTCATTTATCCTCTCAAGGAATCTTTTCTCATCATCACGGGTTTTAACAAAAGGGGTGAGGCCATGCTGAAGGCTTGAGGAGTGAAAAAACATATTTATAATCTTGTAATTATTCTTCCTCATAGATATGGTTAAGTCTATCATATTTTTTGCATCCGAAACCTCAGGTGACAGCCATATCTTATTGATCACCCCTGCATGATAAAGCATCCCTTCTAATTTTAGAAATTTGAGTGGCGTTTTTCTAATTATATTAAGAACACTATTGCACATCTTAAAGTTCTGTTGCAGAAAGCCTACCGTTGCCGGAATCTCCAATAGGGGGCCGTCAGACACTTCTCTAAAAATATCATCTGTTGCAAACCTAAATGGCTTTGGTGAGATATTTGCAAAATCTGGCCCTTCGTATATTGACCAATCTGTATAGGTAATAATTGATGTGTCAACCTTATATCCTAATTTTACAAGATTGACAGCAACATCCTGATTATATCCCCACCTGCCGCACCTGAATGAAATAGGCCTGATGCTGAATTTTTTCTGAATCGTATCGCGCAGAAGGCCAATCTTCTTATATTGCAAGGCAGACGGCAAATTACAGAGCATGCTATTTCTTAATTTTTTTTCTTCCTCAAAGGGTGGGGTGCTCCATGGGTGGCAGTGTGCGCCAATCTCGCATTTGCCTGCCTTTAATATAGAACTTAACAAGGAGACTGCCCTATCATTAGTTGCAACCGGATATGTAACGAGATAAGTGGGTTTAACATTAAAACTATCAAACAATTGTTGAAGGGCATCAATTCTATCAATATTATTTACTGTATAATCCTTTGAACTATAACCATCCCACTTATCTTCTTCTGTATCAATTGTAACAATAAGCTTCATGTCTTCTGCCATTATGATATCTTTCCGATAAATCCCCCTCAGCCTTTTTCTACTGATTGAGATTGCATCATGGGCTTTGCTGGATTTCCGAGTGCAATTGACCCTTGTTTTACAAAAGTGGTTACAATTGAACCAGGGGCGATCAAGGCATCTTCCCCTATGGTTACTCCCTTTGTTATAAGGCTCCTCGCACCTATACAAACGCGGTTTCCAATATTTATCTGGCATCTTTCCCTATTTTCATCAGGAGGGTTGCCTCTGCTTCTGTCAATTGAGTGAAAATCTGAATCGGTAATGCCAGATTCCTCTATCAAAACCCCATCGCCTATCGTTACCTGAAATTTAGCTGCGACTCTTGCTGCATAGAGATGTACATTGTCTCCTATTGTTATGACAGCTTCAGGACTGTAGGCATTAATTGTTACATACTGGCTGCTATCACCACGGATACCATCAACAATACAGTTTTTTCCAATATTAATCCTCCCATTTCCACCGATGGACAACCTTCTGTATATCCTCAAACCTTCTTTTATGTTTATATTCTTCCTGAAAAGCCTGCACATGAATATAAATAGCCTCCCCCTTATGGCAGCAATAATATCCCTCATGATATCCCCTTTAGCCTCTGTAGTCTCTCTATTGGAAGCGCCTTTCTTACTGGATTGCCAATGGCAAGGGAGTAATCATTAATTTCAGAGTCAAAACACCACGCACCTGCTGCAACAACGCAATCGTTTCCGATAATACATCCGCCCATGACGGCACTTCCCATAGCCAGCCACACATTATTCCCTATGGATATTGCTTCAAATTCAGGAATAAGCTCATTAATGGACAAGGACATTGCCCTATCCTGATTAACAAAAAAGGAATCCTGAATAAGCGAGGTTGCTGTCATAACATGGTCACCGATTTCAATCCCTTTACTGCATCTAATCGTCAATCCCCCTAAAGTACACCCCCTGCCAATAACCACAACGGCGTCACTTGAATATGTAACTATAGTAAGCCCTTTAAAAACATTTTTATAAACTGAGCAGTTTTTCCCGATTTTAACTACCCCCGGACCGATTATGCTAACCTTTGAAAAGGCCTTAAATGGAAAACCTATATTAATATTCCTCCTGAACAGCCTATAATAGACAATATAAAGAGAACCCTTTAGTAAGGCTAAGAGGCCCTTCAGAAAATGAAGTGGGTCGCTGATAAGTCTCTTAAGGTATTTAATAATCTTTTTTAAGGAAAAATACATTTATTCCTTAACCAGTCCGGATAGAAAACGCAAAAGGTCCGAAGCAACAATCTTCCTGCCCTTTTCATTAAGATGGCCGCCATCGTCCGTATATTCAGGCACAAGCGAATAATAATTAGCGCCGCCGCTTGTAAAAGACGCCCTACTGCCGTTGGTGTAAGTAGACTCCACTTTTGCCAGGTCAAAGACAGGGTCATTACCTTCATATTCTTTACGCAGTTTTTCATTAAATAGATTTCTCTTTATATTGTTGTCCTGCCTCCCCATTAATTTCTTGATGAAAGTCTTGATTGTCGGTTTTGAAACGGTAAGAGGAACTGTAACATGAATAAATTTTGTTGCAGGATATTCCTTTTTCAGGTTTTCAATATTTTTTTTGTAGTCAGAAAAAACTTTATCAATATCTGTTCTTGAGGTTATGTCTACATAACAAAACTTAAAGAACGCAATATCCGCATTATTTCCCAAACCATTTTTCATCTTATTTGCAAAATCCTGCGTTTTTGATTCGGGCTCATCATTCAGACCAATGGGGGAGTGCGCAAGGATCGGCGTCTTTAATAATGCTGAATCGCTTGTCTTGACTATATTCAATTTTATATTAGGGGTTTCTTTTAGGATATCGTTAACCCCATCCAGTATGTTGAAGCCAACAGATTGATGCCCAAAATAAATCTTCTTTTCAGCAATCTTCTCCAGCATCTTCTCTGAGATATTATTATTTAATTTAGATGAGTCTTTTTTTTCAGACATTTTTCCTCCTTCGCAAGAAACAGAAAATATTAATAACATTAAAAATATTAATAAAATTTTTATTTTAAAGAACATGTTCACCTCCGACATAACCAGCTATACTATCAATTTTGGGTTTTCTATAAATGGGCGTTTAATATTTAGTTGAGGCTTTGAAATAACAACACTGTTAAGCAAACCACAAATCTTTTCTTTATCCTTCTTTGAAAGAAATTGATGAGTAGGTATTGTCAAAAGCCCATCTGCAATCTTTTTTGCAGAAGGGAATAATTTACCATTAAAATAACTTTTAATCTCCTCTATTTCGTTTATTGGAGACGGATACATGGCGCTTATACCTAATCCATTTTTATTTGAGAAAGAGAAGATATTGTCTCTTATTTCTTTATTGCTCACAAGAACAGGTAAGCGGAGATAGGGGATAGCCCCCTCACCCCCTCCCTCTCCCCTATTACTTAACCTTGACCTTAACCTCAACCTTTTATTAAAATATTCTCCATTTTCTTTGCGGATTTGATTTGTCTTTTCAAGCCTCTCCTGCCAACCGTGTAAAAGACCTGCCTTCATCCCTGACAGCTTCTTTATCGAAAAATCTTTATAGAATATGGTCTGGCCTAATTTTAGAAATGTCAGCCCTGCTGGAAGCCAGTAAAGGAAAGGCTGTATAAAAATAGACATGAGCAAAATCTGCAAAAACTCCTTTAAAGACCCTATAATTCCCGGCTCTTTAAGACCGGAATAGTGTTTCTCAATGGCGCCAGCTATCTTGCTGGAATTAGTTATTATAATCCCGCCAGAGCCGCTGGTTATGTTCTTGCCCCTGCCGAGGCTGAAGAAGCCGACATCGCCAATTGTACCAAGTTTCTTGCCTTTGTAAGAACCTCCCATTGCCTGAGCTGCATCTTCTACAACAAAAATATCCTTATCCTTGCATATACTATTTATTTTATCCATATCAGCCGGCATGCCAAAGAGGTGGTTTGGCACAACACAAAGGGTATCTTTATTAATAGCCTTTTCAAGCAGTTTATAATCAAAGTCAAAGGTAGAAGGGTTGATATCGCATAAAGAAACTTTTAGCCCTGCTTTTACAATGGCTGAGGGCACGGAAAAGCAGGTATAGGCTGGGATTATTACCTGTTTTTTATCAGGCCTCAAAGATTCAATGGCCTTTAGTATAAGAAAAAGCGCTGCTTTCCCTGAGGAAACGAGAAAAACATGTTTAACGCCAAAGTGCGCCTTAATCCCTTCCTCAAGGCTTTGAATATATCTCTTGCCGGAAAAGATGCCGAGGAATTCGTGTATTAAATCTTTCAGATAAATCGGCGCTGCGGTTGGCGGTATAGTCCTGTAAATTTTCATAATAGGCCTTTTAGAATACTTCATCAATCACTTCTGAGGAAGATAATCATATAAAATAGGTATAATTTCCTTTGTAAACTCCATTTTATCATTTAAGACCTTCTGCAGATCATCAAAATGTTTCAGATCGCTATATACCATAATAATAGCGCCGTTTGTCTGCCTATGAATAAGGCCGTCAAGGGCTGTTATAAATTTTGCCCGGTGGTTGTTCGCAATTATCCTGCCATTAATATCATACCAGTACAGAACCATGAGGT
>CAYHPR010000027.1:0-3895 GCA_964358895.1 Microcaldota archaeon
AATTATTGCAACGAGAAAGGCACTCCCAGTTAATTCTGCCACTTCAGTTTTTGCCCATACGCCAAGTTCAGGAATTCTAAAAAGCGTGGATAGCATATATGCAATGGCCGCTAGTCCAAATCCAAAAAGAAGTGCAATTGCCATTAAGGGTGCCCAAGCAGGAAGAATACCCGTATACGTCTGTTGCCCTACTGTTTGTGCTGTAGAAATTAATGATATTTGTAAAAGGAAAATAAGTAGGAGTATACTTCTTAATCTCCCATCCACACAGAGCATAAAGTTCTTTTATAAATCGTCTTAAAAAACATTGGTTTTTCGATGTTTTTTGTAAATTTTATCAAAGTATAGTAAAACATAATTTTATATTAGAAACACCCTATCTGCACATGGGCAGGCAATCAACCATCTATCATTCATTTAGGGCTATCCTAATACTATCTATTTTACTATTCCTTCCTACTGCCCTTTCAGCTCTTGAGATCTGTCCAATAGACAAACTTCCTACCCAAATATCTATTGAGCATAAGCGGCATCCGAGAAATCTCGCACTCGGGATAACGAGTAATTCCCTCGAAATTAATACTAAACTGATTTCGATCGATAGGGATACTGGTGCCGAAGTGCCATTGGCAAATAAGGAGATTTTGTTTGAAATAACCATCCTAAACAAATTTTTAGTGTTTAATCAGCAGACAAGTACTTTCCAACTTTCAGATACAACTTCACCTTTTGTTGTTAATACTTCTGCAGACGGAACAGTCAAAATGACGATATATACCGATCCCCCAGTTCTGCCTAAATCTTTGGATCCGAGAAAGATCTCGTATTCAGTAACTGCATCTTATTCACCACGGCCTAAAGAGCCATATATAGGCAGTGTTAAGACAGAAACCTTTACTCCAGGTACAGTTCCTTTGATAAGTTTTCTCACATGTCTTCCATTACTTCTTGTTGCAGCACTCCTTATTTTTGCACAATACGCATCAGGCCGTGATCCTTTCGCAGCTCTTGACTTCAGCAGATTTGCATTTAGAGCGCCTACAATCAAAAGGGCACCAGTAAAAGGAATAGCTGTTTCAGTTCCTATAACTATAGCGCCAAAGATCGGTGGAAAAGTTGGTAAACTTCTTGGAGCACCGTTTCGTTTGGCAGGTGCAGGTCTTGTGAAGTTAGGACAAAGAATGATTACACCAAAGAAAATAGAATCTCTTAGACCAGGTATTGGAGGTCAAACGCTTGCAGAGAAAATGGTGCCTAAGTCAACAACTTTAAGTTCTAAACTTTCAGTGCCTACTAAAGAGCTAGTAAAAGGAAAAATGGCACCCTCACTTAAAAAAGAGTTTTCTTCAGAGCCTAAGGGAATTGTCAGTAGGACGGTTGGAAAAGCACTTGTTGGATTAGGTGCCGTTATTGGCGGCGCAGGTATTTTGCGTAAAGCAGGCGAAAAACAATCAGAGAAGGGGAAAATAAAAGAATATGCGGCCAGCATGAAAGCAAAGATTACAGAAGGAAAGGACTTAGACAAATTAGGTGTGCAGCTAGGTGTTTTAAGGAAACAGGATGAGTCTTCTATAAAGTACCAAGGCAGACTCTTGAAGTCGAAGTCAGTTGTATTCGAACGTGCAGCTAAGCGAGAATTTCGAGTCGAAGAGGCTCTAAGACCCATAACGCTCGCAAAAGAACTTTTTGGATTTAAAGGTGCTGCTGCGTCAAAAAAAGCATGGCAGAATACATATTTAGCTAAACTTTTTGGTTTTGCTGAACCAACAAAAGAAGCAAGCACAGGAAGACAAGCAGCTATAGCCTGGCTTGGGGTAGCTAACAGTGCCATTAGTATTGCTGCAAATTTTAACGTAAGAATGCTCAGTGTTTCTGCTGCATTTGTCACGCCAATGCCATCTGCTTTGTCCACCGGTGATAGAATAGATTTACTTGGAATCTCCGCAATTAATGCAACATCCGATGAGGAATTAACTGTACAAGGAAACAAGGTTGATCGCAAAGAAATGATAACTGAAAGAATCACAGGGGAGAAAAGATTAACTACGTTAGGATTGGATTTTCTCAAAGAAAACGGTTATGTTGTACAGCATGGAAAAAATTACAGGCTAACAGATATTGGTGCAAGACTAGTCGGTTCCGAAGGGCTGACTTTTGAAGCGAAGCTACATTTTGCTGGAAAATACGGTCTCTTAGACGGCTTAAATGTTAGAGGATTATCAAGGGCTTTTTCTAAATTAACAATTAAAACAAAAGAAGGCGAAATCACATTAAAATCAGGCGAGCACGCATCTATAGATGCTAGAAATTTTGTTTTAGGAAACACAAACGAGCTTGACTTCATTGTTGTAGGAAAATCTGTTACGGCAGGTAAGGAATTAACATTACAAGATGATAAAGGTAGGGAATTAGTAGTAGTTCCAAAAAGAGATTACTCTACTGAAGAAACTATTTTGCTTTCTTCTGATATCACCAAAGCCGCTCAAAACAGAATCAAAAGCTCGCCAGAATTAGAAAAAGAGTACAAGCAGCTAATGAGGGAGATAAATGCAATCACTCAAACTGTCGGATCTGATGGCTCAATAAGGTTAAACACTGATCAAACTTGGCGCGTATTAGTTGAAAAAGGTATCAATCCATCTGTGGTGGCAGGAGAAAAGCGTAAAGAACTAGATAATATGTTAAAGAAATACGAAGTCAAGAAAATAGAGGAGCTACCACAACTACTACAAGAAGGTGCCCGCGCACGAGAAAACGAAATTAAGGAATTGGATGGCTTAGCAGTCCTTAAAAGTGAACCGACATTTAGGGCTACAAAGGAACAATTTATTACAGCTCTGAATTCAGGAAGCGATAGAGATTTCGATTCAGCAAAGGTTAAATTTACAGAGGATCTTTCTAAGGCAACATCTCTATTATCAATAAATGCACGGGTTTCCGTTGAGAAATATGTAACTGGCCAAATTTCGGAGTCGGAATACGTGCGTTTTGTTAATGATAACTTTAGAAAAGATATTACAAATAAATTAATAGATGAAGGTAACAACTATAAAAACGCATATCTTGCTATAACAAATCCTGACGCCATCCTTGAGCATAATAAAATTGATACAGTTAATAAACAGATTCCAAAACTTATAGAACAGCTTGTTGATGGGCAGAATAAAGATGCCAGAGAGTCGCAACGTTCATTACGTGACTCTGCTAATGAATTGAACAAAGACGAAACTTGGTCAGACCTTCTTAAGGGAAGGCATAAACCCTCTGACAGTTTTCAACAAAATATTTTAGGAACTTTCAATGTTACACTAGAAAAAGAAGGGATAAGAAATATAGAAACAATATCTAATGAGCTTGAACGCGCTGAGTCAGAGATTCCTTCCCTAGAAGGTAAAGTTAGAGATAGATTCAAGTTAAAACTAAACGATTCTTTGCCGAGCCTAAGTGAAACGGAAGCAAAATTTGGAAGAGAGTCAGATACTTATGGAAACCTTAGCGCACTTTACGAGAGGGAAAAATCAAGGAGCGAACTTAATAAAGAATTAGACGCGGCCAAAAAGATATTCGAAACCACAACAAATGATGTATATAAGCAGGCCGACAAACAGTTAACAAAAGAACTTAAAGAAGTTAGGGATATTTCTGATAAGCTAGAAAAATCGAATTTACAAACGGATGATAATAATTTTGCACCAGGTACTGAAACTGCTCACGAATCACAAAAGTTACTACTTGATGTACACGCAAAGTCACGTGCTGATGATCTGAGTAGGGAACCAGGGGTCGAGTTAAAATTCTTAGAACCAGGAAAAAAGAAAACAGAGGAAAAAAAGAGAACTGAAATGGAACCAAATTATGGCGCGTTTAGTAAAATTGAAGAGGCTGAGAAAAAATT
>CAYHPR010000028.1:0-2299 GCA_964358895.1 Microcaldota archaeon
TTGTATCTGCAATGGCTGCTCCTTGTGAGGTTAAAGTCAATCTTACGAATCCCGGTAGTGGGACAGGGGAGGTTACTGCAACACTATGTTCTTCTTATGATTGGATATTTTCCGGTTGGTCCGGTAGCACGTGCTCGGGCAATAATCCCTGTGTTGTAGAAGGCCTCACTTCTGATCAACCCAAAGAAGTAATTGGTACTTTTAATTTGCCCACTACTGATGTATGCGGGAATGTTGTTGACGCTAAAACAGAAACAGTGAAAGAGGGCGGCACTACTGCGGCGCGGGATTTTTTACATGATATTTATAATATTATAAAAAGCGTCATATCTGGAGAAACGAATGTAATTGACTTTATGATGGGCAGCTATACTCCAGAGTCTAGCGGTTCTTCTTTTAGATTTTATGAATATGTTCCAGTTACTAAACGCACTTCGGACGAAACTATTATTATTTCAGGGGGAACCGAAGTTATTCCTGGAAAAGTAAGCACAATCTACGGTTATTATAAGGCTGGCGGAATTTCGGGTGGAAATGCAAACTACACCGTGGAACAAAATTTAGGAACATACGGTGAAGATAAGCAGAGCGGTACTACATATAGGACGGGAGAGTCTACGTATGGGGGAGGGCTGGTGTGGATTCCTGGAAGAGAAGTTAAGGAACCGGACACTATTATTAAACATAAGGATATTGCTGTAGTGATTCCTGGTAAGGAGTACCAAGAGATTGTATATCGTCCCGTACCTCAACCCGGCGTACCTCAACTCGAACCTCAACCCGAACCCGAACCCAATTATTTTGATTTTAGTGGTATGCATAATTCTGATTATATCTGGATTCCGGGCGTCCCCGTAGATCCATGTCAAAAATAATTTGGATAATATTTATATATGAATAAACGATATTTTTCTAGTTCAATTGGTAAAATAATTATAGGGGGATCTTGCATTTTAGTAATTGTTACCACAATTTTTATTTTTAATAAAATAAGAACCGTTCCGGAACGAATTGTTTTGGTTCCGCCACAACTAAATTGGCAAGTAGCCCAAGAATTAGCATCTTTGCCCGAGGAAAGAGCATCTTTATTGACTAAAGAATCCACAACTACCGTAGAAGCAACTCTTTTACCAATTAAAGTTCAAGAAGAATATCCTAAACAAGTAATTGTAGCGCTCAAATCTTGGAGCGACATAGAGTCGGCAAAAGCGACAATTATAAAAAATGGCGGAAAGATAGTTAAGATTTTAAATTGGCCGACAAAAAATGTTATTGTTGCAAGCTTGCCTGATAAGAATGCCGAAGAGGGGATTTTGAAGAATTCATTTTGGGCAAAATTGGTTGGAGGAATTGGATTTTCTTCTTTGGGAAATAAATTATCTGGAGGCGTAGATTCTATAGAGCAAGATGTAGAAGTTTATCCTAATGCGCAGGCAATTGATTGGGGGGCGGTGTATGTGAAGGCAGATAAAGTATGGAGCGCGAGCGGCGGCAACAAGGGCGCGGGTGTTAAAATAGCCATTCTTGACACTGGCGTTCAGCGCGACCATCCCGATCTAATTGCGAATATTAAGGGTGGAGTTAATTTTACTATTAATTCTACTGTTACCGAAACTATTTCTAGTACGTGTTATAAACAAAGAAAGATACTACGTTTTAAAATAACAGTACCATATCCGTGCGATAAAACTATTTCTACTGCCGTTGTTGATCTGAATAAATGGGATGATGACCAGGGTCATGGAACGGGAATGGCTGGTATAATTGCGGCGGTTGATAATAATACGGGCATTGTCGGTATTGCGCCTGAAGCTAGTTTATATATAGTGAAAGTTTTAGGCGGTACATCCAGCACGGGTTCTATGAGCGATGTAATTTCTGGAATTTATTGGACCGCGCAGAATGGTATGGATATTGCCAATATGAGCGTTGGTAGTCCCTCTTATAGCAGAGAATACGAAACTGCAGTGAATTATGCATACGAGCGCGGTGTTCTTCTTGTGGCAAGTACTGGAAATGATGGGGCCTTGGGACTTCCAGTGAATTATCCGGCGGCGTTTCCGAATGTAATTGCAGTCGGTTCAATTAGTCTGGATTACCAACGCGCTAATTCTAGTTCTTATGGTCCGGAAGTTGAACTGGTTGCTCCGGGTGATGGAGTTATTTCCACAAAACTTGGAAGTATATCAAAACCCGAAAGTCTATATGGTTTTTCCAGTGGTACGTCTGATGCCGCGCCGATGGTTTCGGGAGTGGCGGCGCTTATTTTGTCAAAATATCCTGATTGGACTCCTGCGCA
>CAYHPR010000028.1:2399-3876 GCA_964358895.1 Microcaldota archaeon
TTTCGGGAGTGGCGGCGCTTATTTTGTCAAAATATCCTGATTGGACTCCTGCGCAGGTTCGCGCTCAACTTACTTCTACTGCGATTGATCTTGGCGCGCCCGGAAGAGACAATTATTATGGTTATGGATTGGTGAATGCGCTAGATAGTATGTTTGCGAGACCGGCAGTGGCAATCACTCTCATTACGCCGACAGGGGGAGAGAGGTGGATGAGCGATGTACAACACGAAATTAGTTGGAGTACGGTTAATTTATTAAAAGAAGACACATTGAATATCCAATTAATTGATCAGGACAGTGAAATATCTTACCCAATTGGGTTGAATATGCTAAATATCGGCAGTGTACTGCTTACTATTCCCGATGACCAGCCAACATCTGATAATTATGTTATTGAGATAAGCTGTGCGTCTAATTTTATAGAAAAATGTCAATCAGCGAGAAGCGGCGCGTTTAGTATTTTTTCGGCGCCTACTGATCAGGCGTTAACCATTGCATATCCAAATGGGGGCGAGAAGTTACCGCAAGGGACAAGTCAATCCGTGGCTTGGAAGGCTAATTATTTTGGTGGATCAACTGTTGATATTACTCTCCTAGAAACAAAACAATTACCAAAGTATTCATTAAACTCTCAATCAGGAGATTGGGGTAATATAGTTTATGAACGATCTGATGATCCTGTCCCTAAAGACGGTTCTACTACTTATCCGATATTATGGGCGTGGGATTATACCAAACTCTATATTACAGATTTTAATATAAAATGGTACGATGGGTATTGGGCAAATGATCTTCCCCAAGATACTTGCGATGGAAATATAGGCCCAAATATTAACGATGGTATTTATGTTTGCCCATCAATTTCTTTGACAGCGGGTACTTTTACTTGTGTAGATATTGCACAATCTCAAATTTCTCGATTTTATTTTAAACGCACCGTTGCCTGTGAATATAAAAATATTGATATAGGAACTAGTGCTCCGGTATATTCTCTTATCGCTGGTTCACAATTGCGTACCAAGTATGATCCTGATTCTCCGTGGTGGATTAGTAAGCTCGATGGTCAAACTGATTTAATTGGTTATATAAGTTATTCGCAACCATATCTTACTTTCAATTCAAGTTCTGGAATACCCCCAGATACTTGTGATGGTAACTATAGTCAACAATATCTTACGGGCTATTTTCAGTGTCCAGCAACGCATACTAACGAACATTTACGTTGCGTAGATATTTATAAGGGTTCTGGATTAAAATGGTGGCAATCCTATATTGACTGTTCATACACAAAATCTGGAACAGTTAATGAGCCAGTGGTAATTAGGACAATACCGGTTAAAACTCTTGCACAAAATATTGTAAATACGGGTTTGGCAAAAGTTGATTTTCCTAGTGATATATCGGGAAATAAGTATCAAATTAAACTTACTTGCTCCAAAACTTTTTCAGGGGAATGTACTGAAGGATTAAGCGCTGA
>CAYHPR010000029.1:0-3681 GCA_964358895.1 Microcaldota archaeon
TTGCTAATTTACACAGAAAACCTGATTATTGGAAAGACAGAATAAAAATGTGACCACATATACAGTCATTTTAATGGTGTGGATTAGATAGAAATGGAGTTTGAATATGGATTTAAAACAGATTCTAGAGGATTTCAATACATTTAAAAAGAACATCTCCTCAGCCGCTAAGGTGCTAAAAGAAATCTTCAATTTAGAACAAAACAGGATACAGAATCTGCCTAAATTGAGAATACGATTGGCTAAACTTGATGAGATTATAAAGCAGTCTGGGCAGAGTATTGATCAACGCGAAGTTTTGTTTAAATGGGCTGTACAATACAAGCAGGATCTTTTAAACTCAGAAGAACAGGTCAAAAATCATTTCGGGGTCGAACTTGAACAAGAATTAAAAAAAATAGGACTTTCACTTTCAGGACAATATCCCGAACTAAAGTCAAGTTTATTTACAATCGAACTTTTCTTTGATAAAGGACTGGTAACATTGTGGTATGGTCCGAAACAGGAACGACTGACTCAATGTCGCCTCTTATCCAGTGAAGTAGCAAGCAACGTAGAAAAGTTCAGACAGCAGTTAGGATCACATTTAGACAATGATGCATTTCTAAAAAAATTACGAGAGGCTTATTTTCGTGCAACAGATACCAAACGAGGTGAACCATCGCTTGTCACTAGTGTATTAGCCGAACTTGCCTTCTTGCTTCAAAACCAACAATTTCGTAGTGACCCAAGACAAGATAATTATAAAGGTTACAGTCGTGCTGATTTCAGTTATGATCTTTTTCTAGCCCGTCGGTCACTAAATAAAAATCTTCACCTTACTGTTGCAACACGTGCTAATACAAGACGAAGACAGGATTTTCTTTGGATTCCCGATGATGAAAGTGGAAAAGGTACAACATATTCTCATTTGCAATTCAAGGAGAACCCAACATGAATGAACTCAGTCCAGATATTGCTCGTAGTATTATTGATAGGATTGGATCTAATGGTATACCGCCAGAGTATGGTTTCCAATTCTTTACAGCAGGCTTGGATCCTTACTTGTCCATCATTAAAGATGAGTATTTAACTTCTTTTATTAAGCAGGGTGGTTCTACCTTCAAGATGATAGTAGGAACATATGGTGGGGGTAAGACACATTTTCTTTACTGCGTACGTGATCTTGCCTGGAAATCTAACTTTGTGGTGTCATACGTTAGCCTGAGTCCAGGCGAAAGCCCATTTCATAAGTTGGAATTGGTATATAGAGCTATTGTACAAAGTATAGATCCTCCTCTATTACCAGAAGAACTTCTTTCTGGATATGAGCGAGGTATTGTTAGTTTTTTACGACGTTGGTATAGCCAAAGCTATCAAGAGGTTCAAAATAAAGGGCTATCCGGAGAATCCTTACGTGAAGAATTATTGAATATTGTTGAGCATATTGATGGAATTGAAAGCATTAGCTTTGCAAAAGCTGTCAAAGCCGCATTTCGTGCCCTAATCAATAAAAAGGATGAGGATTTTGACAATATTTGCCAATGGTTGAATGGTGAAAACTACGATAGACGTATTCACGCAAGTTATGGTATCCTTCAGCGTATTGATAAAACAACCGCCTTTACGATGATACGCTCTCTGAGTCAGTGGATTAGACAAATTGGTTACTCAGGCTTAGTTGTTCTCCTTGATGAAGCAGAGCGAGTACCAAGTTTATCAACTAAAAATCGTGAACAGCATCTGAATAACTTACGCGAAGTTATTGATGAATGTGGACACACAACATTTAAAGGAGTTATGATCTTTTATGCCGTCCCGGACGAGAATTTTTTAGAAGGACGAGCCCAAATTTATGAGGCACTCAAGCAGCGCGTTACTACAACATTTGAAGAACTAAACCCTACTGGAGTAAAAATTGAACTTGAAAAAGTTGTTGCCGAACCTATTCCTTTTTTATGCGAGATTGGTAATAAACTGGCAAAAGTATATGAAAGTGCATACAATCATAAATTCTTGGAATCGACTGCCCAACAGACAATTAAAACAGTTGCTGAGTCTGCATATGAACAGCGGTTTGGTGATATTGGATATAAGCGCCTCTTCGTGCAAACACTTATTCGTGGATTCCATTTTTTACGTCAGAAAAATACTCCTCCAACAATTAATGATTTGAGGTAATTTCCATGCCTGAAAGGATTGTCTCCCACTCCAAATATGGGCGTGGAGTGGTGAAGCAATCGCGTTATAAGGATTTTGAACTGCTTGTGCAGTTCAAAGATGGTCTATCACGATGGATACGATTTGACGAACTTGAACAGAGTGCACAAACACCTCAAATTGTTTCTTTAGCTACCGGTTTATCAACACCACCCATCAATGAAGCTTTTAGATCCAGACGCATGATTGAGGCATTTCGACTTGGAATTGTTCCTTATGATTGTGTCGAGGATTTTACTTTTGGAAGACAAGAAGAATCAAAAGAATTAATGAACTGGCTTAATAGCCCCGAAGAAAATGTATTACTTCTTGTCGGTGAATACGGAACAGGCAAAACACATCTTCAGCACCATATTTACTGGCGTGCCTTGCAGGAGGGATTTGCTGTTGCTTACGTCGCAATGGATCCTAACGAAGTACCCTTCCACAAACCCAAACGGGTCTATAGTCAGCTTATCCAAACATTCCGTTATTATTCAAAAAAAAATAAAAAACGATTCCCTGATTTTCTAAAAGAGGTAATCACGAATGGTGCTTTTAAAGAGCATGAATACTACAAATACTTTATTAAAGAAACGCTTGATGAAAACCTGTGGGACTGGATAGAGGCAAAAGAATCAATTGTCAAACCGTATCTTATTAATAATTCGGATTACCCCAAATTGCCGGGACTATATGACTACTCAAGTACTGCTAACGTTTATTGTTATTTACTCAGTGCTTTGGGATGGGCAGCAAAAATGGTTTTAGGACTGAAAGGTCTTTTATTGATATTTGATGAAGCAGAAGTGATTGATATGCTTACTACTTCACAATATTCAAAACGCGGTTTGAATTTTTTTAGAGCGTTATCATTGACAGCACAAAATGACAAGGTACTTTTGGAGAAACCTCAGATAGGATGCATTAAAAGAAATTTAGATTACAGCTTATCAGGCATAGGACGCAAAATTCCTTTTTTATATAAGCTACCATGTGGATTAAAACTTCTTTTCGCCTTCACACCAATAGATACTCTTAATAAACTTGATGAATTGCGTTTGGCAATGAGGATTGATTTACAATCTTTAACTCACACCGCTCTTAAACGAGTATTTGAAAACATCTGCTTACTCTATGAAAATGCCTATGCCATTCCAACAGGTAACTTAACGGTTGACACGGCTTTCCAGAGGGTAACAGAGCGAGACAGATGTACGCGGTTGTTTGTTAAGGGTTCTGTTGAAGCATTAGACTTAATTCGCCTAAATCAGAAGATCGGATAAGGTACTTGTATGCCTAACGTTGATCATATTATGAAAATACGCCACCGCTTGAAATATGCATGGATGCCATTCTTTTCAAGGTTTGGAAGACTAACGTCAATTCAAGAAGAAACCATACCAAAAATTCTTGATGGAGCCAACGTAGTTGTCGCGTCTCCAACTGCATCGGGTAAAACAGAAGCAGTGGTTGCTCCTATTGCTGAGAGGTTTGTCTCAG
>CAYHPR010000030.1:0-3504 GCA_964358895.1 Microcaldota archaeon
GGATCCTCAAGCCTCTTTATGACTGAGTTCATGAATGCTGCTGCCTCTGCACCATCAATTACTCTATGATCAAACGTAAACGAGAGCGGCAATATTTTTCTTATTTGAACAGTCCCAGACTTTACGACTGCTCCATCATACATTCTTCCAATGCCTAATATTGCAATGTCTGGATAATTCGGAATTGGTGTCGCATAAAGTCCGCCGATTGATCCATAATTAGTTACGCTGAACGTACCTCCCTTTAGATCAGATAAGTCAATTTTTCTAGTCTTTGCCTTATCTGCGAGTTCTTGAATTTCTTTTCCAAGCTCTAAAATATTTTTTGCATCTGCACCTTTAATTACTGGTACGATAAGTCCTGCTTCAGTTGCTACTGCAATGCCAATGTTGTAATATTTCTTAACAATAATCTCTCCATTCTCTTCATCGATTGCTGAATTGACCATAGGGTGTTCCTTCAGTGCTGAAATTATTGCTTTTGTAATGAACGGCATGTATGTCAAATGTACTCCTTTTGCTTTGGCATTCTCTTTCTGTTGTTCTCTATGTTGATAGAGCGAAGTGATATCTGCATCGTCCATTGCACTCACATACGCAGCTGAAAGATTTGCATTTACAAGATGGTCGGCAATCGTTTTTCTTATTCCTTTCAATTGGATATGTTCTATGTATCCGTACATATCGTATTTTTTGGTTATTTTTATTTCTGATTTTGTAACTGCAGGAACGGAAGGAATTGCAGCTGTGCCAGGGGATTGTGAAAATTTCTTGACATCCTCTTCTATAACTCTCCCTCCCGGGCCAGTTCCTTTGATTTTGTTTATATCGACATTAAGATCTTTTGCCAGTTTTCTAACTACTGGAGTGGATAATACCTTTTGGGACGAAGCGGAAACGCCATTTTCAATAGTTGCTTTCTCTTTTTCTTTCTCTTCTTTTTTATCTTCTTCTTCAGGTGGAGCCTCTTCTAAAAATCCTACTACTGCAGTTGCTTTTTGAGGTTTCAATGCTGCCTCCAAACGGGTAGCTGCCGGAGCAGCAGCTGTTTTATACTCAATTTTTTCTCCTTCTTCACCTATCGTAACTAACGCCTTACCAACTTCAGCAGTATCTCCTTCTTTGTAATGCAACTTCAACACAGTTCCTGTTTTCGGTGAAGGAATTTCAACTATAGCTTTATCCGTTTCAATTTCTGCAATAACTTCATGTTCCTTGACTTTATCTCCTTGCTTCACTCGCCACTTATGAAGTACGCCTTCGTGAATGCCTTCTCCTACATCTGGAAATTTAAATTCGTATACCATAATATCACATCTTAGCTAATAACTCATGACACTTTCAATAGCTGCAAGAATTTTTTCAGTAGTTGGCAAATAATATTTTTCAGCCTTAAAAGGCGGGTAAGGCGTATCAAATCCAGTCACACGAACTACAGGTGCTTCCAAACTAAGAAATACGTTGCCCATCAAAATTGCAGTTATTTCCGCAGCAATACCACAACTGCGAGGTGCTTCTTGAACAATGATACATCTCCCTGTTTTTTTCACAGACTTAGTTATAGTGTCCTTATCAATTGGTGAAAGAGTTCTTAGATCAATAAGTTCTATCGAATGTTTCATATTCTCTTTCTCAATAATGTCTTTAGTAAACTTTAGCATTGATCCGAAACTAATTATTGTCAAATCAGTTCCCTCTTTTACAACATTTGCTTTACCTATTGGAACCGTATATTCTGTTTCTGGAACTTCTTCACGAAACGCACGATAGATACGTTTTGGTTCCATGAAAATAACTGGATCCGGATCACGAATAGCTGCAGTTAGGAGACCTTTTGTATCGTACGGGTTTGCAGGTACGACCACTTTGATCCCAGGGGTATGGATAAAATAAGTTTCAGGACTTTCAGAATGATGTTCCAACGCCCTTATTCCCCCGCTGTATGGAAAACGGACAACCATGGGCACATGGTGCTTACCTTGACTTCTAAATCTTATCCTACCTGCATGTGAGATCAGTTGATCAAGCCCGCTGTAAGTGAATCCATCAAATTGAATTTCTGCTACGGGTTTCATCCCCATAATCGCAAGTCCGATTGATGTACCAACAATCGCTGATTCTGCTAGAGGGGTATCAACAACACGTTCAGCACCAAACTGTTGATAAAGGCCTTCAGTAGCACGAAATACTCCTCCGTTTGTGCCTACATCCTCGCCAAGTACCATGACAGTTGCGTCTCTCTCCATCTCTTGCTTCAATGCAAGGTTCAATGCTTGAATTATTGTCAATTTTGTCATTATAACTCTCTCGCTGTTTCATATTGTTCGATATTGTTTTAGATTTTTCACATCATTCTACGCCATTTTTTTGCTCTTTTTTAACTACCTTCAGTAAATATTCTCGCTGTTCTTCCAATTCTTTTGTCGGTTTATCGTATACGTTGTCAAATATCGATTCTGGAGTTGGAGTTTGTCTTCCTTCAGCTGTCTTAACTGCTTTAGCAACTTTCTCTTCTGAAACCGTAATTAATTCCTGTTCATATTTTTGATTCCACAACCCTTTCTTTTCCAAGTATTTTCTAAGTCTCTCTATCGGATCACGTTGAGCCCACATCTTAACATCTTCTTCAGTTCTGTAACGGGTTGCATCGTCTGATGTTGTGTGGTGTCCCATTCGGTATGTTTCACACTCAATAAATGTTGGCCCACCGCCGCTGTGTGCCTTTTCAATTGCATCTTTCATAGCTTTGTAAACGGCAAAAATATCATTTCCATCAACCTGTACACCTTCAAATCCGTAAGCGATTGCTTTCTGTGCAATTGTTTCAGCTGCAGTCTGCCTGCTGCGTGGGACTGAGATAGCCCATTGATTATTTTGGCAAACAATGACGCAGGGCAATCTGAGTGCTCCTGCAAAATTCATTCCTTCATGAAAGTCTCCTTTTGATGTTCCGCCATCTCCAAGATAAACTACCGAAGCCTTTTTTTCTTTTTTAGTTTTGAATGCCCATGCTGCACCAACGGCATGCAATGTTTGCGTACTGACTGGGACTGCAATGGGAAAGCAATTAACACCGTTAGGAATTTTCACATAATCTCCTGCAAAATATTGAATTAGAAGTTCAGGAGGCAAACCTCTTGTCATTAGAATTCCATGTTCGCGGAAGGATGGAAAGAACCAGTCATCTTTTGCCATTGCAAATGCAGTACCGACTTGTGCTTCTTGACCAAACGTTTGTGCGTATGTGCCAATTCTTCCTTCACGTTGCATTCTGAATAATGTGTCATCAAATATTCGGGTGAAAACCATCCACTCATACATTTTTTTGATAGTTTCATTATCTAGCTCAGGCATTAATGTTTCATCAACGTTTCCCTCTTTATCGAGAATTTCAATTCTTTTGACTGAAAAATTCTTTACAATTTTTTCTCCCAAATTTACACCTATTCTTTCACACTATGCTTTCATCTTCATTCCAATAATGTTCTTTAAAAACAATTCTCC
>CAYHPR010000031.1:0-3342 GCA_964358895.1 Microcaldota archaeon
CGACCATGCCGGTGCCGACGTTGGCGTCATTTTTATCGAACACGCCGACGTTGCGTGGATTCTCGTAGTGATCCAGGACTTTGTCGCTGTAGGACATCGTAACCTCCTTGAGCTAATGATTCGGTATCAGTGCGCCGCCCACTGCACGCTGGCGAGATCGATGCCTTCCTGATGCATGTCCCAGAGCGGCGACAGCGCGCGCAGCCGCTGCACGGCGACGGTCAGCAGCGCTATGGCACGATCGATCTCGGCCTCGGTCGTGGTGCGACCGAGCGAGAAGCGGATCGAGCTGTGTGCCAGCTCGTCCGGCCGCCCGATGGCACGCAACACGTACGAGGGTTCGAGACTCGCCGAGGTACAGGCCGAGCCCGAGGACACGGCGAGATCCTTGATGGCCATCATGAGCGATTCGCCCTCGACGAAGGCGAAGCTCACGTTCAGGTTGTGCATCACGCGCCTTTCCAGGCTGCCGTTCACATGTGTTTCTTCGATGGCGCGCAGACCGGTCAGCAACCGGTCGCGCAGGCGCCGCAGGCGGGCGTTTTCGAATGCCATTTCCGCGCGCGCGATGTGAAATGCTTCGCCCATGCCGACGATCTGGTGCACCGGCAGCGTTCCGGAACGCATGCCGCGCTCGTGGCCGCCACCGTGTATCTGTGGCTCGATGCGTACGCGCGGTTTGCGGCGCACGTACAGCGCGCCGATGCCCTTGGGTCCGTAAGACTTGTGTGCCGAGAACGACATCAGGTCCACCGGCAGTGTCGCAAGATCGATGTCCACCTTGCCGGTCGCCTGTGCCGCGTCCACGTGCAGCAGCACACCCTGTTTGTGGCACAGCGCACCGATTGCGGCGATGTCCTGGATCACGCCGATCTCGTTGTTGACGTGCATGATTGAGGCGAGAATGGTGTCGGGGCGCAAGGCCTGCGCGAACCGGTCGAGGTCGAGCAGGCCGTCCGGCTGCGGATCGAGGTAGGTGACCTCGAAGCCTTCGCGCTCCAGTTCGCGGAAGCTGTCCAGCACCGCCTTGTGTTCAGTCTTGCAGGTGACGAGGTGTTTGCCTTTCTTGGCATAGAAGCGTGCCGCACCCTTGATCGCGAGATTGTTCGATTCGGTCGCGCCCGAGGTCCAGACGATTGCCTTGGGATCGCAATTCACCAGCGCTGCTACCTGCGCACGCGCCGTCTCGACCGCTTCCTCGGCTGTCCAGCCGTAGGCGTGCGAACGGCTCGCCGGGTTGCCGAACTGTTCGGTTAGATACGGGATCATCTTTTGCGCCACGCGCGCATCCACCGGCGTAGTGGCTGCAAAGTCGAGATAGATCGGCTTTTCCATGTTGTCGTTCCCTGTATCGTGCTTGTTGATGCTGTATGGAATCGCGAGTGTTTTCTGCCACTCAGCAACTCCTGTGCCATGCAGGAGAAATCGCATCATTGCTGGTGATTACACGGAAATTGGAAGCGTTCTGTATGTCGATGTGTGTGTGGTTTGTCGGGTTTGTCGACTTTGCATCACGACCAGACTGGCGTGCGTTGTGTGCGACGAAAAGGTGGAAGCGCCAGCGTGCGCGCGCGACTCGAAACGAGGCGCAGATGAATAGTTGAGTAAATTACGCAAACTGCTTTGGTATGCAAATTGCTTGCCGTGTCATGACGAACGCAGGATTCCAGTTCGATTGTTTCGAGATAACGATGGGCAAAGCGATGGAAAAGGAAAGCAGCTCGGAACTGATCGCCATCTACGAGATCAGCAAGATACTCAATTCGTCCCTCGATCTGCCCAAGACCTTGCGGGATGTGCTGGGCGTGCTTTCCACCCACCTCAAGATGCGCCGCAGCATGGTCAGTTTGGTGCAGGAATCCGGTGAGTTGCACGCTACCGGTGCATACGGCCTGACGGTGGACGAGGTGCGGCGCGGCCAGTACCAGGCCGGCGAGGGCGTCATCGGACGGATCCTGACGACCGGAGTGCCGATCGTCGTTCCGGATATCGCCAAGGAACCGCTGTTCCTCAACCGCACCGGCTCGCGTGACTTGACGAAAGGCCTGGTGATCGCGTTTCTTGGCGTGCCCATCAAGGCCGGACGCGAAGTTCTTGGCGTGCTCAGCACCGACCGTGAGCGCGAGACTGGCCACCGCCCGGCCAAGTTCGAGCGCGATGTGCAGATGCTGAAGATGGTCGCCAACCTGATCGGCCAGACGGTCCGGTTGCACCGCAGCGTGACCGCCGAACGCGAGCGGCTGATGCAGGAGAAGCATCGCCTGCAGAAGGCATTGCAGGTCGACACGCCGGGAACTTATAGCCTGAAGAATGTCATCGGCCGCAGTGTGCGCATGCAGCAGGTGTTCGCCGAGGTCCACCAGGCGGCACCCGGGCGCGCCACGGTGCTGTTGCGGGGCGAGAGCGGCACCGGCAAGGAGGTCATCGCGCGCGCTATCCATTCCCAGAGCCCGCGCAAGGACGCGCCGTTCATACGCGTGAACTGCGCGGCGCTCACCGAGACCCTGCTGGAGTCGGAGCTGTTCGGACACGAGAAGGGTTCGTTTACCGGCGCGACCCAGGAACGCAAAGGGCGTTTCGAGCTGGCACACGGAGGGACACTGTTCCTGGACGAGATCGGCGAGATCTCGCCGGCATTCCAGACCAAGCTGCTGCGCGTGCTGCAGGAGCGCGAGTTCGAGCGCGTCGGCGGCAACAAGCCGATCCACGTGGACGTGCGCCTGATCTGCGCCACCAACCGCAACCTGGAGGAGGCCGTATCCCAGGGAAAGTTTCGCGAGGATCTGTATTACCGCATCAACGTCGTGACGATCTTCCTGCCGTTGCTGCGTGAACGGCGCGAGGATATTCCCCTGCTGATCGATTATTTTTTGGACAAGTACAACCGCGAGAACAACCGCCACTTGACCGTCTCGCCGCAGGCGCTGCAGATCATGCTGGCCTGCAACTGGCCGGGCAACGTGCGCGAGCTCGAAAACTGCATCGAGCGCACTGCGACGATGACGCGCGGCAGCGCCATCCGCGATATGGACCTGCCGTGCCAGCATGGCAAGTGTTTCTCGCTGGTGCTTCAGAGTTACGGCAAAGACATCAAAGGCATCGCGGTCGTTATGCACGCACCGAGCAAGGCGAAGGATGCCGCTGCTCCCATCAATCCTCCCGCCGATGTGGCCGCGGCGTCATCGCACGACAACATCGCGCCAGCCACGGAGCGTGAGCGGATGATCTGGGCGATGGAGCAGTGTGGTTGGGTACAGGCCAAGGCCGCACGCCTGCTCAATCTCACCCCGCGCCAGATCGGTTACGCGCTCAAGAAGTACAGTGTTAAGGTCAAACGGTTGT
>CAYHPR010000032.1:0-1296 GCA_964358895.1 Microcaldota archaeon
GTCTCTTTTGTTTTTATTGTCAACGTATTGCTAAGGGAATGGATTGTTGCTCCATTTATTTTATTCAAAATAGAAGGTTGAAAATTAACTCCTGTCAGCTTCAAACCGGATGCGGAATAGATCGCAGTGCATCTGTGATTCTTTCCAACCACTTTGTCCTCGTCAATCAATGCAACCTTAAGTCCGCGTTTTGCACACTCCCTGGCTGCAACGCCGCCGATAAGACTGGCTCCAACAACAGAAACATCGAAATCTGACATAATATTATTTTTAATAAGAATATAAAAATGTAATCTCCGACATCTATCAATAACTACAAATATGCGGCTGTAGTCTAGCTTGGTTAGGACGAGGGATTTCCAATCCTTCAACCCGGGTTCAAATCCCGGCGGCCGCACTCATGACCATTGAATCTGAAAGAAAAAGAATAGACAAAATCGACGAAAAAATATTTAGGCTGTTGAGGCTAAGAGCAAAGACTGCTATAAAAATTGCTAAAAAGAAGAGAAAGCTTGGAAAGAAGATTTTCGACAAAAATAGAGAAGCTTGGATAATAAGTAAATTCAAGAAAAAGAAAACTCTTTTTACTACCCTAGATATTGAAAAGATTTTCAGGAGTATAATTACTGCTTCGAGAAATCTGCAAAACAGACAGAACAGACATCGGAGAAAAGGTTATAAAGTATAATCACATTATACATTTACTTTTTGTTTGCATCAATTTAATACTGGTGCCAAACTCGATGAAAAGTAGGACGTCACTCTTGGCGTCTTAATTGAGAGATAGGTGATATAATGGCTAAGTCGTATGTAAAATTTGAAACCCCAAAAGATGTCGCTAGCAAGTTGATCAACGCGATCAGCGTAGCGAAGGATACGGGTAAAATAAGAAAAGGAGTCAATGAAACAACTAAAGCGATTGAGTCTGGAAAGACAATGCTCGTTGTGATTGCAGAAGATGTTGATCCGGAAGAAATTGTAATGCATCTCCCAATGCTCTGTGAAGAAAAGGGAGTGACATACGCTTATGTTCCATCAAAAATGGATCTCGGCAAAGCCGCAGGTCTAACTGTTCAATGTGCATCAATTGCAATTGACAATGCAGGCGGAGCGAAGGACGCTATTGAAGATGTTATAAGCAGACTAGGTCAGAAGAAAGCGCCGGCTAAAGAAGAAAAGAAAGTGCAAGCTGCAACTGCACCTGTTGCAGAAACGAAAGAAAAGAAAAAACCTGCAAAGAAGAAAGAGCCGCCAAAAGAAATGAAAGAAAAACCAAAGGAAGAGAAGAAAGAATAA
>CAYHPR010000032.1:1396-3304 GCA_964358895.1 Microcaldota archaeon
GTAAAAACCGTAGGTTGTTACATGGCTGAAGAAAAAGATAAAGAAAAAAAGGAAATAAAGGAAATGCCTGCTCAGGTACAGAAACCGGCAGGTGCACCTCAAACAACCCCGCAACAACAAAAGCCTGAAATGAAAAAAGGAGGGGCTACGGGAGAAAAGGCAGAAGTAGTTGAAGTTCTTGGGAGAACTGGAACACGTGGTGAAATTCACCAAGTGATGGCAAAAATAATTACAGGCAGAGATAAAGGTCGTGTGCTTAGAAGAAATATCAAAGGAAAAGTTAATGTTGGAGATTTGCTGCTTTTACTTGAAACTGAAAGAGAAGCAAAACAAATCAAGGGCAGATAACTTGTTGTGTTGGTGTGAATAATGAAATGTTCGTTTTGTGGTGTTGAGGTAGAAAGAGGAAAAGGAACACTCTACGTTAAAAAAGATGGAAGCTTATTTTATTTTCACGCTGCGAAGTGCAGACGTAATATGCTTGAACTAGGAAGAAAACCTGCGAAGTTCAAATGGGCAAGAGCGGGTGCAGTTATCAAACCAGCAAAATCTAAATAAAAGATCTATAGATAAGTTTAGAAAAACCAGTGCGATAACTTAAAACAGAATAACAAAAATATTTTTAGAGAAGCTTTCCTGCACCAGACAGTCTCCATCTCTGACCAACTCGACGTGAAATTGCAACTCTTGCACCTTTTGGTGCACAGACTATACGTCTGAGAAGAATGTGAACAGTGTCTTTCTTTATTTTATCTACAACCCCGATGGTTGTAGCAGTTCCTATAGAAATAACGAGTGACTCTCCTTGTTTTATTGACGGGTTCTCGAAATCGACTCTGTCAAACAATGAATACTGAATATTCAGTTCTGTATGTGTTGGCGGCATTTTTCCGACGTGCCCTACAATATTTCCTACGAGTCCATCCGCCTTCGTAAGTGATGGATCGAGCTGAGTTGCTACTCCTAGCAAACCTCCCGAAATTGCGACGTCTAGTTTCTCCTTCCCGGCACTCAAACTGACAATTTCTGACTTAATCGGCTCAGGACCCGACTTTTCATTTTTAGCAACTCCAGGACGAATCTCTATAGTGTCGCCTATCTTTAATTTTCCTTGTATCAGTGATCCTCCGATAACCCCGCCAAGCAACTGACCTATATCGGTGCCTGGCTTGTTGACATCAAAAGAACGAGCGATATACAAGAGCGGATCTTTTGATTCGTCACGCTTCGGGGTTGAAATATGCTTCTCAATGGTCTGAATAAGAAGATCAATATTCGAAGCGTAATTAGCAGAGATAGGAACTATCGGCGCATCCTCATAAATAGACCCTTTCAAAAATTCTCTGATCTGTTCGTAATGTGCCTTTGCCTTTTCCGGTTTTACTAAGTCAATCTTGTTCTGAACAATAACTACGTTTTTTATGCCCAACGTCTCCAGAACCATTTTGTGCTCCTTCGTCTGTGGCTGTGGGCACTGTTCGTTGGCAGCAATAATTAGTAACGCACCATCGATAATTGAAGAAGCAGCAATAACTGTAGCCATCAGTGTCTCATGGCCAGGTGCATCAACGAAAGAAACTTTTCTAACTGCAATCGCAGACTTGCCACAATGCTTACATTTCTCTTCAGTCGTATAGCATTGCGGTTCAGCACAATCCGGACATTTCTTGATCACAACGTCTGCATATCCAAGCTTAATTGTGATTCCTCGTTTTACTTCCATACTATGGATATCAGTCCATACACCAGTAAGCGCTTGCGTGACTGACGTCTTCCCATGGTCGACGTGTCCCAATAAACCGATATTAATTTCCGCTTGCATCAAGTATTCCCTCTAGTTTCTTTTCTGCTTAATTGATCTAATTATAAATAAGCAGATAAAACAGATAATTAGATACTAGTAAGTAA
>CAYHPR010000033.1:0-3265 GCA_964358895.1 Microcaldota archaeon
ATGGAGCAACAATCCATTCCCTTAGCAATACGTTGACAATAAAAACAAAAGAGACCAAGGCATACGTCCTTGACAGACAACGTTTCGATGAAATATCTGTCCAACAGGCAGTTAACGAAGGAGCAGAATTATTCCTTGATAATCGAATAATTGGCTTCGACGGAGGTCCGTATTCCAGGCATAATAAATTTTCTTCAAAAATTATTATAGGCGCAGACGGTGCACGCTCCTTCACTGCAAAACATTTCAATTTTCCTGCTATAAAAAATTTCATATATTGTTATGAGGCTGAGTTAACAGACTTAAATGTGGCGAACAAAACTTTAGTAGATGTTTTCCTCGATAATAAATTATTTCCTGGTTTCTTCGGATGGGTTGTTCCAGTTTCCAATTACGGTGCAAGAATTGGTTTCGGAGTAAAAGATCCTTCAAGGTTATTGAAGACGCGAGATATTTTTCTTTCAAAGCCAGAAATTAATCAGCTGATAGACCGAGGTAAAAAGGTGCGTGAATTTTTTGCACCTATCCCTATAAGCCAAAGATCAGTGACACAAAAAGGAAAAGTCATTCTTGTCGGTGATGCAGCAGGACAGGTAAAGGCAACGACGGGAGGAGGAGTAATTTTCGGTTCAATGTGTGCAACAAAGGCAGCGGAATCGACAGCAAACCATATTTTTGATGGAAAAGTTTTGAATTATGATAATGTTTGGAGAGCACAGTATGGCCATGTTCTTACTGGCCATTCAGTTTTACGTGCGTTAATGGATAATGTTGATAATCGAATAACTGATATTTCATTCGGAGTTGCAAGTGCGTTAGGTTTTAACAGATTATTTGAATCCTTCGGAGATATGGATTTTATTCTGAAGCCGTTGACAGCAAAAGTATAACTGTGAGATAACTCCGGTACGTTTTCATTTGATTTTGTTTAATTAGTGCGGCCGTCGGGATTTGAACCCGACTCTCCGCCTTGGCAAGGCGGTGTCCTTCTGGGAAACTTCTTCGTAAGAAGTTTCATCAAGAATACATTCTTTGACGAAACTTTTTCTGAAAGAGTTTCTTACCAGGCTGGACTACGGCCGCATTTTGTTTTTTATATTTTTGTTCTAGTTTAGTTTTTCATATTCTAGTGAGCATCAAAATTATAACTAGTGATACTGCACCTATCATAAATAACCCGACAAACAATTTAAAGTTTAATGGAAGATCTTCGACCGATTTATAAATGTCCTCTGGTGCCTCAGAAATGATCAATCTTTCGAATGAAACATTTTTCCTCCCATAATCGGTCACAATTGTTACAGGAAAGGTATACTTAACATTTATTCCCAAAGTAGGCAACCGTAGGCTGAACTCATTCGTTTTTTCCTCATTAGGCTCCAAAAATATCTGCGTTTTACAAGAGGTACATTCTGTTCCTATTGGCGGTACGATTGATGCAGTTATGAAAATAGGTGCTGCAACATTATTTTTTGCTCTAATTCTAACGGGTTGTACTTCAGATGTTGGAAACTGAGGAGGAAATTTAACATCGATATCCACGTCCTCATTTTCAGTGCTATTGAGTATACTGATGAAAGTGTTTGATTGGAAGTGTACAGTCGCATTTTTTTTAGCTGTAGCATTTATTCTATCTGTAGTTTCACTTACATCTGCACCAGTTCCGGTCCTGAATCGTAATGCATTAAGGTTAAGAAATTCATTCCATGTTGGATCTATTTCTATCCACCCATACTTTGGCACATAAGCCTCAGCCCATGCATGTGGAATCCATTGGCCATCCCTGAAAACATATCCAACAACTATTCTTGCAGGAATGTTCTTTGCACGTGAGAGTGCGATGAACAATGTCGACAATTCATCACACACTCCAACTTTGTTTTCCAGAACCCAGTCTGAAGGAAGTGTTACATCTACAATGTCACTTACTGTAACGTCGGTATACGTTAGGTTATATTTGATATTGTTGTGCACCCATTCATTCATTTTTATTATGTCATTAGGGAACGTTTCATTGAATGTATCTGCAAGTTTTCTTATTTCGTCACTTATCCTCACGTGTTCGCTTTCTTCTAGATATTTTTCACTAAAATCGTTCGTTTGCACACGATTAACATAGTCTGTTTCTATTAGAAAATTTCCAGATATTTTTTTGGCCCTAATTCCACTTACATTGAAATATGCTTTCCACGTACTTCCATCTACCGTAATAACTGCCGGATCGGAAAAACTCATTTCTAAAATTCGTTGATTTGACGTATTTGACGGAACGAATACATCAACTGAAGCTTGATCAATGATAGAATCAGATTGTATTATCCATTCAAGTGTAACATTCAGTACAGAACTAGTGGGTTTAGCACTAATCGGTTGGGTGCCTATTAGTATTATTACTAATATATAGTAATATAGGGACCTTACGGTTTTTTGTCCCTTGATCTGTTTCTTCTTTTCTATGGTTCGCACAAATAGATTACGTTCTCTTTTAATTTATTACGCTATGCCGTCTGTTTTTCTCTTTTTCAATAGTTTCTAAAATATCGCGCAATAGTTTTCCGTTCCCGTTACCTTCATCAATCTCTTCTTCAATAATCCGTTCTGAACCATGGTCAGTTAGATTAATCAGTGTTTCAATTAGTTTGTGGCGGATCATACTTCCACACTTGTTACTATTAAGTATTCTTACTAATTCAGGAAGAATCTCTTTGAATTCTTCTAGTATAACGTTTTTTTCTTTACAGTTTTTACTTATTAAATAAATACTGTGTACAGCTGACTCTCTAATCATCTCATCCTTTTCATATAATCGTTTAACTAAATAGGGTATTGCACCGTGTGCTGCATGCCCTATTCGCCAAAAGAGATCCAAATATCGTATTCTCAATTCTTGTTTAATCTTATCCTTCGTCAACTTTCTCAGCAATACATTCGAAATCTTTTCTAATCTCTTATAATCTGTTATTCGTTCACTCTTATAATCTGTTATTCGTTCAATTTCAATGCGTATTTTTTCAACAGGATCAGGATCCTGCGGTTTTGTTTTTTTGGAAGAATCAGTTTTTATCTGTGAAACGCTTGTATTGAGTTTACCTTCTAAAAGAGGATTACTGTGTCGAATAGCTGGTTTTTTTCCTGTTTTTTTACTTCTTACATATACTATCTGCATATCTTTTTTCCTCTTTTAGTTCTTATAAGCTTTTTGGAAAGTTCAATGCCGCAGGCCGGATTCGAACCAGCGACCCTTCGGTTCCAAAACCTCTGCGGG
>CAYHPR010000034.1:0-3222 GCA_964358895.1 Microcaldota archaeon
CTCATCAGTTTACTTCACCTGTTTCTCCGTGAAACTCCCTTAAACCTTAGTCCTGCCTCCCGTTACTCTGTAATACGCCGCTCCCACTGCCAGCCAGATTTGCAGAGAAGGGAGCTTAATGTTAGACATTCAGTCTCCATATCTCAAAATTCAGGATCGTTGCAATGCTAACCCATAAGATATAAGGAAGCAGCAGTCCTGCTGCCGTTTTTGATATCTTGTAAAATTTGAGGATAGTGAAAACTATCGCAAGCCAGAGCGCCACTATGCAGATAAGGCCTAGCAGCGTAGATCTCAGGCCGAAGAAAAGAATGGACCACACTGTGTTCAGTGCAAGCTGGCCTCCGAAGGAAGTAAATGCAGTTCTATATCCTTCATCCAGTTTTTTCGGTGCTTTGTCCCATATAAAATAAAGTGAAACACCCATCAATGTATAAAGCACGATCCAGACAGGTCCGAAAAGCCAGTTAGGCGGGCTGAATGACGGTTTTGTTAGTGCTGCGTACCATGTCGGAATTGCGGAGAAAGTAAAAAACGATCCAATTGCTCCTGCGAGTTGGCAGACAGCAATCGCTGCGATGAGTTTGATGAAATTAATTTTCATGATATTGTTAGGAACAAAAGGCGCTTAAAGGTTAGTCCGCAGTTTTCTTTTGTGTCATCTCTTCAGCATTGATCTGAGCGACTTGTACTCCTTCAGTATAAGCTCTATCGTAGGACGCAAGTTGCCTTGGTTTTCATAGGCTTGCAATGCACCATAGTACTCTTGCCTGTTTCTCAGCTCTATGTTTATCGGCGGCTTTCCGTGCTTTAATAATACATTGATCATAAGCAGTCTTCCGACTCGTCCGTTTCCATCCCGGAACGGATGAATATTCTCAAATTGATTATGAATTACAGCGGAAAGAACCAAAGGAGGATACTTTTTCTTGTTTCTGTTGTACCATCTGACAAGTTCAAGAAGCATACTCTGGACCTTTGTAGATAGGGCGCCACGATGCACCACGTTGCCGTAAGCATCCGCAACTACGACTTCCTCACCTTTCTTCCTAGTCTTTCCAGCAAAAGATTTTGAATTTTTGAATACAATCCAGTGAAGTTTCTTTATCAATTTTAGCGATAAATTTTCTTTGTTTTTCCTTATGTACCTGATCGCTTTCGCGACTCCATATGTCTCTGAGATATCTTCCTTTGATTTGTCAACCGGCCATCTGTCCTTTTCAAGTATCTCCTTTACTTCCTGTGCAGTGACCATTGATCCCTCTATGGCATTTGTATCATAAGTGAAGGACTCGACGAATTTTGTCCATTCGACCTCACTGAGATGTGTTATTTTGATCTTTCCTTTAGCCTCAAGAGTTCTGAGATCCTCAAGCTCCGCAGGCGATATGACTGTCTTAAGCGGATCGTGTATTTCTCTCACTGCCTTGATCTTCACGTTGATTTGAGCTTCTGCGACGCTGTGCTTCGCCTTTAATTCTGCCTTCGATAGATTCAGCCCTAGGTAAACCTTGATTTTTTTGATAGTTTTTCCCTTTCTGTACGAATGAGCCAAATAATATTTTCTGTTCTTTCCAATTCTTCTGATTTCGATATACATAAACAGAATATAGGGGACTACATTCTTAAAGCTTTTGTCTTATAGGGGACTACACAAAAAGACAGTTCACCTCCAGTGTAGTTAACAAACAGGGGACTACATTTTCAAATTTTGTAGTACCCTAACTAATTGATTTAGGTTTTCTGTGAGAAAAGCGCTTAAAGGTTAGAAGAACGACCAATCTTTTTCTTAGAACTTCTTGACTTTATTTGTTTTTAAGATATTTTTCGTATTCCTTCAGATATCTCTTAAATAACCACTGAAGAAAAATATGATCATTGTTTTTTATCTGTGATCTTTCTAAAGCGGTGTAATAACTACTTCTGTTCTCATAATGTATGTTGAACATAGGAAAACCATGTTTTTTAAGCACAAAGTTCATCAGAAGTCTGCTTATCCTACCATTTCCGTCGCCAAATGGATGTATTGTTACTAATCTAAGATGTACAAGCGCAGCCAGTTCAACAGGATGCAGCTTCTCCCTATTTCTAGCATACCATCTGAAGAATTCACTCAGCAAAACATCTACTTCGGCAGGAGAAGGCGGCATGAATCTGCTTCCAGATATGCCGATTTGATGCTTTCTTATTTGTCCAGCAATATCTGTTTTTGTATTTTCAAAAAGCAGTTTGTGCCAGTACAGAACTATCTGTAGCACAAGGTCTTTTTTGTATTCAAGCATTTCATAGAATACCTTCTTATGGGCTTCAGTTTCTTTTATATCGTCTAATGGCTTCGACTTTGGAGTTGTTCCTTTTTCAAGGAGATTTGCTGTGTCCCTATAAGTTAATTTCGAGCCTTCTATTCTGTTGGTGTCATATGTAAATTTGACCATAAAGTGCTCTAATGTTTTCTCTTTCAGTGACTTCGGCATCGTTTTCTGTTCTTTAGAGAACTTTTGCCTGATCAAATCAAACGATTTAAACCATTTCTCCTTGTAGATGCCATAGATAAATTGCCTTTGGAGTTCTGCGATGTTCTTAGGGATCGTTTTTCCTAAGTACAGTTCCTTCTTCTGTACTTTTTCACCCTCCCTAAAGCTGTGTTCCAGATAGTAGTATTCCTTTCCCCCTATAATGCGCTTATTTATGGAAACCATAATATTCTTTACCCCTACATATTTATAAATTTATCATATTCCTATTATTTGTATAGGTAAGAAAAAAATGAAAAATAACTCTTTCTTAGAAGTTCTATTTATTCTTCTTTATAACATTTCGGACATTCCCAATATTCAACTTCTGGTCCATATTTGAGGACTCTCAGGATAGGATATCGTTTTCCTAATATTTTTGAGTATCGTAAAGGTTTCTTTGAAGTTTTAATAGGGCGTCTTAATTTGCCGAAATATTCTCCACCCTTATAGTGGCCGTCATTGTAAAGTCTTATCTTAATTTTTCTGCTACAGACGGAACAGTTTCTTATTAGATACTCTTTGCTTTCTTGGTCTATAAATTTCATATAATCCTCACAACAGAGTTTAAGTTTTTGAATGGGCCTGACACCTCTATCAATAATTATGTGTCCTGCATATAACTCACAATTATCGCATCGTTTAGAAATTGGAAATCTAGGGGAAGGTATAGGTATATGTTTAACTGGAAGAAGTTTATTTCGCATAT
>CAYHPR010000035.1:0-2965 GCA_964358895.1 Microcaldota archaeon
TGTTGAAAGAACAGCACCACCATTTTCCCTATACCAGGCAGGAATATCTGTTCCGCCCCCAAAAAAAGAAATACGAAATGGTGTTCTGCTAATAATCATTACATAGTTCCTTATCAAAGAAAATAAGATTTCTGATTATGTTTGTATCAAGCACCCAAAATCCTCCTTCTTAATCACGCTATATAACTACGTACATTAATGCAAAATCTTAAACCGTATTTATTTTTTAAAGCAAGTTCTCTCAATTTCGTACTAGGAAAAGGTACTGCAATTGGAAAAGTGATAGAATACAAATCAAGTTCCTTTCCTAATTCAATTGCCTTAAATATCTCGTCTTCTGTGCTTCTTTCTGACCCAATAATAAAAGCTCCTATTTGTAATGTGCCAATTCAATCTTTTACTATACTGTAAGGGTTCACCAACATGGATTTTTTAACATATATTTAACTTTTGTTAACATAAATAGTTATAGCATTTCTGAAATCACATTTTGTGAGACCCTTGAGTATAACAACCGTTTTGTTAATTTTATCTGATAGTCACATTTACTTATAAGCACATAATTTCAGCAAGTATTCATCCAATTTTTTTTTGGGATGATGAGAGTAAGCAATTTTTTGTAATTCTCTTCTCTTTGCCCAAGTTAAGTCATTACTTTCCATAACGCCAGGGTCCTGTTTTCCATAATCGTTCCAATTATTATGCATAATTCTTAAACCGTATTTATTTTTTAAAGCAAGTTCTCTCAATTTCGTACCAGGAAAAGGTACTGCAATTGGAAAAGTGATAGAATACAAATCAAGTTCCTTTCCTAGTTCAATTGCCTTAAATACCTCGTCTTCTGTGCTTCCTTCTAGCCCAATAATAAAAGCGCCTACTGGAATAATACCAACTTGCTTAGCCCATTTCACACTATCACGCATATGAGATATTTTTGTTCCTTTTTTGATTCGTTTCAAAGTAGATTCTTCAGCACTTTCAAAACCGAAAAAAACATAATAACAACCTGCCTTCCTAAAAAGTTGAAACATCTCGTATGAATTTCCACTTACCCGCATTGAACAAGACCAAGTAATTTTCTTGTTTAAACCTTTTCGTATCAATTCGGAACAAAATTCTTGTAACCAATCTGTTTTTAAGTTAAAGGTTTCGTCCAAAAAGGCTATCGACTCACAACCAAATTCATTGATGTTCCTTTCGATTTCTTGCAAAACCGAATCAACACTTCGACGACGCGACTCATTGCCCAGTGCATTACAGCAAAAAGTACACTGAAAAGGGCAGCCTCTTCCTGTTATCATTGGTAACTCTAGTCTTGTGCGGTGGGGATATGTTCCTGGGTAATTGTTTAAATTAAATTCTTCCCAAGCAGGAAATGGAATAGAATCTACCTCTTTAATACGCACTAATGGATGACCATTTCCCCCCTTAGTCACAACCCCAGGGATTTTCGATAGTTCATTATTGTTCCTAATACAATCAAGTATTTGTGGTAATATGATCTCTCCTTCGCCACAAACGACAAAGTCAAAAGATGGGAACTCTTCAAGTGTTTCCTGTGGCAGGGCTTGTGCATGAGGACCTCCTATACCTATTATGCTATCGGGTGTTTGTCTCTTTATTTTAGCGGCAATAGCACCAGCAGCCTTAATCTGAACTGTGAACGAGGTAAAACCAACTAAAGATGGTTTCATTTTATCCACAATCATTAACAACTCCTCTACGGAGAACGAATCCATAACCATATCAATGTATTTACTTCTATAGCCCTTTATTTTGCATGCTGCCATCAAGTAAGCAATGCCTATATTCGGTGTTTCTTGATTGGGTATGTTATTCTCGACACGCATGGCTTTTTTCTGATTTTGGTTGTACACCCAATCTAGTGATGGATTGACAAATAATACGTCTAAATCGGAATCAATCATATTAATTTCCTCTCTTTATAAATTCTATCTTCATCCCTGTTCTTCCAACCAAGAGACTGTCTTTTGTAAACCTGCTCTCAAATCAATTCTAGCACGCCAACCCAAATCATCACTAATCTTTGACACATCGACTAATCTTTTAGGAATCATGGATGGTTTCGTAACATCAAAATTAAATTTAGGTTCATACTGATATATTTCAGTTATTAATTTGGCAAGCTCTTTAATAGTTGTTGCTTTACCAGTCGCAACGTTATATGGAACTGCGCTTGGCCGGTGTTCTATCACGTTAAGTAATGCATCAACAACATCATCCACATAAATGAAATCCCTTACTTGTTCACCATCTCCCCAAACCTCAAAGGGATCATCTCTATGTTTTGCTTTTAAAATTAATTGTGGAATAACATGTCCTTTTTCATTAAAAGCATCATGTGGACCATATATTGCGGTTGTTCTAATCATAGCAAACTTCGTGTTTGTAACTTCATGAAAGTGTTTACATACTGTTTCACAATATCTTTTCATCCATCCAACTCCGGTATAAACCCTATGTGGTTCACCACTAAAACCCTCTTCCTCTCTAACAGGATAACTGACGTCTGGATACATTGTAGAGCTACCCACAAAACCAAATCTATCTATCCTTGATTTGACAGCAGCGTCCATCATATTTATAGAAGGAACCACATTGTTTCTCACAAGATCAACTGGAGTATAGCTTTGTTCTTTAGCACCTCTAATATAAGCCACTAAATTAATAACAATATCCATATCTCTGCATACATCAATACAATCATCATATTGAAGAAGGTCTTTTTGAACAATTGTCAACTTTTTATTCTTTAAAACGTGAAGCGTTCTGTTTTTATGAACAACTGCCTTAACGAATGCACCTTCTTCTAATAGTCTCTTAACTGTCGCATGGCCAGTTATTCCAGCCGCCCCAGTTACCAATATATTTTTATTTCTAAAATAAGTCATTGTAGAAGTCCTCCTTTTCCCAGTACTTTGTGTGCCCCCCCCTCTGTGTCAAC
>CAYHPR010000036.1:0-2926 GCA_964358895.1 Microcaldota archaeon
GTCGCCTCAATTCCCTTATCTAAAAGGTCTTAGATACTATCGAATTGTGCTATGCCTTTTTATATCTTTTCTCATATATAGACTTACGAGTTATATGATTTGCCAAAGATGTAAGCGTGAGACATACTTCTTAGAAAAAGATCAATTTTGTGGAAGAATGATCGGTAAGGAATGCGTAAAAGCATCAAAGAGACCAGAGAGAACTCAGCACGTAGTTATATGTAAAGACTGCTGGGGCCAAATGAAAAAGAGATCTACGTATAAGTCAATGTAGTCAAGTGTTTTTAGTAATCTTGATGAAAAAACAAAACGTAGCTGCGTGATTAGAGAACATCAATTCCTATTACTGTTTTTTCTTCTTCTATTTCCCAGGTCTTTTTATGTTTGCCACCTGTACTGATAGAAATTTCCTTGGCGTTTACTTCATCTTTAATTAATTCAGCATGCTTTTCAACAAGTTCCTTAATCATTTTACTTCCTGAAATATGGACAGCAATTTTATCTTTTTCTACAAGTCCAATTTCTTTTCGCATTATCTGTATTCTTCTTCTTACCTCACTCATTAGCCCTTCTGCCTTAAGCTCTTCGCTTATCTCTGTCTTCAGAAGGATTGCTCCCCAGGGCGTTAGCTTGGATGCATAGCCATCTCTCTTTAAAGTGAGATATTTGCTGAAATTAATGTCTCTTCCTTCTAAATTTACCATTCCTTTCAGCAATAAACTTTCATTTTCCTTAAGTTTTATTACTTCTTCAGCGATTTTTTGACCAAATTCTTTGTTCAAACCTTCTTCATCTATTTCAATCAGCGATTGTTCATCAATCGTTATATGCTTAACATTTGCAGAACTGAGAACAATTGTTTCTAATTGTTTTATGCCTTCTTTAACATCGGTAGATCTTGTGACAATAACAATTTCTTCTACCGGCCATCTCAATTTTATTTCATGTTCAGACCTTAAGGAATTTGAAACTTCTATTACATCCCTAATTAGATCCATTCTCTTTTCCAAAAGTTCATCTATCTTATCTTTTTCAACTTTTGGCCAGTCTAATAAAAATAAGCTTTCTTCTTTCTTATCTTTTTCATAGAGCTTTCGATACAGCGATTCTGTTGTGAATGGAATGAACGGAGAACTGATTATCAAAAGATTGAGATAAGCTTTATGCAATTGTTCGATGTTCTCTTTTTTCTTGATTAATTTAAGATAAAAGCGGGAAAGGTCGTCTAATACGAAACGTCTTATTTTCTTTAATGCAGCATGGCTCTCTCCTTTTTCCATTGAATCCGTTGTGTCTCTAATAAGTGTGTTCATCTTTGAAAGTAGCCATTCATCTTCAACAGTAATCTCTTCGGTAGCCTTTTTTTCTGCCGGTTTGTAAAATCGTTCAAGATATGTTCCAACATTCCATAAAACAGCTAGTTCCCTTCTTGCTTCATCAAGCTCTTTCCAGCTAAATCTTAAGTCGTCCCATAATGTGTTAGTGAGACACCATAATCTTATCGTATCTGCCGTATATTTTTTCATTACTTCTTGTGCGGTAACATAATTTCCTAAGCTTTTATGCATAGCCATCCCGTTTTCACCAACAACGTAGCCATGCATAACAACTGATCTGTATGGGACTTCTCCATTTAGGACAAATCCGGAACCCATCAATGAATAAAACCACCCTCTTATCTGATCCTTTCCTTCCATTACTAGATCTGCAGGGTATAGTTCAGTTCCTTTTTGTAGGCCTGCCCATACTGCATTTCCAGAATCAAACCAAACATCTAGAACATCTGGAACGCGGTGCATTGTTCCCTTGCATTTAGTGCATTCAAACGTTATTTCGTCAATGTAAGGCCTATGAAGTTCTATATCGTTTCCTTCTTTTCCAAGTTCCTTAACAGATCCTATTACCCTTATTTCATCGCAGTTATCACATTTCCATATAGGTAACGGTGTTCCCCAGTAACGTTGTCTAGATATGCACCAATCTCTAGCATTTTTGAGAAAATCTCCGAACCATGTTCCAGCAAACTTCGGAACCCAGTTGACCTTCTGATTCTCTTCATACATCTTTTCTTTTATTTTTGTTATGCTAATGAACCACTGGTTTGATACTGTGTGAATTAGTTTATTTTTACATCTCCAACAATGTGGGTAAGAGTGCGTAATTTTTTCAGATTTGACTAGTGCACCCTTTTCTTTTAGTTCGCTGATTATTTCATCGCTTGATTTAAGTACAGCTTTACCTGCAAATTTTCCTGCATCTTTAGTATATTTTCCATCTGCTCCAACCGGAGAAAATATTGGAAGTTCATATCTTTTTCCAATTATATAATCCTCCGGGCCATGTCCTGGTGCACAATGAACAAGTCCGCTGCCGTCTTCTGCTGAAACAAATTCTTCAGACATAACTACTGGCTGTGTTTTATCTTTTTCAAGTTCTTCAGCAAATGGATGGTAGTATTTCAATTTTGTCAATTCTTTTCCTGCGAACTCTTCCAATACAACAAAATTCTTTTCTGAAATTTTCTCAATCTTCTCCATCAAATCTTTTGCAAATATCCAAACCTCGTCGTCTGCTTTTACCTTCACGTATCTTATCAACGGATTTGCCATGACAGCAACATTTCCAATTAGGGTCCAAGGTGTAGTTGTCCAAATAATCAAATATTCTTTTTCCTTTCCTTCAACTTTGAATTTAATGTATATAGAGGGATCAACAATATCGCTATATTCCAGTTCCACATTTGCCATAGGAACTTGACAGCTTACGCAGTACGGGACAACATAATAATCATTAATTAGTAAACCTGCTTCCCATGCTTTTTTCAAAGTTGGCCAGCACTTTTCAATATAATCATTTGCATAAGTTATGTACGGATCATCAAAATCCATCCATACTCCAAGTCGTTGAAATCCTTTAGTTTGCGACT
>CAYHPR010000037.1:0-2772 GCA_964358895.1 Microcaldota archaeon
TTCCGCCGCGCGCACATTCCTGATTCTCGGCGCGGCCAACGCGGCGCTCGCGGTGCTGCTCGGCGCCTTCGGCGCGCATTCACTGAAGACCCACCTCGCGGCGGACATGATGGCGGTGTACCAGACCGGCTTGCAGTACCATCTGTTTCACGCCCTCGGCCTGCTCGTCGCCGGCCTCGCGGCCAGGCAGATAGGCGATTCGGCATGGCTGCGCTGGTCCGGCTGGTTGATGCTCGCCGGCATCGTGATTTTCTCGGGCAGTCTTTATGTTCTCAGCATCACCGGCTGGAAGTGGCTCGGGGCGGTTACGCCACTGGGCGGCCTGTCATTTATCGTCGCGTGGGTGCTGTTTGCCGTGGCGGTGGTGAAGTCCGCGCGGTAACTTAACGCCAACGCCCGTCGCGCGCGTCAAACCGCCGCTGATTAAAGAGTGCTACGCCAATCTCGAATGCAAGGTCGTGGATGCGCGCATGGCAGCCAAATACAACTTCTTTGTCCTTGAAGTGCTCAAAGCTTGGATAGACCCGTCAAAGAAAAATCCGCGGACCATCCATCATCAGGGGAATGGGAATTTTATTGTTGACGGCAAAAGGATAAAGCTACGTTCGGGAATGAAATAGCAAGCGCTAAGGTGCGTCTGAAGGCTGATTTCAGCGCTCAGAATTAATAAAAAGGGACATTAAAATTAGGAGTTAGCGCGATGCCGGTGATAGATCCAAATGAAACGCTAGAACAAGAGATCACGGCGGGTCTATCAGAACTCCGCGGTCTTTTAGCCAATTGTTCGACCTACTCAGTTGCAGGGTGGTGCTTTGCGCACCACATGCATACATCACACGGCATTCACTCGGAAGGACGTTTGACTTCTCCGGCCAAGCAGATTCCCTTCCTGCTAGGCGTACTTCTCTCTGGTCCGGAACCAACACATCCCGGCGACTTCGGCAAGGCTGAGTGGGAACGGGCCAAGTCCATTCTCGAAAGACTGTTTCACGCGTACATGCTCCTTTACATGCCAACGAAGGAGCAAGTCGGCGCTCTCGCGCCGGAGTGGCATCGAGTGCGGGAAGTGTCGATGTTGGCCTTCCTTCATTACTTCAATACCGGCTTGTTAGCGTCGGCTCATCAAATCGTAGACCGCATAAAAATCTACTTGGTGCCATTCGACGCTGAGCTCTCAGGGACTATCGGAATTAGCGCAAGCCAGGCGCTCGCTATCTGCCAATGGATTGCCGATCGACTTCAAAAGTCGCTCGACGACCTTCAGGATTCGGCAGACGCGGAGCGCGAGCAACGACTAGAGATTCTCGAAAAGGCAAAGAACGGAAAGTGGTCGCCAGACGCCTTAAAGGAGGCAGCGCGGGAGCCGGCCTACTTGGAGAAAGCCGAAAAACTGCTCTCTGGGATGAACGATTTAGGGCTTGTTTCACTTCCTGATTTAGAGCGTGCCTTTCCCGAAATTGCTGGCACTTTCTGGCGACAGTTCTCGGTGCAACGCGGAGAGGCTCCCGAGATTCGGTACCCCACTGAGCAAAGCATCTACGAAGTACGCCCATTGATCAAAATCGGCGAGACGAAAGCGTTCTGTCCGTCGGTTAATGGATTGTTTACAGCGCTACTTCTTGTGGGTGAGCAAACGCTGCTGCGTAGTCCCACCCGCGACAAGTTCCTCAGGACGCGTGATAAAGCGCTGGAAGGCGAAGCGCTCACGAAGATAAGAGCCTTCCTAAGCCCAAAGGCGGTTATCTGGTCCAAGGTATACGAGACGCCCGATTCCCAATACGAACACGACGTTATTGCTGTTGATGAAGGCTTGTGCCTCCTTATTGAGGCGAAAGCTGCGCCTCCAATCGAGCCCTTTCGGGATCCAGACAGAGCATTCGTTCGTCTTCGAGATGCGTTCAGAGCCGACAGAGGAATTCAGAAGGCCTTCGAACAGGCCAATCGTATTGTTCGGAAACTGAAGGCGGGTGGCGTTGCGCCACTCTATGACAAGCGTGGCCGTGAAGTTGGCCGTCTGTTACCGGACCCGTCGAAGTTGCCTATTGCTGTTTGCATAACCCGTGACAACTTCGGACCGCTCGCTACAAACTTGGCTCTTCTACTCGAAAAAGATGCGGCTGACTCTTACCCTTGGGTCGTCAGCATTATCGACCTTTCAAATCTTGCGGATGCATGGACCTACTTCAACTGGGGTCCGATGGAATTTCGAAAGTATTTAGAGCAACGCATTCTGCTTCATGGAAAGGTGTTCTCCGACGATGAGCTCGATTACGCTGGATTTTTTATGCGCCATGGCAGCTTTGATTCTGCGATCAAGACGAAAGCCGATCTGCTACAGCTAAATCCTGATTACTCAAGCCTCTTTGACGAACTCTACAGGCACTTGCACCTGGGAGGGCCGCCGGTCACGCTTAAACAAACTGAGCCGGTACTTATGGACGTTAAGCGCTCGCTTATCTCTGACCAACCCGTCTTCGTTGATACCGATGGTCGCGGTACTTTGCATAGGAAGATTGGTCGGAACGAGCGCTGTCCGTGCGGATCGGGCAAGAAGTATAAGCGTTGCTGTGGAGCGAATCGGTAGCGTGTCAACACGCTGCCCAACAAGGCGCTCCTGCCGACGTCGGCGCTGGTGCACCGCCGCGGCAGAGCTTAGTCATTAGCAAATCCTCGGCAACGGATCGTCCTCCAATTCCTCCGACGCCCGCTCGCCGCCAAGTCTGGTTTGCAGGACCAATTGAACGGAACATGAATCACGGATGAAAATTCGTT
>CAYHPR010000038.1:0-2710 GCA_964358895.1 Microcaldota archaeon
ATGCTGATTACTTTACCATTGTTAATTTCTATCTACGGATGGGATTATAAAACAAATTTTATTGCTGGTCCTGCTGACTTTTTCATTTCATGGGTTCTACCTACAATTGCAGTAATACTATTCTGGATTGCCAAACAAGCAACGCCTGGGAAGATGGCTATATCAGCAAAAATTGTTGATGCAACTTCGGGAAATACGCCAAGTGTCGGACAATTGGTAGGTCGTTATTTCGCTTATTTCATATCTGGTCTGCCTCTTGGGTTAGGTTTCCTTTGGATAGCCTTTGATAGGAAAAAACAGAGCTGGCACGACAAGCTCGCAGGTACAGTAGCTATTCGGCAAGTTCGACGCGGACCAGAACCTGTTGAATTCGGTCAAGCCTAACATATTAAGAATTTGTGTGGAACGGTGCATGTCCGAGTATGGTGCACGTTCACAACAGCAGCCGACATACAATTCTGTGTTGAATTAAGGAAGGGTGGAGGTATTTTGGAGTTTGAACATGTGATTACTAAAATGAGATCGTTGCAAACAGTTCCAGATTTGACATGGGTTTTGGAGATTTCGGTGAAAAAAACTTGCCAAAGGGCTTAAAAAGGCATGTTTTCCCAACTTGACAATATTTTGCAAAATAATAGTTGCAATATTCCTCAATATAAGATAAAATATAAGTACCCTCCCAGTTTTTAGAGATATTGTATTGCAATATCTCTCTGTGATTATCTTTTTTTGGGAGGAGAAAGATGAATATAGAGACAGATGCTTGCTGCCAGGATATTTTATCATGTTCAAAGGGTGTAAAAGATAAGAATGGATTAAGGATTGAGCTTGCTAACGACCAGTTTCGTATATTGATAACAGAAGAAATTAGGATAGGCTGGCTTCCTCTTACTGCTTCAAACCGAAAGGCAATGATAGTATTTTTACGACTTCTGAGGAATAAGACAACAGACAAGCCATTGTTTACCCACCAAGAACTTTCCGTAATGTTAGGAAGTAATAATCGGCAGGCTTCCAGTAGTCATATGGAATATTTTTGTGATTGTGATAAGGATATGCTTGCATTTCTGGTTCGTCGTCGCAAAGTAGATGCAGAGGTAGTAGAGGCTGTACGATTAGAGTTGTTGCAGAATAGACTGTTGCAGAAATGTAGTGAATTGTGCGTAGTTGTAAATAATCGTCTTAATAGAACTGATTTAACGGAAAGTAATATTTCTGCAGCATTAGACCAAATACCGTATGGGTCAGTACATCCAGAATTACGCAACCAATTGTCTAATGGGAAGTTGCATTACAAGGAAGAATATCTTTTTCAGGAGATAATGAACAGTTCCAATTTGGAAGATAGTGGAAATGGTGCTATTTTGAAACAAGCAGGTATTGTGCTGCCTGAATTCACGGGGATGCAGGTTTCAGATCCAACAGCAATACGGAGTTTGTTAACACCTGGTGTCGAATTATCATCTGTCAAAACCTCGCTTCAATGGGTATGTTTTGTAATGGCATTGTATTATCACGGAGTTCCGTTGTCTGTGTTGGGCAATTGGTTTAAGGTTCATAAGACTACAGTGCTTCGATGGATATTTGGGTTAGGCTTGCAGCTTTGGCCAATAGTATCAGGATGGATACAGAAACAAGTAAAGACAAAGATTGCATGTGTAGATGAGAAGTGGATAAAGATACGAGGGAAATGGTATTATTGGTTTGTAGTTCTGGATATGGAAACAGGTTTGCCGATATTAACCTCACTATTAGATTCACGAGGGAAATGGGCGTGTAGATGGATAGGGTTGCAACTGAAGAAATTAAGGCAGAGACCAATAGCATTTATTACAGATGGGATGGCGGCATATTCATATCTCAAAGAGGTGTTAGGGGAAGGGGTTAAACATCTATTGTGCCATTTTCATTACCAACAAGCTGCCAGCCGATGGGTTAAAGATCACTTCAAAGGGAATGGAAGTAAGGAAGAAGAACAAGTCATTAAAGATCGGAAGAAAGAGCTGAAGAATGTATTGCAAACTAATGACAAACGAACGGTTGAACGTCGGCTTGAGAAACTCAAAGCAAGAGGAGAAATATTAGGAGTAGGGGAATGGGTTAAACATACAGAGAAAGAATTGCCAAAACTCTTGCCTGCCATTGGAAGTAAGAAATTTCCAAAAACTAATAACGCTGTAGAACGGTTTTTTAGGAATTTCAACCAATTCTATAAAAGAAGATGTGGCTTTTTCTCTGTGGAAAGTACGAAGAGAGAACTCATCTGTTTTCTGGTGATGTATTTGTTTGTCAAACAACCATGTACAGGAAAGGCTCCAATAGAACTGATCCTCCCTCAAGTACGTAATATGCCATTCTATCAACTGGTAAATGACCCGCTTGGCTGTCTTCTGAGACTCCAAAATGTCAAGCAATACGGAAACATGGCAGGAAATAGTACCAAACAAGTAGGGAACAGTCATGACTGTTCCCTACAGAGTGTAGATATGGCGGGAGAGGCTATGCAACGCTCTCTTTTGCGTCTCTACTACATGCGACATTTTAAGCTTGACGCGACAGTAGTGCCTCATGACAATTAAAATTGTGAATTACGGTAGGGTGGGCAATGCCCGCCAAAAAAGCTGCCAATGCCATGGAGTAGCAGCTTCCCTATGTAGTTATGAGGGTCTTTAGACCCGATTATACTAATACATTGGTGCTAAAGGTATAC
>CAYHPR010000039.1:0-2710 GCA_964358895.1 Microcaldota archaeon
AGATGCCCGGCATGGATGGATTCCAAGTGATGGAAGGCCTGAAGGAAATCGAAACCGATGGCTACCTTCCCGTACTCGTGATTACGGCCCAACCGGGCCACATGTTGCGAGCGTTGGCCGCCGGCGCGAAAGACTTCATCAGCAAACCCTTTGACCTGATGGAAGCCAAGACGCGCATTCACAACATGCTGGAAGTGCGGTTGTTGTACAAGCAACTCGAGGATTACAGCCATGCGTTGGAATCCTTGGCGATGCATGACGCGCTGACCGGGCTGCCGAATAGACGGCTTTTAATGGACAGACTTTCCTTGGCCATCGCCCATGCGCACAGGAACAAAAGCACGATGGCGGTGATGTATTTGGATTTGGACGGGTTTAAGCAGATCAACGACACCTTGGGCCACGATGCGGGCGACACGCTGCTGAAGATGGTCGCCGATCGCCTGGTGGCCGCGGTGCGTCAAGAGGACACAGTGGCGCGCATGGGTGGCGACGAATTCGTGATCGGGTTGTGGGAATTGAGTCATGCCGAGGGTGTGGCCAAGCTGGTGTCGAAAGTGATACAGGCCGTGTCGCAACCCTATACCATTCAAGGCCGCAGCGTGAGCATGACCGCCAGCGTCGGTGTCGGTATTTATCCCACGCATGGCGAGGCGGTGGATACGCTGATGAAGAGCGCAGATCTGGCCTTGTATGAGGCGAAGCGCACCGGCAAGAACGATTATCGCATCGCAGCGCGCACCGACCAGTTGGCGATGGCGCGTAGTTGATGTAACTTGTCCGCATAGGACTGAGTCTCGGTACAAATAAAAGAAAGCGGATTATATGATTAGCACCACCGATATGCTTAACGCCAGCATTCTGATCGTGGACGATCAGGAAGCCAATGTGCAGCTGCTGGAGCAATTGCTGCGTGAAGCCGGCTATCAGCGCATCACGTCGACGATGGATCCGCATGCCGTCTGCGCGCTGCATCGCGCCAACCACTACGACCTGATTCTGCTCGACCTGCAGATGCCCGGCATGGATGGCTTCCAAGTGATGGAAGGCCTGAAGGAAATCGAAACCGATGGCTACCTTCCCGTACTCGTGATTACGGCCCAACCGGGCCACATGTTGCGAGCGTTGGCCGCCGGCGCGAAAGACTTCATCAGCAAACCCTTTGACCTGATGGAAGCCAAGACGCGCATTCACAACATGCTGGAAGTGCGGTTGTTGTACAAGCAACTCGAGGATTACAGCCATGCGTTGGAATCCTTGGCGATGCATGACGCGCTGACCGGGCTGCCGAATAGACGGCTTTTAATGGACAGACTTTCCTTGGCCATCGCCCATGCGCACAGGAACAAAAGCACGATGGCGGTGATGTATTTGGATTTGGACGGGTTTAAGCAGATCAACGACACCTTGGGCCACGATGCGGGCGACACGCTGCTGAAGATGGTCGCCGATCGCCTGGTGGCCGCGGTGCGTCAAGAGGACACAGTGGCGCGCATGGGTGGCGACGAATTCGTGATCGGGTTGTGGGAATTGAGTCATGCCGAGGGTGTGGCCAAGCTGGTGTCGAAAGTGATACAGGCCGTGTCGCAACCCTATACCATTCAAGGCCGCAGCGTGAGCATGACCGCCAGCGTCGGTGTCGGTATTTATCCCACGCATGGCGAGGCGGTGGATACGCTGATGAAGAGCGCAGATCTGGCCTTGTATGAGGCGAAGCGCACCGGCAAGAACGATTATCGCATCGCAGCGCGCACCGACCAGTTGGCGATGGCGCGTAGTTGATGTAACTTGTCCGCATAGGACTGAGTCTCGGTACAAATAAAAGAAAGCGGATTATATGATTAGCACCACCGATATGCTTAACGCCAGCATTCTGATCGTGGACGATCAGGAAGCCAATGTGCAGCTGCTGGAGCAAATGCTGCGCGAAGCCGGCTATCAGTGCATCACGTCGACGATGGATCCGCATGCCGTCTGCGCGCTGCATCGCGACAACCACTACGATCTGATTCTGCTCGACCTGAAAATGCCCGGCATGGATGGCTTCCAGGTGATGGAGGGCCTGAAGGAAATCGAAACCGATGGCTATGTTCCGATACTCGTGATCACGGCCGAACCAGGCCACAAGCTGCGGGCGCTGGCCTCCGGTGCGCGGGATTTTGTCGCCAAACCGTTTGACCTGGTTGAGGTCAAGACGCGCATTCACAACATGCTTGAAGTGCGGTTGTTGTACAGGCAACTTGAGCATTACAACCAGGTGCTGGAACAGACGGTGCAGGAGCGCACGGCCGAGCTGCGCGAAAGCGAAGCACGTTTCCGCCGTTTGACGGAATTGGCATCCGACTGGTACTGGGAGCAGGACGAGAATGGGCATTTCACCAAGGTTTACGGCCCGGTGCAGGAGATGCTCGGCATCCCGGTTGACACCTTGCTTGGCGAAATCAAGGAAGCACAGGTGGCGCGCTGGAATGAGGCCGAGCGCGCGGCGCTCGCAGCGAACATAGCGGCGCGGCGGCCGTTCCTGGATTTCGTCTGCAGCCGGATAAATGCCGATGGCGCGCACCAATATTTTCAGGTGAGCGGGGAGCCGATGTTCGACGCATCCGGCCGCTTTACCGGTTATCGCGGCGTGGGCAGGGACGCTACCGAGATCATGCGCGGTACCACCATCCCGCATGAAGCATAAATGGACGCGATGATTGCAACCCCA
>CAYHPR010000040.1:0-2690 GCA_964358895.1 Microcaldota archaeon
TGCCGATAGCCAACGGACAGCACAAAATGGCTGACCCCTTGTTTAATCCAGTAGGCGAGCTGATGCTCAAGGAACGGTCGCCCGCTGATCGGTGCCATCGGCTTCGGCACGTCCGGCACGGCACTGCGAAGACGCGTGCCCAAACCACCGGCAAGAATAATGGCTGTCGTAGATTTGTTAGCAGTTGCTGAGGTTGCTGACACAGATGGCGATGTTCATTCCGGTTTAATTCTATACGCGTCGGCACAGAAGTTGAGCAGTCGTTGGAAATACTCGAATAATTCCGGTGTGGCTTTGAGTGTCTCCGCGAAAAATTGTGTGAGCCGCTCAGGATTTTCCTCATACTCATGATTAACCGCATTTCTTAGTTCGCGGATAAGTTTCCAGCGTTCGGCTGTTTCGATTAAACCCAGCTTTTCCATGAAAGCGAGGACCGAGCCAAATCTTTCCACTTCGATTTCTTCTTCGATAGCGACGGCTCGCATCGTCTTGCCAAGATGCTCCTGAAACTCGCTGAAGCGAACACGAAAAGCGGCGAGCGACTCATGCTGCTCCAGGCTTAGTGCCTGCCAGTTTATAATAGGTAAAATGTGCTGGACTCGTTGTGCGGAATAATCCAGGTATTCACGCATTCGCTTTAAATGGCTGAGTTGCTTGGCAACCAGGCGTAAATGCTCGGTCACAATTGGACTCCTTGAGCCTTTGCCAGGTTGTAGATTGGCTTGTCTTGGCCGGGTTCTTTTACTACCAGGTCAACGGGCAAATCCAAGCTGTCCTCAAGCGCAATCTTGCAACGCAATGTCGACATCAATGTGTCTCGACGTGAGGACTCAACATATAAATCGACGTCGCCACCACGCTTGAAATCATCGGCACGCGACCCAAAGAGCCACACTGACGCATCGGCTCCAAAATTTTGGCGTGCCACTTGGCGGATGATTTCAATTTGCACAGCAGTTAGTCTCATTTGAATGGACTTCCAAGTATCGGGAATGGCATTCTAAAGCATTTAGCAGGAGGTAGCGAAAACATAAGGGATCTCACACCGAATTCAGAATTACGCAGATCTCATCCACTTCTTCGTTCGTCAAATCGGGGAAGTTGCCAATATAAAAACCGTAAAAATGAACGTGCTCCGTTTCAGGAAACTCGCGATGATGTCCGTCCGGCACGATACCCTTCAGATAGGGTTGGCGAATCTGATTTCCACCGCCCGCACTACCCCGCCGGAACTCGACGCCAGATTCCCGCATTTTCTGCATCAGGCGTTGCACCAGATCATTATCCGGTTTCTTCAAAATGAGGTTGAATGCGTAGTTGCTGGAGCCTTCCAGCTTGAAGTCGGTGCGGTATTTTGATGAATCAATTTGCTTTAAGAAACGCAGCAGGTTTTCAGTCCGGCGCTTTACAATTTGATCCAGGCGTTTGAGCTGACTACGCCCCATGATGCCGCCGATCTCGGTATTGCGCATGTTATAGGCAGGGAAGGCGAAAATGAAGTCCGGGTTCAACTCCGGGTTGTCCTCCTGATATTTGGAGCGTACGGCTGGATCATTCGATTCCCGTACCATGCCATGAGAACGCAGCATACGAACCTGCTGGTAGACCTCCGGGTCATTGGTGCAAACCATGCCGCCTTCGATGGTGCTCATGTGATGGGCGTAGTAATACGAAAAATTCGATATCCAGCCCAAGCTACCCAGACGCTTGCCGTTGTGGGTTGCGCCGTGGGATTCGCAGACATCTTCGATCAGTGGGATATTGCGGCGTTTTAGTTCGTCGATCAGTTCGTCAGTCAGCCCATCGAAACCTTGCACGTGGGTGAGGAATACAGCCCTCGTTTTATCGGTGATTTTGGCTAGAATCTGGGCTGGATCCATCGCCAGAGTACGTGGATCAATATCTGCAAATACCGGCTTGAATCCGTTTTGCAGTACCGATGCGACATCGGAAACCCATGCCAGAGGCGGAGTAATGACTTCACCGCCTTCCGGGTGGCGAATCTTGAGAACCGCCATGGTCAACAGGTTCGCTGATGCACCTGAGTTAACGAACACGCTGTATTTCATGCCCAGCCATTCAGACCATTCGGCTTCGAATGCTCTTACGTTGGCACCGTGGGTCAGGATCGGGTCGTCCTGCTTCAAATGTTCGATCACTGCGTCAAGATCTTCGCGCAGGATGTTGTTACGCATTAGAGGAAATTTCATTTTTTTCCAGAAGATTAATTAGAAAGTGATTGCGCAAATGTCGTCACGCTTCGTAGCACGGAATTGTGGCCGATGCCTACCTGCTCGTGCAGTTCCGCGCGCGAGCCGAGTTCGAAGCGGTAAGCGCCTTCGACGCCGATATTGAGCATGCGCGCAGCCATGCTTCTTCGGGCAATAAATTCAAAGAGCATGGAATCGACGCCACCTCGTCCACGAAAGCCTTCTTCGAGAGTAACGATGCCATTGTAGGATGAGAGTACCGCCTGAAGCTGATCGGCAGCAAAGTTCGAAATATCAAACAGGTCTATGACCCCGACCGAATGTCCGGCAGCAGCGAGGTTTTCGGCCACTTTGAGTGCGGTATGCAGCATGTAGCCCGTCGCCACCAGACAGACACCCTCGCCACTGCGGTGGATATGAAAGCCGACATCCAGGTCGGGCGCACCGGCCTCATAAAGCACTGGCAATACCTGCGCATCA
>CAYHPR010000041.1:0-2542 GCA_964358895.1 Microcaldota archaeon
ATTTTTACTTTCATCCCGTTAGAGACAGGTTGCCGTTGGCAACCGTAATTCATTTATTAATTTTAATAACTTATATCGCCTTTTTTATTTTTAATAATATATTAATCGCCTCTAGATGTCTCTAACGGGATAAATATTTTTTAAACTTTGAACTTAAAACTTTTAACTTTAAACTATCCAACCTCGCTTCCCGGTCTTACATCTTTATCCGGCACAAGCACGGCAATTCCGTTTTCATCGCTTGCCGCCAGTATCATTCCATTGCTTTCTAATCCCATTAATTGACGTGGTTCTAAATTCGCCACGATTACAACGTTCTTACCTATTAAATTTTCCGGCTCGCCCCCGCACTCATTTGTTGAGTGAGGGGGTGAATAAAATTTTCCAATACCGGCAATCACTTGTCTTTTTATCAAAACCCCCGATTCATCTTTATCTCCGGCATCTAAAATAAGTTTTAACAGCTTTTCCGATCCATCCACTCGGCTCGCCTCTAAAACTTTAGCTGTTCTTAATTCAGTTTTTGAAAAATCTTCGTAGTTAATCATAAAATGATCTATTAAAATTTATATATCTTAAAAACTTCTTCTCCTCTTTTATTATAGATGATTTCTTCCTCGCCCTGCATTAAAGATCTCTCGGCATCAAAACTTTGGCTTTTTACCGGCCAAATAAAATATCGGACGCTAAAACCGGCGCTGTCAAAAAAATCATACCCCTTTTCCTGCAAAAATCCAAAATAACCTTGTATGGAAATTATCGGCCAGCCTTCGTAAATATGGCGTCGCTCTAAAACCCAGAGCCTGGCAAGGCTGTTCCAATCTCCCCCATAAATGATCAGCGCGGGATAGCTGCCAAATTTCTTAGCCAATGCTTCATCTAGCCATTCCTTTTTCGCGTCTTCCAAAAATTTATATTTCGCCGTAAACGTCAGCGCCGGCATCTTGCCCGCCAATTCTTTTTCCAGATATTTATCCAATTCATTGTATCCAAAATTATAATTTTCAGAGCGAACCGGCGAAGACAGCCAAAATTTAAGCCCAATCGGATAATAAGCGATTAAATTATTATAAAAATAAAATATTTCAAAAACGGCAAAAACTATGAGGCCGATAGATAAAAGTTTTTGACGTTTCGGATATATTTCAAAAATATAATTAAACATAAAACCAATTCCCAATGCCATGAATGGGCCCAGCATGCTCAAAAATCTGTAAGAAGGCCCGATGACAAAGATAATAAAAATAAGAATCCCTAAAAAGAACATCGGCAATATTAATCGTAATAATTTGTCTAATTTCCCCCATCGCTTTGCATACAAAATCAAAGACGCTAAAAATAATCCCAGAAAAAGCCAAGAATTACTTGACAGCGCGCGCGCAGGCAAGGCGATGATCCTTTCTTTTAACCCGCCGATCTCTTTGCCTGGTTCTACCTGCCATTCCGGAGTATTTTGTTTTAATAAATAAGAGATCTGAAAATCAAAATGTCCCTTCAGCTGATAAAGCTTGTAATTGTAAAAAATAACCGGACTAAAAATTAAAACTGCCGCAATCACTCCAATCCATAAATTTTTATCTTTAAATAAATCCCTCCTATATATAAGAAGGTAGATCAAAAATATCGGAACCAATATGAACGTCGTATATTTTGTTAAAAACGCCAATCCCAAAACAACCCCAAACCAAATAAAATATTTATTACTTTCAAGCGCTTTTAAAAAAATATAAAGCGCCCAAAGCATAAAAAAGACAACGTATGCTTCCTGAAGCCCTAAACGGGAAATATAGCCAGCGTTGATGGTAATGGCATAAATTAAAGCCGAAAAAAGTCCGACTCTCTCCGAAAATAAACGCTTACCAAGCAAATAAATCAGCCAAACCGACAATATTCCAAAAATAGCAGATGGGAAACGCATCCCGAAATTATTAATTCCAAAAATATCCATTGAGAAATGCTGAGCCAAAAAAACTAGGGGCGGATGGTCATGAAAAGATAGTCTAGTCCAAAAAGGCGCGTTAGGATCGGTCCATTCCAAGGGCGTAGTCTGAAGCGGAGCCTCATCAAAATCCATCATCCCTATTCCCCTGAAACCGTAAAACACTTCGTCATTGACAGCGTCTCCGCGCGACAAAAAAGACAGCCTCAAAACTGCCGCTAAAAATAAAATTGCAAAAAGTATTTTTCTATTTCTGCTCATTGATTTTGATCGCTTCTAAAAACATAAATGTCGGTATCTCCTTTCTGATCCTGTCCTCTGCTTTCGCCCTCGGACCCGGCTGGCTTTTTTTATTGGAATTCCACTCCTCCAGCTTGTCCACCGCAAAACCATTTTTACCCAAAAGTTTAAAATAGTACTGAAGCGGTCTATGGAAAGAAATAGTTTTTTCTGTCGGCTTATCGCCTGGATGCATTTGTATCTCAATTTTGGATTCGGAAAGATATTGATCTATTCTTCTGTATTGATCGTTGGTTTTTGGATCCCATTCCCAACTGCTTTGTTTTGGAATGCGGAAAGCCGGATGATTTAAAACTAAAAATA
>CAYHPR010000042.1:0-1065 GCA_964358895.1 Microcaldota archaeon
ATAAGCCTTAAAATTAATCAGTAACAATGGAGCAGACAGATCTGAAATTTTTTGGATAACCATAAGATATTGTCAAAGACTAATTTTAAAAACTCGATATATCAAACTAAAGCATGGCAGAAGCAACTGAAGGAGATCTAATTGAATTTTATGGAACCGAATGCGTTCATTGTAAAGCAATGAGGCCACTTATAGAGAGACTAGAAGAGGAATTGGGAGTCAAGCTAGTTAGATATGAGGTATGGCATAGCGAGGATAATGCAAGGATTATGCAGCAATATGACAAAGGATACTGCGGCGGTGTTCCTTTCTTCTTCAACAAAAAGACTGGAAAATGGATATGTGGATCTGTGCCTTATGATAAATTTAAGGCATGGGCAACTGGAAAAGCATAAACATACTTGGGGGGTAAAATGGGCGTTGTTGATCTGATCGTTGCAATTTTTGGTTTTCTTCTGTTTATCAGCAGAAGTACTCTTTTCGCATGGCCTGAAGCTGTACGCACATTTTTCAATAAACAATTCGCAAGAAAATCACAATCGTTATTTAATGTAGTTGCATTGATCCTGTTTGTTTGCGCAGCTTATGTAGTGTATATTCTTCTACAATTTACAAGCGTTAGCATAATACTTGCAAGCATATTTATGTTTGTTTTGTTGATTTGCGCCGTACTTGCAATTCACTCAGACATATGGAAACAGTACATACAGATATTCCTAAGAAAACCTACGCAATGGATCAAATGGCATGCTGCCGCAGCCGCACTACTAGGACTTTTGATACTTTTGTATGCAATCAACAGGATTTGACCCTGTTTTTCACAGGATAAATAGTACGTTAGACAAACGTCGAAACATCCTTCGGAAGCAGTAATGTTTATATAGGTGGAAATCTAGCTAAATACAATGAACCAAAAGAAGAAGAGGATTGTAAGTTCGATTCTTTCTGTTGGGCTAGTTTTCGGGTTATCTAAAGCACATGCTAATCAGGATATTTATTCAAAACAACTAAAAGAAACTCCAATAGCCGTAAATGATTCCTCAACACTTAAGAAAAAGGCAGAGA
>CAYHPR010000042.1:1165-2505 GCA_964358895.1 Microcaldota archaeon
ATTGTACTCAGACAATGGTGTTAAAGAAAAGATTCTAAGCTATGATGATAAAACTGCTAAGGAATTTATTTCAAATATAAGATCGTTATTGTTTTGTATAGGGTATAAGGACATTATATCGATACTGAACCAATCGTCCAGATATACAGATAAAGAAGCGAATGATATTTTGAGCGGATTAGCACAAATCGCATATAACACTAAGTCAGAATATTCGGTTTTGTTATCTGCTAAAGCTATTTTTAGTTATAAAAATCCAAAAATGGCAGCACGTATAGCTTATAAATTATATAGAAACGCAGACAACAACGTATGGACTGTAGACAAATCAGGTCGAACAGTAGGTATAATCGGTTCTGATAAAGTTGTCCGTGCTGTAGTCGAATCGGCAGAGGAGTACTTAGAGTTAGCTGAGTACGTAAACAAACTGTTTTAAGCCTGACGAATAAAGCAACGTATGCCTAAACCAGAGTGGTTAAGGATCAGGCCGCCAACTGAAAAATTTCAAGAGCTAAAGCAGATAATAGGCAGCCGCGGGATTCACACTGTTTGTCAGGAATCGCACTGTCCAAATATGTCTGAATGTTGGTCTGGTGGAACTGCTACATTTATGGTCATGGGAGATACATGCACACGTGCATGTAAATTTTGTGCTGTCAAAACAGGATTTCCAGCAAAACCTCTCGATGCAGAGGAACCTGCTAAAGTTGCAGATGCAGTTAGAGAAATGAAACTTGATTATGTTGTTATCACATCAGTTGATCGTGACGACCTGAAGGATCAGGGTGCAAATCACTTTGCGAGATGCGTGAAGGAGATAAAGAAGCAGCATCCGGCAGTGATCGTTGAGATTCTTATTCCAGACTTCAGAGGAAAAACTGAGCTTGTACAAACAATAATTGATTCAAAACCAGACGTTATTGCACATAATGTTGAAACAGTCAAAAGGTTGCAAAAAAAAGTGAGAGATCCGAGGGCAAATTATGAACAATCATTATCTGTTCTGAGATATGTGAAGAGTGTTGCTCCGCAGATTTACACAAAATCTTCACTAATGCTAGGATTTGGCGAAAGCGATGAAGAAGTGATTGAAACAATGAGGAATTTGAGAGAGATTGGTGTCGATGTTTTTACCATGGGTCAATATCTAAGGCCTAGTGACTGGCACGTTGAAGTCGCTGAATATATTCATCCGGATAGATTTGAAGCATTCAAAGTGATTGGTGAAAAGTTAGGATTTCTTTATGTCGCTTCAGGACCATTTGTCCGCAGCTCTTACCGAGCCGGAGAATTGTTTTTAAAGAACATTATTGGAATGAAGATGAAAGCATAGTGTGAAA
>CAYHPR010000043.1:0-2474 GCA_964358895.1 Microcaldota archaeon
TGTGATGGGGTTTATCACATCAGACTCGCACCGGTGCGAGTGGAATTCATGGAAAGTATATGGGTCTATCTGCAGTGCCGCCGTTGGCATTGCTGATAGACCACGTTGAGCGAAGCCGCTCCGCGGTAACGACTGTGCAGGCTATGGGGTTTGTAAAGGGATGAGAGCGCGTGGAAGGGATGCCCCGCGCGGAATTTCGATGCGGAAAGCCTGGTGCGGAGCTGCTGCGATGACGAAGAAGTTGGCAGAGGGCAGGCAAAATGCGCGATAGGGACGGCTGGCGTCGGAGAACGGCGCGAAAGGCAAAGCCTTCCGGAAACTCTTGCTGGAGAGTTTTTGCGAGGAGGGCGTCTGGGCTGTGCGATGAGTCATGAGGAATCGAAGGGCGCGAGGTTGATCTTGGGTAATTCGGCGACGACACGCATTGAACCCAGCTTGCATTGGGGGCAGCACGCGATGTCTTTGCCCGCGAGTTCCCGCAGCAGTTCCTCGTCGGATTTCGGCTCGGCTACGGGAGGATGAGGATCGAGTCCGAGGAATTTCCTGCAAAGAGGAAGATCATGTTTTTTGGCGCGGTTGGCCAGAAAGCCGAAGTGGCGTATGCGGACGAATCCGGCGGGCAGGGAGTGCAGAAGGAAGCGTCGAATGAATTCCTCGGCGGGCAAGGACATGAACGTGCGCTTGTTTCCATCCCTGCGATCGCGAAAGGAAAACATGACGATTCCGTTTTTGACGTTGAGGATGCGATTGTTGGAAATGGCGACGCGGTGGGTATAACGGCCAAGATAGTCGAGGACTTTCTCGGGTCCGCCGAAAGGAGGCTTGGCGTAGACGACCCACGGCTTTTTATAAAGCTGCGTGATGAGCGCGTCGAATCCGGCTCGGGCTTGGAAAGGAGCGGCTTGGCCTGGGAAAATGAGCTTGCCGCCGGCAAAGGCCTGCCGGAGGAAGTCGATATACTTGCCGCGAAATACCGCGGAGAGAGCTTGGACGGGGAAGAGGAAATTCTTCGGGGTAGAAATCCAGCGGTCGCCCTTGTCGGACAAGACGCCGGCGGGAACGAGGCAGTGCAGGTGGAAATGGGCTTGGAGTTTCTGATCCCAGGTGTGGAGTACGGCGATAAATCCGAGTTTTCCGCCGAGGTTGTTGTGGCCGAAGGTGAGCAGCGTTTGGGCGACGGCATCGAAGAGGATTTTCAAGAGACCCGGTTTGTTGGTGAGGATAAGGGCGTTGAGTTCGTGCGGGAGAGTGAAGACGACGTGGAAATAACCAATGGGCAAGACTTCGACTTGGCGAGCTTCACGCCAGCGCGCCGTGGCGAGCCCTTGGCACTTGGGGCAGTGCCGATTGCGGCAGGAGTTGTAGGCCGGCCGCTCAAAGCCGCAGCTGTCGCATTGCTCAAGATGGCCGCCGAGAGCGGGCGTGCGGCACCGCTCGATGGCGCTCATGATTTTGAGCTGAGAGACCGGCAGCGGATGGGAGTGTCGGAAGGCTTGGCCGTGGAGGCGCAAGACATCCGCCACTTCCCATCGTGGTCTTTGACCTGACCCTGCCGGCCCATGGGAATGGGCCGTTGCCACGTGAGTGCGTTACCGGAAGTTTTTGGGATCGGGAATCGTCAGGAGGTCCAGCGGGCTCGCGGTGGTCCCCAGCATTTTGCGCGTGACCTGGAGGTAGCGCGCGGTGGTGGCGATGGAGCGGTGACCCATGAGAACCTGGATGAGGCGCAGGTCGACCTTTGCCTCCAACAGGTGAGTGGCGAAGGCGTGACGAAGCGAATGAATTCCGCCAACCTTCTGGATGCCGGCCTTCTTTTTGGCGGCCTTGAATACCAGCATGACGGTTTCTCGTGTGAGGGGCCGTTCTGGATTGCGGCCTGGGAACAACCACGAGGACGGATGCTCTTTGCGCCAGTAATCCCGCAGTTGCTGGAGCACGTGGGGCGAGAGGATGGTATAGCGGTCTTTGTTCCCCTTCCCCTGCACGACGCGGATCATCATGCGGTTGGAGTCAATGTCGGTGATTTTAAGATGGACCAGTTCGCCGACACGAAGCCCCGCGCTGTAGGCGATCTGGAGAAGGACGCGATGCTTGATGTTGTTAACGGCAGCGAACAGGCGTACGATTTCCTCGGCGCTGAGAATTTCCGGCAGCCGCTGTTCCGACTTGTGGGGCGGGAGCGCCAAACGTGTGGAGCTCCTTCCCAAAGTGATGCCGTAGAAGAAGTTTAATCCCGCAGCATTGGCGTCGCAGGTGCTCCAGGCGAGTTTGCGCTCGTTGAGCAGGTAGAGGATGTAGGACTGAATCTGCTCGTCAGTGATCTGATCGGGGGCCTTCATGTAATGCTTGGCCAATTTGTATACCGCGTGCGTATAGACTCGCTGTGTGTCGTCGCACAAACGTCTCAACTGCATGTCTCGGATCATCTTCTCGCGCAACGGGGTCATACTGCCTCCAGTTGCTTCCGTTGGAAT
>CAYHPR010000044.1:0-2271 GCA_964358895.1 Microcaldota archaeon
AACTAATCCCGAAAAAGAGGCACATCATTTACACCAGCGGATTAAATGGTTCAAAAGGTTCATCTTAGTTGCAGTTATCGTTGCGGCATACGTTATACTTTATACCTCTCCTTTTCTGAGAAAGATTCTCTTTGATCCTTCTCAATTGAATATGTATGTGGTGGCTTTAGGTGTAGCTGCGCCTCTGCTAATTGTCTTCCTGCAGGCACTCCAGAATATTATTTCTATCTTTTCATCTGAAGTGGTAAGCGTGTTAGCTGGGTTTCTCTTCGGCCCTTTCTGGGGATTCATATACAGTTTTGTTGGAGCAACGCTTGGTTCAGTAGCAGTATTTCTGTTATCTCGAAAGTATGGCAAAAAATTAGCCGTAAAATTGTTCCATAAGAAAGATTTAGTTCATTACTATAAATTACATCAGCAGGGAGAATTCTGGGCGGTATTTTTAATTCGGGTTGCGCCATTATTCCCCAATGAATTAGTCAGTTTTGGAGCAGGAATGACCAATATCAAATTCTCTCGTTTTCTAATGGCTTCTTCGTTGGGTTTTATAATCGAAATGCTGATTCTTACTCATTTTGGGGCAGAGTTGTCTAAAGGGATAATTAGTACAAAATTAGTGTTAATCGGAATAATCTTGGCGGCATTTATTGGCGTAGTCTTATTCAGAGGAAAGATTAAGAAGTATCTTATCAAAGATTTTTATAAGCTGGAAAAAGAAGGGAAAGTAATTAAAACCGAGATTGAGAAAGAGTTTAAAAAGATATAGTGCTTTTAGGAGATACAATTGCAATATTATAATTTAGGGGGATGGCAGGATTGAGGTTATGTCTTCGGAGTTTTAAGTCTGGTGTGAACGTAGTGAGCAAGTTCGTGAACTATTAGCACGAGAGGTGTTGCTGTTCTAACAAGAAAATGATTTGAGTATCCAAAATTCCTTGATTATTTTTTATTGCTGTGTTGCATAATTAACTCATAGTTCTATTAGCTCTACTGCTTTTATGCTTCCCCGTATTGTTTTAACGTTTTGTAAGCCCAAAACTTTACCGCTGCTTCCTGTAAGATGCCAATTTCTGAACGAGCATGTATTTGCTCACCAAATATCCGTTTTACAGCACTAAAAATACCTTCTGTGGCTGGCCATCGATATCCATATTTGGTCTTGTCTCTCCAATCATCATAGCCATGTTTATTTCTGTACTTAACTGCCAGATTCCGCAGTAAACTTTCACTATTTTCAATAGCATTTTTATCTGGTTTGATGATGGGAAGAATGTCTTTCCATTCAAGCCAGTTCCAGAATTCTATCTCATCAAAAGCACCATCGCCACCAGCAGCAGTAACTTTAACATTATCTTTAATCAATTGTTCAAGCTGATTTTTTGCTGATTCTAACTCTGACGATTGAACAATGTTAACCTCAAAACTAACGAGTTCTTTTGTAACTGGGTCGCCCCAGATTACAACCTGTACCCATCGTCTATTTTTCTTGCCATATTTCTCACGCAAGTATTCTCCTCCTTCCACAACCTGTAAAGATGTGCCATCTGAAAACAGTATTAGATTATCACTTTGTGGAACTTTTATTTTTGTAGGCATTCGGTTAATTCTGCGGTCAGCAGTAGTGTGATCATTATATTCAGGCAACTTGGACATTTCTACTAATCTCTTAGTCATGCCTTCAATCATACGATAGGGGATACTTTTTGCATGCCATACCGCTTGTAAGCGTATTAATGAGTTTGGGAACTTGTAAAGTGCGCCAACTTTATTTTGGTTCATTTCTGCGAGTTCCTGATTCCATCTCTCAACAAAGTCAAGATCTAACAGGTACTCACCCCTTTTTACAAGCTGCCTGTCAGTTTTTCCAAAATCCCTATTATCCACGTATTTTTTGCCCCATCTCTTCTTTTTGACCATTGAAAACACCTCTTTTCATCGTTACATTATGTTGAATAATGTAAAGGTTTATATACTTGTTGGTATTTCTTAATCAAATGAAAGAAAAAATAATAGTTTTGTACGATTTGAAAGATAAGTCAAATGTAGAACGAACAAGAATTATTCAAATGTTGTATAATCACCGAGAGAAATCAAACTATACCTATGCTTACCAAAGAACCGGGCAACTCAATAATTTTGATATTGAGAAATCCAGAAAAACAATGCTTCTTGTAAAAAACAAAAATGACCTTGCTAAAATCTCTGAAATTCTCCAGCAATTAAAAGTTAAGTTTGAAGTAGCGCAAGCTTAAAGAATTATGCAACACAGCA
>CAYHPR010000045.1:0-2261 GCA_964358895.1 Microcaldota archaeon
TTCCTGCCATTATCACTGCAGTCCACGTAATCCAATCAGGCCACGGGCTTATGAGAGATTGTGCAAATGTTATTTGTACAAATAAAAGGAATGAAAATAGACAAATGATAAGTTTGATTCTATTTTTTATTATACTTTTACTATCCCATCTCATTTTATCACTATCCCGTAATCTCCTGGAAGTCATATCTGAAAACCTTCGTAAGTGTTCTTGCGGCCGCAATTGTAATTATTGTACTGAGTGCAGGAAAGAATACTGCTTGAGGCAGAAATTTACCTAGCATCTTAAGATTTGCAGCAGCTATCGTCGGATCTACACATTCTCTTCCGATTTCTTTGAATGCAACTTCTTGAGGTCTCATTCCTGTAGTCATTTTGTCTACCATTACGTAGGTCAAAGGAAAAACGATGTACAATGCAAATGCCATTGCCATTAATGCAGCACCCGCTTCCCTTGCAAAAGGTATGAGTCTCAATATCAGCCCGATCGGTAAAAGAAATTGAAATGCAAATATTTGGATGAATGAAAGGGCATACAACTGCGCAACAACGCTCCCAACAAAGGGACTCATTACCACTGCCATTTGTTCATAACTTCCTGCTACTGTTTCACAACCAGACCAAGGCCTGACAAACACACTAATGATACTAAGTGCTACAGCACTTTTAATTCGAATATTTCTTGCGTAGTCAAACAATTGGCTGATCCCGTTATCCATGGTTGTTTTAATAGATGACAAATAAGACGTTGCAGCAGTAATCGGATTATCCTGTCCGGTAATTTGACAAGCAACAGAACAACTTGTTGTTGCAACAGACGCGATGATGATTACCCATACGACTGCAATTCCAGTTTGATAAAGTTCTGCTTTCGAAAGTGCTTCCCAATCTCGTCTACCCATTACACGTCCAACGAGATAAATGAGTGAAAGAAGAGACACAACTGAGAGCATTACAACTGCAATCACTTGTATCCATCCTCCGTAATCAGAAGAAAGGGCACATGTGCTAAAACAAGTTGTAATGTCCTCCTCAGCAAATGAAATTTGGATGCCTAAGATTAGTAATACTAGAACAACTGCTCTGAATTTTGGAAGATCTACTTTAAGTTTATTTTTTTCAATTTTCATAGGATATCCACATCATGCCAGTTCGGCAACTCCAAGTACTTGTATCTCACCGCCTATTACTGGTGAGACGGATCTAACTGCCGTAATCGTTACAAGAAAAACAATGAATGGAAGAAGAATGAAAGGAACAGCATATTGCATGGTGTAAGGCGCATAGTCGACAGCAATATCAATAAGGACATCTGAAAGTCCGCGTTCTAAGAAATAATTAGCAATTATGTTTGCATAAACTCCAACTACGGGCGCAATTGTTTCTGCAGTAGCAGCAGTTAACTGCGCTAGTTCTGCATCGCTAAAAACGCCCCTGCTTGCGAGAATTCCAGTAAGCTCTCCTAACGGAAATGTTCTTTGAGTGAGTGTGAGAATGGCTTGCGATCCAAACGTGTCTGTAAACGGATAAATAAAAAATGGCTGCACAATAAAAAAGCAAGTAGGAAAACAAATTCCATAACATATTGGATAATTTATCGGACCGCAAGTGACTGCAAATGCAGCGCAAACATCAGGACAAGTGGATTGATATCTTAATGCTCCATCCGCATCAAAGAATTTTATAAGTAACGCAGTAACGGTAGATACTGCTACATTTCCTAATCCAAATCCAACGAGTTCAGACCCAATTCCTGCACCGCTTGGTTCTTGGATTTGTGAAGGCGTTTTTCCCGGTTGATAAACTGAATCAACCATATACTTAGTCATAAGGACTCCGGTCGGCACAAATAAGTAAAGACCAACTCCGAATGCAATAAGTGTCCTACCCATTTTTCTTGTAAGTGTAAACGCACTCAGAAACACTCCGAGGGGCAGCATTACGGGAATTGCAAGCCCATTGATAAAATTAAGAAGTACGTTAAATGCTATGCCAATAAGTGCAGAAGTTAAGGCAATGCCTTGGATCCCGCCGAAGAAGCCTAGTACAGTATTACTTGACATAAACGGTAGTGAGTTCATGTTGAATAGATTATAACGGAAAGTCACAACGTTGAATGCTTGCGCAACAGTCCCATCTTTTAATTTAACGTCATGCATTTTTTCTGTATTTACCTTCTGCACCTGACCGCTTACTCCTCCGCCTCCACCTCCAGCTGCGTATTGAATAGGCACGGATAGCATACCTACGCCTGTTGAAAG
>CAYHPR010000046.1:0-2173 GCA_964358895.1 Microcaldota archaeon
CAAGAATTCGTCTATTTCGGTTGCGGTGGCTAAACCTTTTACGACGCTTGCTAATGCGAAAAACTTTACTTGAGCATCTGAACGAGAACTCGCAGGATTGTTATTTATTAAGGAGAGGGTAGCTGGCTTGTAACTCAGAATAAAATCTGCTAACTTCTCATTAACCACAACCGTTCCGTCACTCTTTACTTCCAATGCTCCTAATATTACAAACTCTTTCAGAAATGTTTGTATTGTTATGTTAGCTAAGAATTTGCTCTTAATATCGTCATATATTGTATTTAACTGTGCTGCTGCTGGAACATTTGGATTAGTACTTCTAATAGCACTCCCAATATCTCCAAAACCAGTAAAGCCTTCAGTAAAGAGTTTTTCCAATACTCCCAAACGCCTAGCGTCCATATTTGATCCTCTGCTATTGGGTACTAACTTGTCAACGCCCATCCATCTAAAGAGGATATTTTCGAATTTGGTATCGATGCTACTACCATCAAAGGTTGATATTTGATCTTTGGTAGACTCTGAAGATTTTTTCGTGAAATCCGCGTTTATGAAATCTATAACCATCTGTTTCAGGATAGGATCCTTCGATATAGCAGTATGTAAATCTGCTGAATTTCCAAAACCTCGCATGAACGGCATTATTTTAATATCTTCAGCGAAAGATTGTCGATTTGTCACGATTGTGTCTACCGTGTTGCGGTCAAATAGATATTCGGATATTTTATGTTCTCGCCCGTCAGCAAATTCCACGCTTGAGGTTCTAACAATAGTATTCCCTAGCCCGTCTGTGGCACTTACAACTTTAGCTTTCAAATTGATGCTCTTAATCCCTCTTTCGCTCAAGGTATTAAGTTCTTCTGCTTGTGTTATCCCATCACCATTCTTATCCTGCCAAACCTTTACTTCTGAAAATTTTGCGTCATCTGCATTAATCTTTTCATCTTTATTGCTGTCAAGCTCTCCAAGAGCTTCAAATCCTGTAGTCGCTTTTGTTCCATCCGCTTTTAGCGTTTGATCCCCAAATAACTCTCCACCGTCATTGATTTTTCCGTCCCCGTTAAGATCTCTAACTAACAAAGCATCATCACCCTTCACCCAACCGGTCTTCTCCGCAAAACCGTTCTTATCCAAATCAAAATGTGTCCCACTTTCACGCGATAGTGTCTCAACCCCATCCCCGTCCATGTCAACAACTAACGGATCTCTCCGTGCTGCCTCCACAAATATACCTCCCGCTACCTTAAAACCGTTCGCTCCAGCGAGAATTGCATTGAGAGTAGCTTGCGTTCCCCCAAGCGGGAATAGTTTATCCATCACCCCTTGTGCCATGCTGTCTTCTACAAGTCTGTCGAGAGAATTTGTGACAGTGGTACCATATGGAGCGAAACCTTTTATTGAATCGTAGAAAATTAGATAATTTGCAGTGTTATCGGGATCAGCTTGTATTGCTTTAATGAGGTTTTTGTAATTTACTTGCCCTAATTTTATATTGCCGTTTTCATCCATAACAAGGAGATTATACCTAGCTAATGCATGGAAAAATGCCGAGAGTTTAGTGTCAGCAACATACTCTCCAGTAGGGCTAAAAACATTCCTCACGATTCCGATTAGAGTGCCAAAGTTTACTGTGCCGTCAAAATTGTTAACAAGGTTTTCTATGTTTAAATTGCCTCTAGCCGTTATTTGAGCGTACTTATCTTGAAATTCTTTCCTCGCTTCGTCCAAAAATGATATCCTATTGAATGCGTCATAAACATATGGGTTTTTTGTTATCCAATCACTTATTCCGTACGCTTCAAGAGTCTTTGCACTGTAGCTGTACTTGCCTTCGCCTTCGCTTATTATTCGTAAAAATACGGACACAGATCCTCCAAGTGAATGTCCAGTGAATGAGATGCTGTTGACATCTTGATATTTGAGTTGGTTTTCAGGGTTAGTAAGCTCTTTTCTGACACTACTTGTAAACTTTTTCGCATCCGAGAAATATTGTGGCACATGTTCGCCGAAAACCATTTCTCTATCTGTAATTAGTGCATCACCGAACGAAGCTGTTCCTTTGCTTCCGATTACAACTTCTTTGGTTTTATCGTTTATCACGGCTATCCCGTTGTAATTGGAATTATAGCTTTTTGACATTACTAATGTGTTACTTTGGAGAACTGAATTATAA
>CAYHPR010000047.1:0-1433 GCA_964358895.1 Microcaldota archaeon
GACCGATTCGGCGCTGAAGAAGAAACTTTTCACCTGGTCGACAACGAAGGAAATACCGCTGATACGACACAACCCTCACCTCTGGACAATATGACAGTGGCTCTGCTGCAGATGAAAAATTTCATCCAAAAAATCAGCGGAGACGAAGACGAGAATCGTTCTGGTTGGCTGTTTCTACATTTTCCATTGAGGAATATGAATCCAGAAATCGGTGATAAAATCTACCAATCCAGCGTCCCGGGGACCATGAGCACGCGCTACACGCTTGAAATCGTCCACACGCCCGAGTGAAAAAACACGCTGCCAATCGGCGCCTGCTGACCCATTGTTAAGCACCACTTTTCCCGTTACACTGTAGACGCAAGATGCGTATCTACATCATTCGCCGCCTACTCACCATGCTCCCGATGTTTTTCGTGATGACGGGGGTGTATTTCATGCTTCAGAACTACCTGCCCGGCGGTCCAGTGCAGGACATGCTGCAAAGACTGCGGGGTTCGGGCGATGGCGGCTCGGCATCCTCCATGACCATGGACGACATGGCCAAACTCAAGGCTGATCTCGAACGTCAGTACGGCCTGGATAAACCCGTTCCTGTCCGCTATTGGATTTGGCTCGGCAAAATTACGCGGCTGGAATTCGGGGATTCAACTGTCACTCGCAGGCCTGCTCTGCAAGTCCTGGTCGAACGCATCCCTATTTCACTGGGATTCGGGATTCCGGGGTTTTTTCTGACCTATCTCGTTTGCATTGTTTTGGGTGTCCTCAAGGCACTCAAAGACGGCCAGCCGCTCGACCTAGCGTCCTCATCGATTTTATTCGTGGCTTATAGCATCCCACCCCTGGTGATCTCCGTTATTGCGTTGCTGGTTTTCTGCACAGACCGGGTCTTGCCCACGGCCTGGTTTCCGCTCGGCGGAGCTTACTCGGACGGGTTTGACACATTCACTTCGTGGCAGAAAATCAAAGATTACGTCTGGCATATGTTCCTGCCGGTTTGCGCGTCGCTTTTGGGTTCGTTCACCTTGCTCACAATGCTGATGAAAAACTCCATGTTGGATGTCCTGCGCAGTGACTACATCCGAACCGCGCACGCCAAGGGGTTGTCAGATCAAATTGTTGTTTTTAAACACGCATTGCGTAATGCACTCCTGCCCCTGATGGTGGGAATGGGCGGAATCCTGAGCGCATTCGTGGCCGGATCGATCATCATCGAGAGCGTTTTTGGACTTCCAGGAATGGGAATCCTGATCATCGAATCCCTCACCTCCCGCGATTACAATGTCCTCATGGCCGTGGCGGTGATTCAGTCGATGGTGATTATGCTGGGCCAATTGATCAGTGACATTACTTACTTTCTGGTCGACCCGAGGATTGAATTCAAATGAGGTTTCAATCGGGATGAGACGCTGGCGGGCTTTTTTCTCACAGAA
>CAYHPR010000047.1:1443-2146 GCA_964358895.1 Microcaldota archaeon
ACAGAAGCGAGCGTGGGTCGGACTGGGACTTTTTGGGTTGGTTCTGATTTTCTCGATGACGGCTGAGTTTTGGTCGCACCAGAGTCCGCTGATTCTGATTCGTCAGACGGATCAGGGCAGCCGGTTTTACTTTCCGGCTTTCTACAATTACTCCGTCGCGGAATTCGGCATCACGGATTCCTTCGTGGTCGACTTCCCCAAGCTCATTGCGGATGATCTGGCTGCGGGTAAAAAAGACTGGGCCATTTTTCCGCTGAATCGATGGGATCCCTACTTCCAGGGTCCTGACGTTTTGGCTGCGCCTTCTCACGAGCATTGGCTGGGGACGGACAGCTTGGGGCGGGATGTTTTTGCGCGGTTGATTTATGGGATTCGGGTTTCGCTGGCGTACGGGATGCTGTACTGGCTTTTCTCCTTCTTCGTCGGGTGTCATGAAATCTCCCACTCACTCCCAGAGAACGCCTCAGCCTTCAACTTCGGTGCTGTGGCGGCTGGCGAAGTGGTTAGGCATAATTTTGAAATAATAAACACTAATAAGCTAAAAAATATAGCTACTGTATATATCCAAAATCTTCCGTTTTTAAATCCAAATAAGAATACGGAAATTAGGGGGATTAAATACCATTTGTTAAACTTGATATCATTTTTAATTATAATAAAATAGAGAATAATACCTAAAACAAAGACGGGAAATTGATTTGGG
>CAYHPR010000048.1:0-1012 GCA_964358895.1 Microcaldota archaeon
GATGATATTAGAGAACAAGGCAGAATGATTACATATACAAAACAAAAAATTACAAAAAAGGCATTGGAAAAAACAAGTGTTAAGTTATTACAACCAAAAACCGTTTTGCTCTGTTGCACCGCTTCTGTTGGTGAGTACGCTTTAACAACAATTGAATTAACCACAAACCAACAATTCAATGGGCTAGTTGTAAAAGATGAGTATAAGAAACTTCTTATACCAGAATTTTTATTCCATCTTTCTTCGATGCTTGAAACAGAATTGATAAAAATGAGTGGAAAAACATCTTTTAACTTTGTTTCAGTTGGTACACTCAAAAAAATCAAAATCCCTCTCCAACCACTCAAAGTGCAACAGCAAATAGTCAAAAGTATTACAGACGAAGAAAAAAAGATTTCAGTATTAAAAGAGGAAGCGGAGAGTGGTGAGCAAAAGATTAAAGCAAAAATTGCCGAAGTCTGGGGCGAATAAAAGCATGATATGAGACATTTGATTAACAATGACGGCACACCTTTTGAGACATCTGAATTACAATCCTTACGCGACGAGCTAGACGCTTTAGATAACGACGGGCGTACTGAATACCGAAATCAAAATGCGTCGGTTATCGCACAGCATGTCGCTGTGAAGATTTTAATTGTATCTGGCCCCGGAACGGGCAAAAGCTATCTGTTTTTGAATCGGATTAACCATTGGTATCAACAAGACGCTCAAGCAAAAGTATTGGTGACAAGTTTTGTTAGAAAATTAGTTGCGGATTTGCAAAATGATATTGACGGCGACGAGCAATTATCTGATGAGCAGAAAGGTAACATAACTGCGTCAACATTACATAAATTTGCGAGAAGTATCGTTGAGCAAAATCATGGCACGACGGATTGGCGATTTCAGCCACACTTTCGGATAATAGGGCAATTTTGGAAAGATGTTGTGTGGGGAGACGCGCTTGCGTTTTACCCTTTACTTAACAAAGGTGAATATGCTTGGAAAAAGTTTGAGGAACAGTTATATA
>CAYHPR010000048.1:1022-2103 GCA_964358895.1 Microcaldota archaeon
AAGAATGGGCTAAATTAAAAGAAATTTATTTTAAGTTATGCCAATTTTATAACGCAGCCGGTTTCGCTGATCTTATTCTACGTGCTAAAGACGCATTAGTAGAAAACTCCCAACTTAATGAGAGTAACTATTTTATTATTGACGAGTATCAAGATTTTAATTCTGCGGAAGACGCGTTAATAAATCAGTTGGTAAATGAGCCCAAAGGATTGCTTGTTGTGGGCGATGACGAGCAGGTGCTTTATGAAAAACTAAAATCGGGGAAACCAACCTTAATACGAAATCTTTATCAAAACAATGATTATGCAAATGGTATGTTGCCTTTCTGTGGTAGGAGTAGCTTTCATATTACCAAGACAGCAGGACATTTTATCCAACAACAACGAGAAGCTGATTGTATAGAAAAAATCTACTTACCAATCAAAACCACTGATGATAGTCCCAAGGTGCAGGTTATAGCTTGCGCGACTGCTCCCACAGCCGTTGATTATATTGAAAAGTTTGTAGTGGACAATAAGACGGCAATTGACGAACGGAAAAATAAACTAGCCGAAGGCGAAGAAAAAGACGCTTTTCTTCTTATCTTGACCCCCGCCAAAGAGGTAAATTTTTATGGGGAATCAAAAAAGAAAATTGCGAAAATTGTAGCAGAGTATCAAGTAGAAAATCTTTATTTTTCATATGATTATTATAAAATTTTGAGTTATTACTCTCTTGCAAATAACCCACAAAATAATTTTACCTTTCGAAAAATTTTATTCTACGAAGATATTGCTGAAGCCAAAGTACACGAGTTGATTGAGGGTGCTATGCAAAATGGACAAAACCTTTGCGATATTGATTCCGAGGAAATAAAAATTTCGCTACAAAAGTGCAACGCAATAAAAACCATTGTTGAAACAGTAGGCGCAACAATAGAAGAAAAAATAAAAAGTATTACTAGCCACATTTCCATTGTCGATAAGGTTAGACTTAAAGAGGACATTGCCCGAAAATCAATCAACCAAGAAGAAATAACAGAGATTGAACACAAAGAAGAAGAGGAGGCAGAATTGGAAGAGATTGAGGTAAAGAAAATGGG
>CAYHPR010000049.1:0-2083 GCA_964358895.1 Microcaldota archaeon
TTTCTGCCAAAATATTTCAGCCGCAGCCGTTCGAGCTCCTCGCGCGACGTGATATGCGCAAGCTCAGAGGCCGCTTCTTTTAGTATATGTTTACATTGTTCTGCGTCGATATGCATGTGCGTAGTGACGTTATCGCCTCGCGAGCCAATATTCTGCGGCAAACACTGCTCCTATAAGCGCAAGCAGGGCGTATCCCGAAAAAAAGTTCATCTGCGCGAGCGTGACGCTTCCGGTTGCGACAACCGCCCCCAGGGCGCTTCGCCGTACAAGCGCATATTTCCATGTGCCTCGATGGTGCCGTACAAAGCGATTCCCTGCAATAAAAAACAAACTCCACAGCGCGACAAACAAGGAGAAGTAAAAAAGGAGGAACCCCGAAAAGCCGAGATACTCCGGATTCACGAGCAGGAGAAAAAATACCAAGGAGCCAAGCGCCACCACACCCGCCATACACACGCCGACAAATAGTATGCGCGACACCATGTGTTCATAGTAGCTTATTCGCGCGCCAAAATCAATTTAAGAAAGATAAAAAAAACAGAGGAGCTTATCGCTCCTCCTTGATGAACGTATTATATACGTTCTTGATTTCGGGCCAGGCGGCGTGTATAAATATTCCAAACGCCCCTAGAATCATCCCCATCGTTATTGCGTACCCGTTTTCCATGTGCTACCTCCTTGTATTTTGATAGCTCTATTATATTACAAAAGATTAAACCTGTCAATAGCGCGAGGTAATGAGGAAATGGAAAAAATTGTATTATATGCTACCATGGGAATATGCGAAATAACATAGTCCATTCGGGCGCCGAAGAGCTCACCTACGAAATACGCGGGATCGTTGCCGTTGCAGAAACGCTTGAATCGCTGGGCGTAAAGATCTTCTGGGAGAATATCGGCGACCCCGTCGCAAAAGGCGAAAAAATACCCGCGTGGATAAAAGAGATCGTCAAACAAGAAATCGAGCATGATAAAAGCTTCGGCTACTGTCCCACCAAAGGGCTTTTGGCGACGAGGGAATTCATTGCCGAGCAAAGAAACCGCAACGGCGGGGCGCGCATCACGCCCGACGATATTCTCTTTTTCAACGGACTTGGAGACGCTATTTCAAAAGTATATACCAATCTTAATCGCGAAACGCGGGTCATCGGCCCCTCGCCCGCGTATTCCACCCACTCATCGGCCGAAGCGGCGCATGCCGACTCCGCTCATATCACCTACAGCCTTCTCCCGGAGCACGATTGGCTTCCCGATCTTGATGAGCTACGAAACAGAGTAAAGTACAATCCGGCGATCTCGGGCATTCTCATCATCAACCCCGACAACCCCACCGGCATGGTGTATCCGGAAAAAATACTGGAAGAGATCGTCGCTATCGCAAAAGAGTACGATCTTTTTATCATTTCCGACGAGATCTATGCCAATATCGTCTATGAGAAAGAGAAGATGACGCCTATCGCGGATGTCATCGACGGCGTGCCGGCGATCGCTATGCGCGGCATCTCCAAGGAATTTCCGTGGCCAGGCGCGCGATGCGGCTGGATCGAAGTATATAACAAAGAGAATGACCCTGTGTTTGCAAAATACGTCAAAAGCATCGTGGACGCAAAAATGCTTGAAGTGTGCTCCACCACCCTCCCGCAGGCTGTTATCCCGAAGATCATGTCCGACCCGCGATATACCAAACACCTGAAAGAAAGAAGCGCGCAATACAGCAGGCGGGCCGGGCTCGCGCACGCGATCCTCAAAAATGTGCATGGCATCATCGCGCCTAAGCCGGCTGGCGCATTCTATATGTCGGTCGTGTTTCAGGACGGCGCGCTCAATGAACGGCAAACGCTCGCCATCGCAAACGAAAAAGCAAAAAAATTCGTCGAAGAAAAAGTAAGCGGGTTTTTGCCCGACAAGCGGTTTGTGTATTACCTCATGGCGGCCACCGGCATCTGCGTCGTTCCGTTAAGTGGGTTCAACTCCTCCCTTTCTGGCTTCCGCATCACCCTCCTTGAATCAGACGAAGAAAAATTCAAAACCATCTTTGAAACCGTCGCAGAAAAAATAAAAGAATACCTCGCAAGCGCATAAT
>CAYHPR010000050.1:0-2038 GCA_964358895.1 Microcaldota archaeon
ATTGTGCTCCTGCCAAATGGCGCGCAGACTGATATTTTTGCCCCTTCTGCTGCAAATTCGGACCAGCGCCGCCGGCTCGGGATCGATAATCGTTTTTTGATCACGTTCGCGGGAAACCACGGCATCGCGCAGGGCCTGGACGCCATCCTGGACGCCGCGGTGATCCTGCGGGGCCGGTCTGATGTGATGTTTAGTCTTATCGGCGACGGCCCGGTCAAGCCCCGGCTGGTGGAGCGGGCACGGGTGCTCGGGCTCACCAACGTTCTCTTTCTGCCGTCGGTTCCTTTGTCGCAGATCACCCTTTATCTGACCATGTCGGATGCGTTGCTGGTTCCCCTGCGCAATGATCCTGTCTTCGACACGTTTGTCCCTTCCAAGCTCTTCGATTTCCTGGCGTGCGCGCGACCCGTGGTGCTGATGGTGAATGGTGAGGCGCGTGAGATTCTCGAGTCCTCCGGTGGCGGGATCTGGGTGGCGCCGGAAGATGCGTCGGGACTTGTGCAAGCAATAGCGCAGTTTATGGCGATGTCCGCCGAGGAGCGACAGAGAATGGGCGAACGAGGGCGGGCCTATGTTCTTTCCCGCTATACTCGCGCCATCCAGAATCGGAATCTACTCGAACTGCTCGAACGTTTCAAAGGCTAGCTAGATATGAAAATACTCTGCGTAGTAGGGGCGCGCCCCAATTTCGTCAAGATCGCCCCGATTCTTCGGGCGTTCGGGAGTCGGCGCGCTGCCCACCCGGACTTGACTGTTCAGCTCGTGCACACTGGGCAGCATTACGATACGGCGCTGTCCAGCTCGTTCTTCGAAGACCTGGAAATTTCCGCACCTGACATCAATCTGGGCATCGGCTCCGGCAGCCATGCGGAGCAGATCGGTCGGATTCTCATCGCCATGGAGCCCGTGCTGACAGTGGAACGGCCAGATCTAGTCATTGTCGTCGGTGACGTTAACTCAACGTTTGCCTGCGCGCTCGCTGCATCCAAGCTTTGTATCCCCGTGGCGCACGTCGAGGCCGGGCTACGCTGCCAGGATCGGACAATGCCGGAGGAAATCAACCGGATTCTCACGGATGTGGTCTCGGACCTCTGTTTTACGACTAGCCTCGAGGCCAACGAAAACCTCTTGCGCGAAGGCATCGCGCCTGAATCCATATTCTTCGTCGGCAACGTCATGATCGACAGCCTCCTCAGAAATCGTGCACGTGCGATGCCGCCGCGCATCACAAGCACCTTCAATCTGGTGCCGAAGAGCTATGCGGTGCTGACTTTGCACCGGCCGTCCAACGTCGACGTGCTGGCCACCGCTCAGATGGTACTCGACACCATCGAACCGGTGCTCGATCTGATGCCAGTCGTCTTTCCAATCCATCCCCGCACTCGCAAGCTGTTCAGCCGTCACGGACTGGAATCGCATCTGGCGCGCATGAAGCACCTGCATCTGGTCGAGCCGCTCGGGTACCTCGAGTTCTTGTACTTGATGGATCGCGCCAGACTGGTGTTGACCGATTCCGGAGGGATTCAAGAGGAAACGACCGTTCTCGGTGTGCCATGTCTGACGCTGAGGGAGAACACCGAGCGTAGCATCACTGTCAAGATCGGAACGAACCGGCTGGTCGGTCTCTCGCGTGAGGCGGTCGCGCGCGCCGCGCGTGAGATCGTGGCAGGCCGATGGTCGCATGGCACCGTTCCTTCGCTGTGGGACGGCCATGCCGCAGAACGGATCGTGAACATCATCATGGCCAACTTAACTAGCCGGCGGGTTGCTGTAGGTGGCTACTGATACGCGACCTAGCATCCACGCGGTTTTGTGCATCTTCCGCTGAAGGCTATAATAAATACCGGCGCCACGTAGATTGAAGATGCAATACGCCGTGAAATAAATATGAAGAGGGGAGAAAAGCGCTTGAACATACTTGTCACAGGCGGTGCTGGCTTTATCGGAAGCCACTTGGCCGAGGCCCTTCTGGCGCGTGGGGATTCGGTCGAGATTATCGACGATCTTTCCACCGGCAGCATCGGTAACATCGAGCATC
>CAYHPR010000051.1:0-2035 GCA_964358895.1 Microcaldota archaeon
GGGCTTCTTTTTCAGACTCTAATTCTTTTAGATTTGTTTCGTTTGTTTTAATCATATAGATAGAAATTATATACAATAGTAATTTAAAAGTCAAAAATCCCTGCCTGCCGGCAGGCAGGAAAAGTTAAAATTTGGGAGCTTTAATCATCAAAACAAATAACCTCTTCTATCTCAAAATCTTCCAATAATTCTTTCTGAAAGGGCCCGTACTTCGGGCTCGCTTTTATTTTTTTACCACTCAATGCGATTGGCAGCCATTTTTTATCCGCCGGCATCATTTTTTCTAACGGTAAATTATCGATATTGAACCATGTCGGATTCAACATCTCTTCCGTTTCCTGAGCTTCGCCCTGCCATTTTTTGACCAAATAAAAATGAACTTTGCAGACGAAATTCCTGCCATCGCTCTTTATATTATGAAAATCAATTTCCGCTATCTTTTCAAGATCTTCCGTCAAAGCAATGACCCCGTTCGTTTCCTCACTAAGTTCTCTCACTGCCGCTTCTTTTATTTTTTCACCGGGATCAATTCCCCCTCCATAACCATTCCAACAGCCCTCCCCTATATGCCTGCCCTTAACCGCGAGGAGTACTTTGTTTTCTTTTGTAAGAAAACAAACAGTAGCATGCGCTAATACTTTTTCTTTTTTAATATTATTTATTTTTTCTCCATTCATCTCCATATATTCAACTGATATATTATTTAAATAAATTAATCATCAATTCTAGATTTCTTTCGACGCTTGTAAAAATTGTTTATACCCATCTTCTACATATTTCATTGCAATTTCGGCGCTTTCAATAGATCTAAACTTATGATGATAACTAAAAAAACTCGTAATCAGCTCCCTCTCATCTTTCGGTATATCATCCCACTTTTTGATCGCTTTCATAGTTTCGTCAACAGCAACAACTTTATCATCGTTATCTTCTCGATTTATTAAAGCGATGGATTCAACTTCAATTTCCTGGCCAACTTCAAATTTCTTATTCGACAATACCATTATATCGATCTCATCTCCTTCTTTTGTATTTGAAGTTGTCTTGGGAATAAATCCATAATGAATCGGCATGATCCCATTATTGACGGGGATCACATCCTTGGTAGGACCAAGATCTATAAATCCCGACCTGTCGTATTTTAGGTGTCTCCTCCTATCATCACCTTTTGGAATTTCAATAATCGCTTTCATATTATTTATTTTTTCTCCATTCCTCTATTTTTTTATGATTGCCGGACAAAAGAACTTCCGGAACTCTTGCAACTTTAAACTTTCCACTTTTAACTTTTAACTTAATAGCTTCTGGTTTTGTATAAACCTGATAACTGCCCTTTATTTCTTCTAAAGACTCGAATTTGCCCAAAACTCCGGGAATAAATCTGGAAACCGCATCCACCAAAACACCAGCAGCCAGTTCCCCACCCGAAAGCACAAAATCACCGATAGAGATCTCTTCATCAGCAATATATTCCGCTACTCTTTCATCTACCCCTTCATATCTTCCACATATCAAAATTAGCTGATCATATTTTGATAATCTCTTGGCGGTTTTGGAATCAAATTTTTTACCGCGCAAACTGAATAAAATTGTTCTGGATTTAATTTTCTTGCTCTTTGACTTTATTTTATTCACTGCCCTATCAATAACGTCCGCTTTAAAAACCATTCCGGGACCGCCGCCATACGGAGTGTCGTCAACCTTATGATGTTTATCCAAAGTAAAATCGCGCAAATTATGCGCCTTGATAGAAATAAGTTTTTTGATTTGAGCGCGTTTTAAAATAGACTCGCCGAAATATGAACCTAAGATCTTTGGAAAAATTGTGATTATATCAAATTTCATTGTAAATAAAATATATCATTAAATAGCATAAATAAAAAATCCCCCGCCAGACGGCAGAGGATTTTTATTTAATTTTCGACATTCTCACATTCTGCAGAATGTGAGAATGTTTTAAAATAAGCTTATAATTTCAAATCCGTATCAGAGAAAGCTGGTCTTTCTGCCCTTTGAAAGGTAGAACCTTCCGGCT
>CAYHPR010000052.1:0-2033 GCA_964358895.1 Microcaldota archaeon
GAAGTGCCGCTCGAGCCTCCCAAAAGATTGCCGCTACTGTCAGTCAGTCGGCCCTGATACGCGATGACGGTCGGCACGCCCGTTGCGGCGGAGGCGGTGATTGGAGAGAAGAAAAATACGCCGCCAAATGAAAGCTGAAGAACAACTAAAATAGAAATTATTCTTCGGAACATATTGTTAGTAAAAGTATACCATGGCTCTCCGTACAATTGAGCTCAAAAGTGTGAACAACTTTTAAGGAACTGAACTAGGCCTTTCATAACGCCCCCTAACCCCCTCTTATCTTAAGAGGGGGAACACCTCCCCTTAAGGTAAGGGGAGGCAGGAGGAGTTATGAAAAAAGAAAATGGTGAGCGCGAGGCCTATCATTGTTAACAAATGTTAACTTATAAACAAAGTTTCCCCTATCTGGTTAACATATGTTATAATAAATGGGTTAAATTAACTTATATGACCGAAAAATATTTCTCAACTGCCGAGGTAGCCGAAATGCTGGGGATTAGCCGCATAGCTGTTTTTAAAAAAATTAAGTCAGGCAAACTTAAGGCTATGCAGGTCGGCCGGGGGTATGTTATAGCCAAAAATGACTTCCTAGAGCTTCATCGCGCCAGGCTTGCCAAAGAGCTGAAACGCTCTTGACAGATTTTTATTTCACCCTAGAACCAGCAGGGACTTCGCGTAGAGGAGTGAGTAAGACGGGTCCGCCATCATCTGCCATAAGCACCATCCCCTTGCTTTCAACTCCCCGTAATACTCTCGGCGCAAGATTTGCGATAACCGGCACAATTTTCCCAATTAGTTCTTCCAGGGTGTAAAATTGCGCGACTCCGGAGCAAATCGTGCGTACCTCCCCACCACCCATATCAACTGAAAGTTTTAATAATTTATCAGCGCCCTCAATTTTTTCCGCGCTCAAAATTTTCCCCATCTTAATTTCTATTTTAGAAAATGCGTCGAAGGTGATTTCGTCCATATATTTTTAAATTTTAAGGACAGAAGAAACTTTTGCGCGAGCGCGTAGCCGCCGAAGAAGGCCACGGACCAGGCCAGGTCACCGATAACCGTCCACTTGAAAAACGGCAGCCCCATGGTGTACGCCCACATGAGCCCATTCCAGGTGTGCGGATACATCTGAGTAAACGCCCAGGTCGCAAAGTTAGTGAGCAGAAAAAAGATCACGCTGCCGGATAGCGCGCCGAGGCCGACGGTCAAAGGATGAAAGTGCCTCTGTACCCGCGAGCCGATAAAAACCATAAGCAGGAAGCTTCCATACACCGCAGCCATCACCGGCCACTCGTAAAATCCAAGGAAGATGTCGCTGATAACCATCGCAATGATGGGCAGGAGGTAAGCAAAGCGGCGGGGCAGATAGACACCGGCAAAAAGCGCTAAGGCGCCGACAGGGGCTATGTTAGCCAGGTGCGGCAGCAGCCGCGCGGCGATGCTGACAACGACTAAAATTAGACTGACGATCAATAGTTGCTTTTTCATAATTATTTGTAATTGAGGAACTTCCATTCTATCACATCCCCTGCCTCGGCCAAAAGCTTATCCGCCGCTTTTTGGATAGCCACATTATTTACCCAGTACTGCCAGTATTTGCCATCATCGCCGTTTTTCTTCGCGCCGATTCGCTCCACGAGGAGTCCCAAATCTCCATAATCTTTAGTTTGAAAAGCTAAGCCCTCGCGCCCTGCCAAAGCCTTGGTGATATCCAAAACACTCGCGTTGGCCTCAATCTGCAAATCAGCATAGGTGCGCACCATGCCATCTCCATAGTCAACCATCAAACTAGCTGGTAGCTGATAGCTGGTAGCTGGTAGCTCAGATGTGGGAGATTGGCCGGCAATATATCCAAAAAAGAACCCGACAGCGCAGATGACAACTCCCCACACCAGTATTTTATTGCGCGTGATCATGGGAAAATGGAGCTGTTATAATAATTTCCTAAATTCATCATCAGTCAAACCCGCACTCCGAATAATTGCTTTTAATGTATAGGGGTTGATGCGCGAGTGACGCGGAATCGTAAT
>CAYHPR010000053.1:0-1953 GCA_964358895.1 Microcaldota archaeon
ATGGTGCAGAGGCAGCAGCATTCATGAACTCAGTCATAAAGAGGCTTGAGGATCCGGATATACTTTTGCTTGGAGATTAACGTTTTGTAATTCTTTCTGTATCAGTTCTTTTTCATAGTCATTAAATCCTTCAATAACTATCTCCTTATCCTTTGTGAAGTGTTCGAAAAGATGACTAAAAACACCCTTTGATTCTATTTCAGTATATTCGTTTATCCAAGTCATACTTCGTTTTATTGCAGGCTTACGCTTTCCAAAAAGTCCTGACATAAATTTAAGGTCAGGTTTATAAAAAATTGAACCGTGAACAAGAAACGCATTAGGCGTAAGTCGTGCAGTACTCCCAGATATCTTCCTTCCATTAACTGTAACTTCTGGTGCTACAGGAGTTCTACCGTTTGATAGTCTAGTATCCATTACGCAAAATTCAGATTCTTTCTCTTTTTCTGGAAAGGATAGTTCTGCAGACTCAATGCCCATATCCTTAAGCGAATCTCGGATCATGCTACGAAACCAGAGGTAGATTTCAGGTTTTTTATTGAGTTCTTCTGTCTTCAGTCCGACTACTGAAACAGTTAGATCTAATGGATCGTGAAATAGCGTCTTACCTCCAGTTGGTCTTTCGGCTAGATCTACACCTTCGATGTAATTGGCAAAAGACGACGCATCAACCGGAGTAGTAATAGACGGATGTGAGAATTGGTAGAAGCGAATAGTTTGAGGAGCCATTCCTTTAGATACAGATTCGAGAAGTAATTTATCGATGAACATATTTGTTTTTGCATCTCTTGTCTCAGGACCAATAACTCTCCACGTAGTCTTTGTCGAAGCTCCCACAAAAGGCTTAAACTGTAAGAATTTAAATGCGTTTTCCCAAGTAGAAAAAGAGAAGTATGGTTGAAAAAGTCGTTATTATCGGTTCTGGGCCAGCAGGACTAACTGCTGCACTTTATTCATCACGGGCAAATCTTAGACCAGTTGTTATCGAAGGTGTCCCGTTTGGAGGACAGCTAATGTTGACTACATTGGTTGAAAATTATCCAGGATTTCCTGATGGAATTATGGGGCCTGAGCTTATGCTTGGAATGAAAAAACAAGCTGAGAAGTTTGGGACTCGCTTCATAGCAGAAAATGCTACATTTATTGATGTCTCAGCCAAACCGTTCAAAATAAAATTGAATTCACAAACAATTGAAACTGAAACTATAATCATTGCAACAGGAGCGCAGTCACAATGGATAGGCTTACCAAATGAACAAAGGCTAATTGGACACGGAGTAAGTAGTTGTGCAACATGTGATGGCTTCTTCTTTCCAAACAAGGACGTGGTAGTTGTCGGTGGAGGAGACACTGCATTGGAAGATGGAATATTTCTTACTAAATTTGCCAAGAGTGTCACAATTATTCACAGGCGCGATAGCTTAAGGGCAAGTAAAATTATGCAAGATCGTGCATTCGCGAATTCAAAAATAAAGTTTATTTGGGATACAGTTATTGCGGATGTAAGTGGTAAAGATGCAGTTGAAGGAGTGAAACTAAAAAATGTTAAAACAGGCAAAGAAACAGAAATGAGATGTGAAGGCCTATTTGTTGCTATCGGTCACAAACCTGCAACGGACATATTCAAAGGGAAAGTTGAACTTGATGAAAAGGGATATGTAATTACACAAGGAAAGTCAACTATGTCAAACGTTGAAGGAGTATTTATTGCCGGAGATGTTGATGATCCGAGATATAAACAAGCGGTCACAGCTGCTGGTGAAGGATGCAAGGCTGCAATAGATGTTGAGAAATATCTTGAGTCTAAACATTCTGAAAAGAAATAAGGATTATTGGCAGTTTGATTAAATTATTTGTGATATTTTTCCAATTAAAATCCGAGATTCTCTTTAATTAGTATTACTGTTGCTCGTTCCGGATTAATTTCTTTATTTATTATCAATAACTTACTGA
>CAYHPR010000054.1:0-1931 GCA_964358895.1 Microcaldota archaeon
GGGAAAACGTTTGAAGCCACAGATTGCACGGATTATGCAGATTGTAAAGATAAAATAATCCATAATGTTTCGGTTCAATCGAGGACGATTGATCCCGCGAGGGAGAACTTCCCTGGAGACATACACCAAAAAGTGATATATTCGTAATGAATATAAGAACGAGCTAACTTGTATTAAATTTGAAATCATGCGTCATAAGCTGTCTACACAATCTATTTCCTTATCGGAAGAAACATTGCTTAACTTTCTTCGGAAAGCTGAAGAATTAGAGGCTTGCGGTCAGTGGTTTATGGCAGGAGAAAAATACTTTGCCCTTGCAAACATTCTTAAAGATCATCAATCATTACTTTTTGAGACTGCTAAGGCTTTTGTTCGATCTGCAACTTGTTTTGAGTTAGCTATTCAGAATAGAGACGCAGCACGTGCATACTTCGAAAGTGCTTCGATTTTGCATAACAAAAAAATATCATACCAGTACGCAGGGGAATTATTTAATCGCGCGGCACTAAACTTCAAATCTGTTTCTGAGTTCTTCAATGCCGGTGACTCATACCGCCGTGCTGCAACTGCTTTCATAAGTGAACCCATGGATAAGATACATATAGAAGACAATATTCCACCATTAGCAGGTGGTGGAAAGTTTGCAGTAGCTGGTATATGTTACAATGCAGCAGCAGATGCTTTTCTGATGGGAAATGATTTGGCATGGGCGCGGGCTACATATTGGGAAGCTGGGAAAATGTACTTAAAGCAAAGATATGGAAATCCTGCATATACATCATTTCGGAAAGCCCTTGTAGCGTGCATCCGTTTTGATCACACTCACGAAGGAGATCAGTTAAGGAAAGCACTGCCAATGAGTAAGGAGGAAAGGGAAACAAAAGTCGATCCGATTGACATACTGGAGCAGTCATCGTTCCTCGGACATCAATTATTTCAAGAATTGAACAGACATGTACTTAATGCAGACTGGGCAAGAGTGATGACAGACAAAGATATGATTTCTAGTTTTCACGAGTTCTATCTTGAATTTGAAAAGATAAGTAATTTCAAAGAAGCAAGTAAATATTATTTTGAGGAACGGAGACGGCAGCGAAGAATATTCTGGCGCGAGAAAAAAGTTGTTGCAGCTTTAGGTTTTTGGATATGGGAGATTACTTGCGGATATGGGGAAAATTTGTGGCGTTGGAGTCTAATGTGTCTCAGTATTTTGTTTGGTTTTACGGCAATTTATTTTGTTTTTGGACTAATTGATCCGGTAACAAACTGGTTCGATTATTTCTATTTCAGTCTTGTTACTTTCACTAACTTTGGTTACGGAGATGTTCGTCCTTGTGGTGTGATAGCGAAGATACTCGTATCTGTAGAATTATTTCTTGGTCTGCTCATGTTAGGAATGCTGTTGACTTATGTTAACAGACGCATTTTCCGTTAATAGGGTGTTGTTTAACGCGGTTTCAATCGAGAGCGATTGAACCAGCGAGGTTGTTTTTGATTCGTATCTTTGTGTTTATCATGTCTCCTCCTGTAAATCCTGTCAAAAAAACAAAAATTCATATAGATTAAATCCATGGCTATTAGAAATTTTGCAGAGATAATTTTTCGAGGAATTAGCCAAATATTTTTACTGAATAATGTCATAACGGGTATCCTGTTTTTGGCAGGGGCTTTTTATAACTCCTGGCTAATCGGCACAGGCGCTGTTATTGGGGTTCTGACAGGTACGTTTACTGCGCTGCTTTTCAAATACAAGAGAGACGATATCAACCATGGCCTTTATGGATATAACGGCGCTCTGGTTGGCCTGGCGACGGTATATTTCTTTGGGTTCAACATACCATCGGTTATTGCCCTGTTTTTCGGCGCTGTTTTGTCGTCCATAATTATGCATTTTATGATCAAACGGAAATTGCCTCCCTTTACCGCACCGT
>CAYHPR010000055.1:0-1909 GCA_964358895.1 Microcaldota archaeon
TTTTCTTATTTCTTATTTCTGATTTCTTATTTCTTAATTCTTAACTTTTCCCCATGGCGGATAATAAAAAAATAAATGAAACTTATCCCGTAGGGATGTCCGAAGGACTCTCCCGAAGGGATTCCTTCGGAACTTCGGAGGATCAACATTCTGATTCTGACTACAATCAGAATGTTAATTATAGTAAGTTCAAAGCTAATCGTAGCTTTATTCGTACTAATATTGTCGGCATCACTACCTTTCTTGTCACTGTTCTGTTTTATCTCGGTATGTATTATGGTGTTTTTAGATCGCAGCTTGAAGCCAAACCTGACGAATTCCGCGTTCGTGAAATTATTCGTGAAGAAATTCAATCTAAATTCTCGCTCACTGACGGCGAAGTTCTAAAAGCTAATTTCCATAATCTCAATGCTAAAGTTGACCGTGCTATCTTCTTGATCGAACAGTACATTTATCATAGTAAATCAAATGGTACGCAAAAATGAACGCTATAAAAGATTTCTTTCAGAACTCAGCATTAAAAACTATCGCTGTTGTAACCTTCTTCGCTTCTATTTTTATCTTCATAACTTTTAATTGGCTTGTTGAACTATCCTCTTTCGCTGTTGGTATTGCAAAAGGCGCTCTCGGTTTATTGCTTGTTTGGGTGTTCGATAAATACGCAATGAATGATATTGACACAGTTAATGAACTAAAGAAACGGAACATAGCTTATGCGATTTTCTTTTTGGGTCTTTGCATTATTGTTGCTGCTGCTATCATCAACAGTTAGTTCACAAAAACATTTACAAATAGCACAAACCTACATTGGCATTCAAGAAGCAACCGGTCATAATGACGGCGAACCTGTCGAAACATTTCTTAGAAGTGTCGGAAGAAATAAAGGTGATTCCTGGTGCGCTGCTTTCGTTTCGTATTGCTTAACTGTTGCAAATGCAAAACATCCCACGGTCCGTTCCGGTCTTGCCCGCAGCTTTAAGCGTAGTAAAGAAATTGTCAAAGCAATTGATGTCCTTCGCGGTGTAAAGAAAGTTGATAAGGGTTTCATCGTTGGATGGGAAAAAGGTGAAACGATCTCCGGGCATATCGGTTTTGTTTTTACAAAATGGAATAAACAATCCGGTACAACTATCGAAGGCAATACTTCATCCGGATCCAAAGGCAATCAATCCGATGGTGACGGAGTTTACATTCGCTCTAGATCCATTCAACCCGCTAATTATTTTAGAATCTGTTGGTTTATACCCGTGAGTTACTCCCATAAGGATGGCTTACCAAAATGAAAGCAAATGATATACTTAATACTGCACTCACATTAGCTGTTCTTCTAACCATTGTTCTAGCACTCAAGTTTCTTTTCTTTCCCTCTCCGGTTCCGGTGAATGTTGCTGATACATTAATTCAAAGAGATACAACCACTGTCCATGATACTTTATTCATCCCGCAAAGCATCAATATTTCAAAACTCAAAGCAAAACTAAGCAGAGAAATAAAAGATTCTTTGATGATTTACTTTAACCAGCATCCGGGTAAAGATAGTTCTGATCTTCTTATCGCTTATGCAGATACTACTATTCAAAAAGATTCGAACTCAATAAAAGTGAGCTACTATTTCCCACCATATAATTACTTCGATATCGCTCTCAATATCAAACAGAAAATTATTAAAGAATTCCAAACTATTACTGAACTTAAAACTGTTACTGTTGATTTACCTTTCTATAAACAAATAACTTTCTGGACTACCATTGCATCTATTTTTCTCCTCTTTCTTGTTAAATGATCTCATCTATAATCCTACGCCTTAACATGTACTGAGCGAAGCCTGCAGTGAGCTTTGTCGAAGAGGCAGCGAAGGAACCAATAATCAATCACTAACACTTGTCCTGAGTTTATCGAAGGAACAAAT
>CAYHPR010000056.1:0-1806 GCA_964358895.1 Microcaldota archaeon
AAAGTAAGTATTGATAATGAAAAAAATCTTTATCTTCAACATGAAATCTTGAAGCAATCTATAAAAGATAATTTATCTAAAGAATTTATTAATCTTTGTATGGACATAACAAAGTCTATTAGGTATCTCCAAGAGACAGTTAGTTTTGTTAGTTTAAACATGACTATTGACGAGCAAATGAATAGCAAGCAAATAACTTTTGGTTGGAGAGCGTCGATTGAAAAAATAAATCAAGCCTATTCAGTATTATGCAGAAATATTGACCATTTGGAGATATGGCTCGATGCTTCAAATGAGCATATACCAAACGCTAATGAAATTTATGCAGTCATCAATAATTTCAAATTAAACTTTTTTGCTCCTAACGCCAGCGTATGGTTTCCTTTTCAAAGGGCTTTGAGTGTTATTCAAGTCAAGAATAAGCCAGACGTAAAAGAATATCGCAGTACAGCTGAACCAGTAGAGCAGTCACTGAATAGTATCCTATCCAGTTTAAAGGAAACTGCTAAAACTGTTCAAAAACATTTAATTGCAAAAAAGTTATTCTAAGATTCCTATAAAATCCACCCTTTCCCTTTATGCTATAATCAATCAAAAGAGGATGTATTTAGCCTATGAGAAAACTAAAGATTTATCTCGATACATCAGTTATTAATTTTCTTTTTGCAGATGATGTGCCTGAATTCAAAAAAATTACTGAAGACTTTTTTATGAACTATAGAATAAATAGGGACAGCGACCGTTTAGGGAATAAATAGGGACAGCGACCGTTAAATAAATGGTCTCAATTCCCAGTCCCTAATTTCGAATGATACCAGAGTGATTAATTACTGACAGGATAGAGACAAATCCAAAAACAATGTTTTTCAAGCATAAACTATCCAAACTGTCACCACTGGTGACGGTTTCTGTTGGGTTAAGCAGCGAAACGAACCCATCATTAGCAGTGTGGAAACAGCCACCATTTTGTATAATTTAATTCCGGCACACAACGTGCCTTTTCTCGTATATCTCGCTTTTAGCAGGATATACAGGTCTGTATAATAACTTGTTAGGTGACATTAAATTTCAATGGAGATAACAAGAGATCAAATAGAAGATATAGTTAAGCATGGTTTGGTCGCCGACATCTTTAGGATGGAGAGGTCATACTCCTTGCTTAAGATCATTGGGGTCAACGCAGAAGCCATCAACGCCCAAGGAGCAGGTAACTTTGGAGAACTCTTTGGATCACTTCAATCCGCGTTGCGGACTGAAGCTGTTTTGGCAGTTGCTCGCCTTTATGATCCTCCTAGCAAGAAGTACCTGACAAGATGTATTAGCGGCTTGTTGAACTTCTTGGAAGAACACAAGGGCAATTTGCCAAAAATTCGAGAGCTGTACAACCTTAAAAAGGAACTGAATCTAATTGGGATGAATCAGAGTGGAATAATTCTGGCTTCTACCGACGAGGCAGCGTTTGCCATAGCTCTATCCAAGCATTTTAGTTCAGTTTTAGAGGATGCACAAACAATTGATACAATAAAGAAACTTAAGAGTATCAGAAACAAGGCAATAGCCCACAATGAGCATGTCTCTCCTATAGAAGGCCCGACATGGCACGGATTAGAAGAGCTTATGCAACACGCTAAAGATTTAGTTGGTGTGCTTGGATGGGCTTATCTCAATACCGTCTATGTACACGATGGTGAATATATCTTGACAGAGGATGCTAAACGGGCATCGAGAGCTATGAATCGACTACTAAAAATGGTTATACCTAATATCCATAACCAGAAAGATGCGTAACCTAACAAATCAATCCAG
>CAYHPR010000057.1:0-1783 GCA_964358895.1 Microcaldota archaeon
GCACCGCAATCTGGTGTGGTCCTATGTGAAGAATATGCCCGGCTGGTTGTTCTGGGCTTGTCTGCCCTTGCACCTTGCGATGAATCTGATTACTGTTGCCGTATTCATCAAGCGCGGCAAGGGACGGGTGATTCTCAGGGCAAAACGGGATGCGCTGCTGGGTTTGCCGAAGATGTGGCGCAAGCGCCGCGAGATTCAGAAAAACGGGGTGGCGTCCGCCGGGCAGATTTGGCGCGTGCTGGATAAGAGTGTGTTTGGAAGGTAGCGGCCGGGTCACAATGGCAGATTATTATCGGCGCGCACTATTCAGGATGGCTCGTGCTATGGAGCAAATATGATTTGTAAGGCGTCAAGCGCTTCAACAATGCCAACTTCGGCAAAGTGGGTTCGACAGACTGGGTTATCGAACTCGGATGCGACGAAAGGAAAGGGGCTGAAATTTTCCGGCCTGCCTGCTTTCTGTATCTCGGCGAGATGAGGCGCGGAACAGGTGAAATTGCTGACGCAGATTGTCGTAGAAATAAACGGTACTTTTTAATGGGCTGGTATGCCTGGTCATCTATCGAGCCAGGTGACTTACGGTCAAAATTGACGTTCAAGGGCTGCAACAAAATTCCCATTCTGATTCAATTTAAAAAGGCATAACGTTGTCTTAAAGAACTCTTAATTTATTTTAATAATATACTTAACATCATGAGTAATAACTAATAAAAATACATATTGTAGTGGTACAATATAATTTTAAGCCGGACAAGCCGGAAGTTGTCTTCTCATTGGATTGAACGCAGTTTTGCCCAACCTGGTGCATATCGTCCAACCTATTGTCAATGCTTGGCAAACACAAAATTTGTGTCCTGTTTTGAGATCATTTGGTTGATAAGAGGCTATGGATTCCGAAGCATAGTCATTTTGTGGTGATGAGGTAAAATGACCGTTGGTTAATTTTTCAGTTTTTTCTGCAATTCATAGTTTTCCCTACCGCGCCCGTAGCTCATTTGGATAGAGTATCGGTTTCCGAAGCCGAGGGTGGTGGGTTCGAATCCCGCCGGGCGCACCAAAATTCAGACTTGTGGTCAAGTGACTGTCGGATGCCATTCATGGTTCGACAGGCTCACCACGAACGGTTTTTTAAGCTTGGTCTTGCCTAATGGGCAATCCGGGTTCATCTGTTCGGTTTTTCCGAAGAGTTCAAGCTCATGGCATTTGCGCGCATCTGCCGCGCGGAAAAGGTGATGCGGCCTTATCTGGAGGCGCTGCTGTGACCCGGCAACGCAAGACCACTGCTTTTGACTTGCACCTAATAATGGCCATCATGAAACCACCCCGGCACTTACCATGAAAAACGTTCGCGTCATAACCGATATTCATGGTATAAAACCATCATGATTATACGTTCAGCCCAAATAGAAGCGATTCGAGCAGCCCTTTCGCGAAACCGGATTGTGACGCTGATCGGCCCGCGCCAATGCGGGAAGACAACGCTTGCACGTTTTTTTCTTTCGGAAGAGTCTGCCAACTATTTCGATCTGGAGGATCCTGTCAGCCTGGCCCGCCTCACTGAGCCCATGACGGCGCTGGGTGCGCTGAAGGGCTTGGCGGTTATTGATGAGGTGCAGCGCCGCCCAGATCTGTTTCCGGTGCTCAGGGTGCTGGCGGACCGCAAGAAGTTTGAAGGCAGATTTCTCATTCTCGGCAGTGCATCCGGCGATCTGCTCAGGCAGTCGTCCGAGACACTGGCTGGCAGGATGGAAACTCTGACGCTACGCGGTTTCAGCCTGGGTGA
>CAYHPR010000058.1:0-1762 GCA_964358895.1 Microcaldota archaeon
CCCTACACTAAATTATTACAAGGAAAATGTCCAACTATTATAGACACAGAGGGATGCCCTCGAATTTGTAGGACGTCCTTTTGGTCATAGAGTGCAACGGGCTATCCGTTTATATGTAAATAATTATCCGGGTGTGGAAGGTGGTAGTGTTTATAAGAATGCATTTGCTGATCAGGTGGAACAAAAAATTATTCCTAAATTACGAGGTATTGATCTTAATGAATCTAATTCAAGGCTATGCTTAGATGGAATACTTCAAGTAATTTCAGAGTTAGGTGCTAGCAATAGAAATTTGGTAGAGGCTTTTTCAAAAAGCAAGGATGATCAATCCACAGGAACATTTATTTGGAGAGGTATTTCTCAGCCCACTGATGCTTAAGTTGTACTTAAAAATATTTCAAATTTGATTAGGGGTAAAAAATGCCTAGTATTCCAGAAGAAGTTAAGGTGCAGCTTCACTTATGGCCATGGTCAATTGGCATCAGAGAAGAACGCAAAGATCTGGTAGGCGGGGATGTAGAATTTCCTTTTTGCGGTAGTCCGGTAATAACAATATCAAAAGATGCAGAACTGTTTCTCTCGTCAAGGATGGAGCGTTTCAGGCAATTAGGTTGCCCTTATGGTTCTGCTTATGGTTCTGACTGTCAAGTTTATGAAACCCCACATGGCGTAATCACTGGGCCAAATCGTTCTAATAAAATAAAAGTTGTTTCTGCGATGAATACGTTTGAAGTTTCTCTAAATGCATTAGGGGCAATAAAAAGATATAAAGATTCAGAGAATGAAAGGGAAAAACAGAATGAATCCCCACTTGCCAGATACATTCTTGGGTGGTCTCAGGCTTTTGATGATCTCCTTGACAATGCACATCAGACTAGAGGTAAGTATACTTCTGAAGTTAAATGGTTTGAAGTTGTTGACTATTTAGATAGGCTAAAAGAGGACTCAGCTCATGAACCTCGGAAGGCAATAATTGTCCGCATTTCACAGGAAATGCGCAAACGTTTACCTGATATAGTCTCATCAGCACGGAGAATATTATTGCGTGAACGTGATCTGATGCCAATCCATCGCATTCAGGAAAGTGACGCTAGTTGTTTAAAGTGGTATGTCCGCCAACCTGGAGAGAGGATGGAAACAAAAGCGGGACATAAGCAAAGATTACTTGGAGTTCTCCGAAGAGAGTCGTTTTATACTCATGAAAACCAGGTGTTAAAAGATTTCTTGTTCAGATGCCGTTATGAAGCAGCACGTTATCTACAGGGTGATGTTTCACATCAGCATAGACAATCAAGTAGGGCAATAATGGTACAAGGTTTCAAACATATTTGTAATACACATATCAAAAACCCTATTTTTGAAAAGGTACGTAAACCTTTCCATGGAGTCCAGCCTAATTATGTTTTACAAAACGATGTTCGCTACAGAGAGGTATGGAGTTGGTACTGCAAATTGCTGAAACGTGAGAATGAAGAAGACAGCTTGTGGGATTGGCAAACACGAACCTGGGCTGATATCATGCGATTGCTAATTGGCACAGCACTTGAATTACAACATGTACAAGCTAAGACAAGATCAGGTATTCGAGATGGTTTTGTTTTTGAACCACTGGTTAATGCAACATTTAGTTTGTCAATGGAACAAGAAAGGGGCTGCAGGCTAGGCCCCGACTCATCACCTGGACCTTTTCAGATAACACGCATAGTGAATGGTCAGCACAAAGAAAAGATGGTTATTGAACTAGTTCATCCGGATCTCGCTT
>CAYHPR010000059.1:0-1755 GCA_964358895.1 Microcaldota archaeon
TGAAGTTATTAACCAACTTGTTGCGTTAAAAGTTTGAAACCAAGTATAATAAAGCTCGGTGATTTAATTCATGCGCTATATTTGGAAATTATGAAATTTATTCGCGGCATTGCCATTTTATTTTTTATCATCGTTTTCGTTTTTCTATCGCACCAAGCGGCGAGAGCTTCGCAAACAGACGGTACGATTGATGGCGTATATAAATACGGCTGGAGCGAAAATATCGGCTGGATTAATTTTGGAACAGCCATCGGCAATGTTCATATTACCGACTCCGGGCTTGCCGGTTATGCTTGGAGTGATAATTACGGATGGATCAATCTTAATCCGTTAACTTCCGGAGTGACTAATAATGGAGAGGGGACCCTTTCAGGCCAAGCATGGGGGGAAAACGCAGGCTGGATTAATTTCAGCGGTGTGACGATAAACTCATCCGGCGATTTTCAGGGTTACGCAAGTGGAACAATCAGCGGACGCATAAGCTTCAATTGCGCCAACACAAGTTCATGCGCTTCGTCTGATTTTAAAGTGGCGACTGATTGGCGTCCGGCATCTGCCCGTTCTGTTTTGGCAGTTTGTGGCGACGGCATTGACAACGATATCGATGGAGTTATTGATTATCCCAATGATCCAGGATGTTCTTCCGCGAATGATAATGATGAAATGAATGTTATCAGCGGAAGCAGCGGTGGCGGAGGATGGATAGCGGCCGCAGAATCGATTCCAACAGCTCAAGCCACAATAAACGCCGTAAATGGCGGGCAAGTTGTTCGTTCTAACGCCGATGGCACTTCCGCGGCGGTTGTTATCCCGGCTGGCGCGCTTTCAAACAACATGTCCTTTTCTGTTTTTGTCCTAACTTCTGGCTACACATTGCCATCGGCAAGCGCCAACCTGTTTGTAATAGGCGATAGAGTTTATGATATTGTCGCTTCAAGCGATGGCGCGGGCGTAACATCATTTTCCAAAAACATTACCGTAACGCTTAAATATTTGGACAGCCAAATCCCGGCGGGAATTCCGGAGTCCTCCCTAAAAATTCACTGGTTTAACGCCACATCAAGTTCTTGGGAGGCATTAGCAAGTACGGTTGACGCATCGGCAAACACCGTCTCGGCCGCGACTAATCATCTGACCAAGTTTGCCATACTTGGTCAAAAAGGAGCAGTGGCAGTTGTTGTTCAGCCGTCAACGCAAGCCGCGGTTGCCTTAATCAAAATAGAAGGCGATCCGAGGGTGTATATTATTATCAATAATTTTAAGCGCCATATTCCAAATCCGGATGTGTTTAATTCCTACGGATACAAGTGGTCTGACATTAAAGTCGTGCTGGCATCCGAATTCGCTAAATATCAGGTCACGACGCTTATGCGCGTACAAGGCGATCCGAAAGTGTACGCGATTGAAAATGGGGCGAGAAAATGGATAACCTCCACGGAAGAGTTTAATGCCAAGGGATACAAATGGGACGCGATCGTGGAAGTGAACTCAACCGAACTCGCCGCTTACGCGGAAACCGGCAGTACCGTGTCGGTCGCGACTGCGTCAACCGCCGCAATAATTGGCAGGCTGACCATGGAACTTCAATCCGGCATGAGGAACGAACAGGTTCGCCTGCTTCAGGAATTCCTCGCTAAAGACAAAGCGATTTATCCAGAAGGGAAAGCGACCAGCTATTTCGGTCCGGCAACTAAAGCGGCGGTGAAAAGATTCCAGGCCAAATACGGAATCAGCCAAGTCGGCCGCGTCGGCCCG
>CAYHPR010000060.1:0-1752 GCA_964358895.1 Microcaldota archaeon
TTGCGGCCTGCCTGGCAGTTTCCACGTCGGCCCGAAAAATCTTGCAACACTTTCTTGGTCTTCGTATCGGTTACAAATCCGGCAAAACGTTACTGCGCACTGGGCATAAAGCAATCGGCGTGCCACTGTTCGAGTGGCGCGTTTCCGCGCGGAAATACAGGGTTTTCCGGCAAATGCGCGGCACCCGTTGCTTGTTGCAAACCCGACATTCCCCAAGGCGCTGTCGCAAACGTTACACGCACGCCACACTGTCGTGTCCGGCCAGTCGGCTGAAACACGCGGTTTTCAAAGCATGCGCGCGCGACACGCCGCGGGAACGAAACTTGCTCAGGTGTTAAGACAGAACATTTCCGGAGCAGGCTATGCAGATTGGTGTCGAGACTTCCACGGCAGTGGAGAACAAGCGCGTGTTCGTAGTGGATACGGACGAGATCACGCGCGCCGCATTGCAGTTCATGCTGCACGACGAAAACGAAACCCACGAGTTTGCCGATCTCGATAGCGCACTGCGCAAGGCCGAACACTGGCGGCCGGACCTCTTGATCCTGAATGCCGCGGCAGTGCTGGCCGCCACCCCGGACCTGATCGCCAGCCTCAAGGCCCGCATTGCCGGGCTGAAAGTGCTGGTCGCCCTCGAAGCCGGCATCACCGACGCCCGCACCCTGCGCCAGGCCGGCGCCGACGGCGTGCTGCACAAACCGCTGACCATCGAGAAGGCGCGCATGGCGGTGGACGTGGCGCTCGGGCGGCGGCGCGCCAGCATCGCCATCCAGCCGGTGTGAACTCACATGGCCCGCATCCTGTTCTACGAAAAGCCCGGCTGCACCGGCAACCTGCGTCAGAAGCGCCTGCTCGCCGACGCCGGCCATACCGTGCTGGCGCGTAACCTGCTCACTGAACCGTGGACCGCCGAGCGCCTGCGCAGCTTTTTCGGCGCGCGCCCGGTGGCCGAGTGGTTCAACCGCAACGCGCCCAAGGTAAAGTCTGGTGCCATCGTACCGGAAGCGCTCGACGCCGATTCGGCCATGGCACTGCTGCTCGCCGAGCCGCTGCTCATCCGCCGGCCGCTGCTGGAGGCCGAAGGCCGGCGGGAAACCGGCTTCGAGACGCCGCGGATACATGCCTGGCTGGGACTCGGCACGCTGGCGCAGGCACCGGTGTCGGAAGCCTGCGTCCGCGCGCAGCCGTGCCCCGCGCCCGGCGAACGTTGAAATTCCATATCGCCCAATTCCGGGCAGCAAAATGAGGCGGGCTTCGCCATGGACAACGACCAGACTCCGCGCGCGCCCGGCGAGATGAATCCAGGCACAGCTCCGCCAGTCACTGCCAATCCGCACTACCATCTGATCGGCGGCGAAACCGCGATTCGCCGCTTGGTCGATCGCTTCTACGCGCTGATGAACGAACTGCCCGAGGCGCGCACCATCCGCGCCTTGCATGCGGCCGACCTGGCACGAGCGAAGGAGCGCCTGTTCATGTTCCTGTCCGGCTGGCTCGGCGGCCCACCGCTGTACGCCGAACGTTTCGGTCCACCGCAGCTGCGCCAGAGTCACCAGGCCTTTCCCATCGGTGAAGCCGAGCGCGACGCGTGGATGCTGTGCATGACGCGCGCGCTCGCCGAGGTCGTGACCGATGCTGCCCTGCGCACGCAACTGACGCAGTCGTTTTTCAAAACCGCGGATTTCCTGCGTAATCGCTAGCAGGTTATTCGAAAAGTAGTTGTAGGGTTCGTTGCACGCCACAAGGCCCGGG
>CAYHPR010000061.1:0-1735 GCA_964358895.1 Microcaldota archaeon
TTCAGCCTCTACACCCATTGAGCCTGCGCGAGCAATATCTCTATATTTTCACCAAGCCGAAAATCAGAAATGAGCCCATCCTGCATCGAAAGGATGCTGAGATTGATTTTCTTGGCTGGCTAAAAAACGGATTACTTCGCGCACATCTGCCGGAGGGCATTTGCAATCCTGTGGTCATTCAGACAGCAATCCTGCTAGTAATTACGATATTTTCTATTCGAGAAAATGTGAATATTTCCGCATAAAGTCCCGACCGACCTTAGATAATGACCCATACGAATAGTGCGTTGGATTCATAAGCGATTTGAACCGCCTTTGCAGTTCCTCGTCATGCTCCATATACACGGACTTGCCTTCGACCCGGTCCAGCATTTCTATCACGGCCGCCTGTATATCCTCCGGGGTATCGTCGACCACGCGCAGAGCGGCGCGCTGGTACTCATCACCATACTGACAGCTCCCGATCGGCGTGGAGAATAATTCCTTGAAGCTGAGATATCGCGACTCCCTGATCGACCAGACATGCTTCGGGATACCTATGTCATTCGGGCCGTGTGGCAGCACAAATGAGAGAGGTGCCTTGTTAACCGTAACGCTCGGTCTGCCAAAAACATGAGCCAAACAATAAAGTCCGGATGTGCAACCGAAGAAAAACCTGCAGCTGGCGGCAAGAAATATGTCCATCCAGTCGCTTCTGATGGGCAGGTGGACGTAATCGATTACGTGATCCATTTCCGGTATGGGCTTCATCGTGGAGTCGCCGACCCGGATGACCCAGCCTCCCCTGTCGATGATGGAACGGATGGCCGGGAAATAATCTTTTATATCCGAGTTGCGGTATGACTGGCTGTCATCGGGGGTATAACCGTTTTCCCTCGCATGAACGCATACAAACCATGCATCGCGCGGTATGCCGAGTTCGTGCAGCAAGGCCCAGCCGCGGGCGGAGTCACTGTCGGTCAGCGAGAGCAGAGGCGGTCTACCGGCAAATCTACGATGGATTTCATACGCATCGGCTTTCATGCCGATTCTTGAGCTATATCTATGGACGTAATATTGGGTGTATCTGCTTTCAGTTAACGGCCGAAGCAATGCGCAGATCAGCGGCGACCGGATAACTTTTAGATGCTTCTCCCAGTAATCCAGCATATGGGCATTTGCCACATGTTTGCGCGAGGCCAGGAGAACAGCATTGTAATCCGGATGCAGCCCGAGGATTCCCTCTTTCAGATAACAGTCCACGTCGATGCAAAGATGCCCGATGGCGCGGACGGCTACGTTGGGAAATCTCAGATTGAACAACCGGCATATCGGGTAGCCAAAAAATATAACCAGAACACTGTACACGGCGTACAACGGAACCCCTGTCAGCTTGTGTAAAACACGCCTGAAGAACCACATGAACCCCCTTTCGCGTGCTTTCTTCAGTATCAAAGATGTGTAGTCAACCGCCATATCGATGAATCGGGAACCCGTCATATTTTTTGTCTTTGCGGACATGTTCGAATACCGCTGCGCCTTGATTCGCAATAAAGTTCTGCGTTCGGCGCTTCTATTTACCGGTTTTGACGCCGGTGTTTTCCTTTCTGTCTTTCATCAGGGAGGTGTCGCCGATTCCGTAGAATTCGCTCTCCATCCCATCGATGGATTTTCCGGTTATGTTCGCGAACGCGTCAAACGCCTGCACAATGGTTTGTTCAATCGTCGAATATTTATAGGTTCCGAGCCGGCCGAT
>CAYHPR010000062.1:0-1725 GCA_964358895.1 Microcaldota archaeon
GCCAGCGCCGTATAAAGCGTGTTGAAGGCCGAAAGATACGGCGAAACGAAGCTATCCCAGCTGGAAAAGATGACCCGATATTGCAAATATCTGTTGTTGGAGGATGTGATGGCGGAAGAAGATGAAGCGGTAAGGTAATTAGTGTTGTATCTGAAGTCGTCCAGCCAGATTGTCCGACCGCCGGCGCCGTTAGTGGGACGGATAGTGAGATTGGTGATGGCGTTTCTGGTGGTGGTGGCCGCTCCGGTGATGTCAAAATATTCTCTCTGCCACTTGAAGACGGTGGCGTTGGGCGAGTAGCCGTTGCCGGAGGGGAAGGTGGAGCCGGTATCCCACGACGGCACGGTAATGGCGCCCGTCGTCGTATTGATGGCATTAACCGTGCCTTGGGCCGCGTATTCCGTCCCACCCAGATTTTCTTTGATGATTATTTTGTCGCCCAGATACAGGCCGGAGGTAGTGGCCGACAAGCCGGAAGTGGTGGCGGTGAGGGAGAAGTTATAGTCGGTGCTGTTGGAAATTAAATCCGAGGGTTGGAGGGTGGCGCCGAAGTCTATGGTTATCTGATGAGCGCGCAGACCGTATTCGTAGGCCTGGCGGATTTGGTCGGCGGTGAGGGCGGTGCCTTTGATAATTCTTATTTCATCCATATATCCATTTAAACTATCACCTGATCCAGCCCTAGCTCCTATGGCTAAATTAGTTGTCGCATTATTCCAGTAAGTGTCTGTGCCGGAAACAACAGAAACTCCATTTTGGTAAATTGTCGTGGTAGAACCGTCTTTTACTACTGCAACATGATACCATCGCCCTGCTGCAAGGGTGCCTGTATTAGCATTTAGAGCGCTACCGCCGGCTATGCTCATCCCAATTCTTCCATTGTTGTCAGTATCATTCATCCAGATAGACCAATGTCCATCTGCGCCAGCGTCGTTTTGCCCCACCAAGCGAGCATGAAGTAAATTGTTTGGATACAACCAAAAATCTATCGTTCCTTTGGCGTTTCCGGCGGTGAAATCCCAATCATCTGAATCCGGTGTTGTAAAATAGTCCGTTGTCCCGTCAAAATAAAGCGCGTTGCCGATCTTCCCGTTGCCGCTCGTTCGGGCGTTGCCGTTGGCGGTGATGGCTTTGCCGGAAAAACTGGAATCTTTGATGGAGGTGGAAGAGGCGATTTCGTCGCCTTTGATATATAAAACGGTGGTGGTGGAAAGAGCCGCGGTGGAGCTGGCCAGCTCGTAGTTGGCATAATCGCTTTCTCCGATCATAGCTTCTAGGAACGTTCCGGTCCTATCCGCCGCAATCCAAAACGGCAGTTTGTTGGCGCCGGACAAATCAGTAGCCGATATTTGCCTGGTCAAATGATGATTCGCCCCCATCCGATATGTCTCGGCGATTTCGTCGGCGCTTAAGACACGGCTTAAAACACGGGCTTCGTCAATGTTTCCTTCCATAAAATTAGTGGTAGTCTTGCCAATTTTTGGAGCCGAAGCGTTTAAAGCCGTGCCTGTGGTTACGGCGATGTGTTGCCACTGACCGGCGACAACAACACTGGAAACGGCGCCGTTCACATATATTGTCGGGCTGGTAAATCCGGTGGCAGTCACTGTTCCGGCATTGGCCCAAACATAAGCCGAGCCATTCAGGTCAACAAAATATTCCGTTGTTGTTTGAGGATAAACCCAAAAATCAACACTTTGTACCGCAGTTCCTCCCGTTAACGCC
>CAYHPR010000063.1:0-1725 GCA_964358895.1 Microcaldota archaeon
GCCTGAAAAAAGAAGTCGAGGCCGGCGAAGTCATGGTCAACCAGCTCGCCGACCGCCTCTCTGTGAAAATCCTCGACAAAATCCTGTTTGCCTCCGGCGACGCATCAGTCTCGGCCAAGGGTCAGGATGTACTCAAGCGTGTGGGCAAGGTACTGGCGTCGGCGCGCGATAAAGACAAAATCATCCGCATCGAGGGCCATACCGACAACGTGCCCATTGGCCCGAAGATCAAGGACAAGTTCGCCACCAACTGGGAACTCTCCACCGCGCGCGCCACTACCGTCGTGCGTTTCTTGGCGGAGTCATCCAAGATTCCGCCGGATGCCTTCGAAGCCGCGGGTTTGGGCGAGCATCACCCCGTCGCCAAGAACGACACTCCCCAAAGCCGCCAGCAGAACCGGCGCATCGAGATCATTCTTTATCCACGCGTGCAGGAGTTGGCAAAGGAGCTGCCGAAGGTGAAAGAGCAACCCGCCGCTGTCGATATCAAGCCTTCGCCGTAAATTGCGTCGCGTCTGCATAATGAAGAGCGATAGCATCGTGGAGAAGCCATGAGCGGGTTCCATGTTCGACTTCGAAAAAGAAATATTCCAGAAGAGGAGCTTTTAGCTGATTTGAAGCGAGTTGCATCTGATCTTTCGAAGAATACACTGACTACGGTCGAATACACCGCTAAGGGAAACTTTGGAGTCAACACATTCCTGAGAAGGTTCAAGCAATGGAACTTGGCGCTTCAAAAGGCTGGCCTTGAAGCTCCCAACAGACAGCATGTTCCTGACGCGGAGCTTTTTGAAAACATCGCCAATATATGGACAAGTCTCGGTCGCCAACCCTTGGGACGGGAATTGGATAAGACACAGGGTCTTTCAGAGTTTTCTCTCGGCACATATGAAAGTCGATTCGGGTCTTGGAACAAAGCTTTGCTCGCATTCGAGGTTTTCATTAAATCGGGGAAAGTCTCTGAATCTCCTCATCCTGCACTGGGCGCCGCCCGGCCAAGCAGGAGAACGGGAAGAAAGATCAACTGGCGTTTGCGTGCGCAGGTTTTGATTCGCGACAATTGTATTTGCCAGATGTGTGGTGCGAGCCCCGCAAAAGATCCCGACGTGGATCTTCATGCCGACCACATCAGACCATGGTCCAAGGGCGGTGAAACCGCGCTCGAAAATCTGAGAACACTTTGTCTTAAGTGCAACATCGGGAAGAGCGACCTCCATTGCGAGGAAAGTTCAAAAGTCATCTAGGGGAGCGCCAGCGTTGGGCACAAGCCATGGCACCGAATGAATAAACCTTGATGACGACTGCGCTTAAATCCGAAACCCTAAGCATCACCATCGCTTGCCCTCCCCGAAAAGTGTATGAATTCGTCTCGAACCCCGAGAACCTGCCCCGATGGGCAGCGGGGCTAGGCAAATCGGTCAGAAAATCCGATGCCGGATGGGTTGTGGAGATGCCGCAAGGACCGGTGCAAATCCGGTTTGCCGAAAAGAACGATTTCGGTGTGCTGGACCATTACGTGACCCCGGCATCGGGGGCCGAGGTCTACGTGCCCATGCGCGTCGTGCCGAACGGTTCCGGGAGCGAAGTGATATTCACCCTGTTCAAAACGCCCGAGATGTCGGACGAGCAGTTTGCCGAAGACGCGGAAATGGTGGAGCGGGATTTAAAGGCCCTGAAAAGCGTGCTGGAGAGATAGTCAGCATGAAAAGGACATTTCGTAACTCA
>CAYHPR010000064.1:0-1723 GCA_964358895.1 Microcaldota archaeon
TGCGCGCGACGAAGCGCTCGGCGCCGCCGTCGCCGGCGTAGCGTTGGCGGATGAAAGCGACGGTTAGTTTTCTGGCTCTGTTGAATTTCAATCGGGTTGAGTTCCGACATGCGGATTAAGTTTCGAGAAGTCGAGCTTGCCGGCAAGCAGCTTCCGCCATGAGATCAACACCGGCCACGAATCACGGTGCTGCAATTCCCAAGGCAGTTTCAAACAGCTTCTCCATCATGGTGATCAAATCCAGTCGTCAGAAAGTATCCAATGCGCTCCTCTCAAATTTAACCAGAGGTAAATCCTAGGTGGAGCAAAATTCCGCGCACTTTCCGCCACACTTAGTTTGGTGGTTTTGGGACAGCGGTGAGAGCAAGACCGACTGCCTGAATGACTTGCTGTACGGAAATATTGCTTGTGCAAGGCTTGCCAGGTGTCGTGCATTCACCTTTAGAACATGGGGCACACACAGGCCTGGGAATGGACGTGACTATTCGGGCGGGTCCATAGTAGAAAGCGTTGGGGTCATTCCAGCCGGAAAAAATAATAACTAAGGGACGCTTCAAAGCGGCTGCGACATGACTGATAAAGCCCTCAATGGTCAGCACGACTTTAGCACGCGAGAGAATGTAAAAAGTCTCCCGCAAGCTGGTACTACCCAATAGATTGATCGCCCCATCAAGCACTGGTTCAGCCTTGTCGCCTAACTGTACCCACGGGAACGGGGATGCATCCCGACTGAGAACTACTGCCTGCATTCCTTCGATAGACCAGTTTTTCAAGAGCGCACCGCCCCTACGGGCCGCTCCGACAGAAGCTTTCACAACGCCGAATTCATCAGGAAGAAATTTGAAACGCTCTTCGTATTGTCGCAGCTCTTCCTTGCCAAATACGATAAACGGTAAAGCTGTTTCTAGCTGACTCAGGTTGCCTGAGATATCTGGCAATAATCCTCCTAAATAAAACTTGCGAGGATTCCGCCTGTCTTCTGGATTTTGATGCCACGGCAGAGTTCCGGTCACCCATTCTTCGCTACCTACGCAGATCACACATTTTCCACGCAAATATTTGAAGGCGCTCTTCAAAATGCTCCGCAGCAGACGGGGCATACGGTTGTAATCGAGGTTCAAGACAACCTGTGGATTATTTTCAAAGAGTGCTGGAAATTTCGAAAAAACAACCCCACGAACGCCTTTTTCGCGATGCAAGGCGTTGAGTACGGTTGTTACGGCTAAGGTGTCACCTAGGCCCGACCCCCCCAGCTTGTATAGAATTATAAGACGTTTTTTTTCAAGGACTTTCTCGAACAGCAAGCGAATGGGGTTCAAAAGAACCCATCCAAAACACTCGATATGGCGCTTAATAGTTTTTGATTTCAATCGTCCTTCCTACCACGGTTTCCCCTTGTAATGAATCAGAATTGGAATCTGACTCGTATTAAGGGATATCGCACAACAACAATTCTATCGCCAAGCCTCTTCAATACACGATTTAAAGGTAGCCCAGACCAAGATGCCTGTGAAACTCCATCACCGTATCCACGGTTGCGCGGGCTATCCGGTCCAGCTCTTCACCGGGTTCGGCTCGGATAGTTTTTGGGTTGCGGCTATCCATAGCGCCTTGTCCTATTTGGCGTTCTTGGCGTCTTGGCGGTTCATGCTCTTGTCAACTCGTTCACGGCGCTCAGAACTTGCTCAACGGGGATCGTGGTCAGACACTCGCTCACCTTGCC
>CAYHPR010000065.1:0-1716 GCA_964358895.1 Microcaldota archaeon
CAAAATGGTGGCTGTTTCCACACTGCTTTTGCCGGTTCAATCCCACAGCGGGTTTAGGTTTGCAACCTGAACCCTATAGTTTATAGGTGAATACTGTCAGGAATTCAAACCAGCGAGTGAATCAAACCCTGGGTTCAAGTTGGAAACATGAACCCACTCATGATATGGTGTATTCATGTTCCTCCACAGCTAACGCCGCGCTTGAGGCGTGCCTCCAATTTACCACCAAACTTTAATCAACGCACCTAAATTCAATTTAGCACTTAATTTTAAAAAGCACAAGAACTGGCGCATCGGCTCCAAGTGCATTGTTAGGTTTTTAAGTAATTCTTAAGGTACCACCACCTCCACTTCCTATTATGAGTGGAGTACAAGAATATTTAACTACTCGAGTATTAGCGTTTTTTCTTACTGAATCAATATTCCTGAATAACAAAACTCCATTTCCTCTACCATCACTTAAGTTATCAGAAGCAGTAAACGAATAAACATAATGAGTCTTTATACCGAGTCTTGTTAGCCAAATTTCATTATCACTTTTTACTCTCAGAATAGTATAGCAAACAGGTGTAGATTTGTAATATTTAGGACTTTCTATCCTTCCTCTAAACTTTCCATCAAAAGTTACTAAAGAGCCAGCAAGGTCTAGGTCAAGAATATTCTCCAGAGACATGATATTTTCAATATCATATGTTCTACGGGATAAAATCAAGCATCGAATCATGATTTGGCACCAAATGTCATATAAAGGTATCGCGTGATTTGCAAAGGCAGGACCTTCTGGATAGAGTGAATCATATGGGTGACCAGGCGACCCTTTGAATAAATCTGGATGAGGATCGCCTTTTCTTATTTCTTCAACTAATCTTTGTACATATGGACTCCAAGCCATATTGGGTTCCAGTGAAACATCAAATCCCTGTTCTTTTCTAAGCGCATCTTCCTCGATTAGTTCTTTCTTTAGTATTTCATACGCACTGTTCAATTCTGCTCTTGTCAATTGAGCATACAACTGTCTAATTCTTTCAGCATTCTTATAATCCACCATAAAAAATGCAGTTCGTGATCTTGCAATTGTATGAGCTACATTAGCACATTCTTTTTCCCATTTCTCCTTATAAATCAAAATTTCATCAGGCTTAAGGGAAGCTGTTAAACCCTTTGGCGCAGTTGCCTTATCATGATGTTCGAGACACAATACTGCCAAATTGCTCCGTCTATTATCCGAAGGGTCTGAATTAATATGATGAATTTGCACATTTACTCTACCACATATACAACATGAATGTTTGTTAGCGATCAACAATTTTGAACGTGGACTTCGTGATTTATTTTTCCTCATAACTCCTCTCAAAACCTAACAAGTTATTATACAGACTTGTATATCCTGTTAAAAGCGGGATATACGAGAAAAGGTACGGTGTGTGCCGGAATCAAGTTGCATACGCGAATCCGCTTAAGAGACATTTTTATGGTGAACCTTCATCAACGATTTGGATTTCCTCTTCTGTCAATCCGTACAATTCATACACCAACCGGTCAATCTGGCGGTCGGTCGCATCGATCTGACGTTGGATGACGGTCTTATCATGGTCGGTCTTTGCCGATGACAATTGCTTATGCAATTTCAACATCTGGTCAACAAAGGTAACCATACGGTCGTGGCAGGCTTTGTCAGTCGGATCAAAAAAATTTATAACTCGGATGGGAAGTTCT
>CAYHPR010000066.1:0-1716 GCA_964358895.1 Microcaldota archaeon
TCGATTGTTCACTCATCAGCCAAGTTGGATGGAAAGGTTTTGAATGAACTAAAGGAAAAAGGAGAAGCTGAAATAATAGTTATACTGAAAGACGATCCATTTAAGTCAAAAAACGCACGTAATCTTGATTTGCAGACTAAAAAACGCTTGATTTCAAACAACCAAGATAATGTACTGAAAAAAATAAAGACTAAAGACATTTCTAGTGTAGATAAATTTGATGTTGCGAACGCATTTTATGCTAAAGTAAACGCAAATGCATTATCTAAATTGCTTTCTGATGATTCTGTTACGAAAATTATTCCAGATAAATCATATTCTCTTACTCTAGCCCAAAGTGCTGACGTTATTTCGGCTAGAACAGTACAAAATCTCGGATACACTGGAAAAGATAAAACAATATGTGTAATTGACTCGGGAATAGATTGGACTCATCCGGCGTTAGGAAATTGTACTTTCTATCAATTTCGTTCTGGAAATTGTAAGGTTATTGATGGGCGCAATTTTTTTGCAGGTATAGAAAATTTTGATCCAATGGACGATTATGGTCATGGTACTCATGTAGCCGGGATTATTGCATCACAAGACTCGACAAATAAAGGAATTGCGCCGGAAGCTAAGCTAGTTGCAATGAAAGTATGCGATTCTAACAATGTTTGTTCTACTGATGCTATTCTTAGATCCTTAAGGTGGTGTCGCGAGAATGCTCAATCTCTTAATATCAGCGTAATAACGATGAGTATAGCTAATGAATCAACGAAATATACTGGCTATTGTAATGATAATGTCTTTGCAAATGACATAAATCTTGCTGTTGCACAAAACATTTTTGTAGACGCGGCTTCAGGAAATTCAGGTTGGAAAGACGGTGTTGGTTCTCCTGCCTGCGTTGAAAACGTGACTTCTGTGGGCGGCGCGTACGACACTAGTTGGTCTTTGCCTTACTTTTCGTCTGATCAGCGTGATTTTCCGTTTTTACCATACGGACTGAGTACCTGTGGCGATCCATTTTATGTAACAGATCAGATTGCTTGTTTTACTGATCGTAGTCCAATACTGGACTTAGTTGCTCCAGGTGCTTTTATTACTTCCACTGTTCCAACTGGAAATTGTCATGACTGCGATCCTTCTGGTTTTCGTACTCTTTCTGGCACTTCGATGGCGGCTCCTCACGTTGCAGGTGTAGCTGCGTTGTTACAGCAAAAAGATTCAACATTGACCCCCAAAGAAATTGAGGATTTAATGGCAAATTCCGGTGTTTCAAGTGGCGCTTATCCTCGTGTTGATGCGTTGGCGGCAATAAACGCGTTGGATAACTTGAGTATTCCTGGCTCGGTTTCTGGTAAAGTGAGGCAGGGCAGAACTTGGTTTAAGAAATTCAACGTAGCTAGTTCAAAGACGTTTAAGCTTACTTTATCCTCTTTTCCAACTACTGACTCCCTTGTTTTCAGTTTGATAGCCCCTAATGGCGCGGTTTACTCCGCTCAATCCAATTCTGTAGCTAAAATAATAACCGTTGAGAATCCTGTTGCTGGAGTTTGGAAAATGAAGGTTTATGGTTCTAGCATAGTTTCTAGTTCAGTTTCCTCGTTTCAAGTTGATGCATCAATAATACAACCGCCTCCATATAAACCACCAATAACTTTAGGCGGAATTAACTTCACGTCTGCTGAACTCAATTTTATTTCATACTGTGATGCCAGCGACCTTTCTTTT
>CAYHPR010000067.1:0-1706 GCA_964358895.1 Microcaldota archaeon
CGCACCGGCAAAAACACCACGTTGTGGCCCGGTTCGACTTGGCGCTTCAAACAGATGGAATTGTCCTTGATTCCTTTGCAGGAAGCGGCACCACCGCCCACGCCGTGCTGGAAGCCAACGAGAATGACGGTGGCAATCGCAAATTTATCCTTGTAGAGTGCGAGGACTACGCCGATAGGATCACCGCCGAACGGGTGCGGCGCGTCATTAACGGCTACGCCTTCACCGGCACCCAACGCGAGGAACTGTTGCGCAAGTCGCTGACTTTCACCGACTTGAAGCAGGCTGACAAGCTACTCGACCAAATCGCCAGCATCAAGAATCTGGATGGACACCGCTTCGACGACATCGAAAATAAGGTCAAGAACGGCGAACTACTTGTCGAAGGCGTGAAGGTTATCGCCGCACAGGCGGAAGGCTTGGGCGGCAGTTTTACTTTCTGTACGCTTGGTCCCGCTATCGAGATGGACAAAATGCTGACGGGCGAAACCCTGCCGACCTTCGAGCAGTTGGGCGCATTGCTCTACCACATGGCCACCAACGAATCCTTCGACGCCGCCAAGTCCTGGGAGAAGGACGGTCACGGCTATCTGGGCGAATCAACGAATTTTCATGTCTGGCTCATCTACCGGCCCGACCTCGACTTCCTCAAATCTCGCGATGCGGCGCTCACGCTATCCAAGGCCAAGGCTTTGGTGGAGGCCAAGCCCGGCAAGCGGCATCTGGTGTTCGCTCCGGCCAAGTTTGTCTCGCAGTCGCTGCTAAAAGAGGCTGGCTTGCAGGTGGAGTTTGCACCGTTGCCCTTCGCGCTGTATCGTATTGAACGTCAATGAAGGAGAGAGTGCTATGCCAACGATCAGTGTTTTTTACGGCATCGTCATCCGCATGTTCTTCGATCAGTGAGGTGAACCGATGCACTACGACGTTGTTGAAGCACAAGTTCTCGATCATCTGGCTTTTTCCGTACGGTTTGCCGATGGTTTGACAGGCCGGGTCGTCCTTCTGCCAAGCCACTTGCGCGGCGTATTTGCAAAGCTCGCCGACCCGCAACAGTTTCGGCTCTTGCGCGTTACCGATGGCTTCGTTTCCTGGCCTGACGAGATTGATCTTGCGCCGGATGCCATGTACGCCGCGATCCGCGAACACGGCGACTGGATTTTGCGCTGATCAATTATCGTGTTGAACGTCAATGAAGGAGAGGAACCATGCAAGCTATTCGTTATGAAGCCAGATTGTCCATTGGAAAAAACCACGTCATTCCGGCGAAGGCCGGAATCCAGATGATTAAAAATTTCCCACGCAAGTGGGACAACATCATGGTTTTGTCCGCTTCGCGGCGTATTTTTCATTGCTGGATACCGGCCTTCGCCGGTATGACGGCCTAATAGATTATTTGGGATGAAGCCAAGGTGAGCGCCGATCATATTTTACATATCCCAACACCCGATCTTCCAGAAGGTACGGTGGCCGAGGTGGTTATCCTGGTGCGACAGCGCCAGAGCCAGAGTAACCCTGACCAGATCAACCCTGACTGGATCCGGCATTTCGGAAAATTCGCCCGTTTCGATAGCGTGGAAGCGGTCAATCGCTATGTAGACGAATTGAGGGAAGACTGAACATGTGGCTCCCGGATGCGGTGACCAATCGCACAATGAGCGCGCTCTGATGTCCTTGCGCGACCTCGACTACCAGGCGCGGACGCTGGC
>CAYHPR010000068.1:0-1636 GCA_964358895.1 Microcaldota archaeon
CATGATATCGGTTACGCACAACCACACGGTGAAGAAACGGGTACTGGTGCGCAGTTCACCAAAAGCCATGTCCGCAGGGGCATTGAATTTGCGCGGCACTACATCGCTGCCCATGGCTTCTTGCCCGTTTTTGCAGCGCCTGTGGAATTCATACTGCTGTGCACCGACCCGGCAGTTGCCGTAGCTGAAATACAATTTCCCGATGAGCGCATTCGTCTGCTCGGTCAAATCGTCGGCACCGCTGATTTGACCGGGCAAATGGCCGACCGCACCTATCTTGAAAAACTGCTGTTTCTGTATTTGGAGTTTAAAGAAGCCCACTTCGGAGGCTACCAGAACATACACGACCTGCTGTGGAAAACCCGGGATTTCTATGAGCTCACCCGGAAAAAACTTGATACCGGCCTTGGTGGCATCTACAAGAATTTGGCATTCCACTTCAAAGATTGGTATGGCGTCGAGAACAATTACTACCTGGAGTCGATCGAAAAAAATATCGCTTACTTGTCCACAGTAACAGCGCTCAATAAAACCAGGCAGCTTTCCATGTTGAAGCGCGGTGGCATAGTCGAAAAATCAGAGACCCTGATTACACCGGAAGATCTCGCTTAAGAAATGTCCTGGCAGCCCCCGCACTTTGTGTGACGAGCGGCAGGTCAAGTTAATCATCCAATACTCTGGCATGATTTATCCCGGCAGTGATGCTGCGACAATTCATCGTGGATACTTGATTGCTTTTTGAAGTCTTCCGGCGTGATACAGATTGCCGGGCGCACTAAACAAAAAGGCCAACCTCGCGGTTGGCCTTTTGTTGCAGCATACAGCAGGGATTAAGCGCGCTTCTTGAATTCGTTGGTGCGGGTGTCGATCTCGATCTTGTCGCCTATTTCGATGAAGGCTGCCACGGGCAATTCAAAACCGGTGTTGATCTTGGCCGGTTTCATCACCTTGCCGGAGGTATCGCCGCGCACTGCAGGTTCGGTGTAAACGACTTCGCGCACAATGGTGTTGGGCAATTCGACCGAAATGGCCTTGTCGTTGTAGAACACCACTTCGCAAGCCATGTTGTCTTCGATGTAATTGATCGCGTCGCCCATGCTTTCGGCCTCGATCTCATACTGGTTGTATTCGCCATCCATGAACACATACATCGGATCGGCGAAGTATGAGTAATTCACTTCCTTGCGATCCAGCATGATCTGCTCGAACTTGTCATCGGCGCTATACACGGTTTCTTTTGCGGATTCGGTCAGCAGATTCTTCATCTTCATCTTGACCACCGAACCGTTACGGCCGGAGCGGCTATATTCAGCCTTGAGAATTACCATAGGGTCGGTGCCTACCAGGATGACGTTACCGGCGCGAAGATCTTGTGCTATTTTCATGTTTACTGCCCTTCAATTTTCAAGGCGCGCATTCTACCGATTTTTTGAGAAAAATCCAGTAAATTCAACGCCAGATTGTTTGCGGCCAATTGCCGCGCCCATTGTTGCGCATGGAGTTCAAGTTCGCCACGCATCTCTATAAAGACAGACCATGCCTGACCTGCCCCTCCGCCGCTGTTCCACGCCCGCCACAGCTCTTGCATCGCCTGACCCGCCGCCGCACCGAGCGGTGCGCAGTACAGGTTCAGGAA
>CAYHPR010000069.1:0-1609 GCA_964358895.1 Microcaldota archaeon
TCTGTCGCTTGAGAAGGCGTTCCTCCTTGTACATATTCAACACAAACGAGACAAGCCCTGCTACAACGCTACTGGTTAGAATGATTGCGATTAACGATGATGGCATATTATTGTCAAACCGCTAACTAAGTTTTTGCACCTCTATCCAACTCAAAAGTTCGTTTTGAGATTTAAATTCATCCTTCCTTTTGATCATAATCATAATGAGCTTTCTCACTATTTTATTGAGTTCTTTAACATCTGATTCGAGTATTTCTTTTCTACCCCCATGAGATACGGCACTGCGCAAACTATATAGGTCTTGCACTCTCTTTTTTAATACTTTTCTATTTTCAACACCAGTTGTTATAAGAATTGCAACCCCCTCTGCAATAGCAGTGCGAATAGGATTACCATCTCTTGGAGTTAGTAAAGTCTCTAAACAAGTAATAAGATTAAGAAATTGATTTTCGATTTCATACTGAGTTAGAGAACTTGAATACCAATGCACCGAATGGAGCAAAGTTCTCTCAAATTCACCAACTTGTTTTTCTGATTTTGCCAGAATATCAGATAGCTTAATCGCCCCTACCCTTTCCATTTGCTTTATACTCTCATCACTTAACTCAAATGGAATCAATGGTCCAACCGTTTGATTATTTAGAGTAAATGACTTGTTATCAGATGAAATCATCGGACTACACTTTACTGTGTTAAATATCTCACCCATAAGTGAAACTTTTACTCCTTGGTCATCATGATAAAGTGCTGGGATAGAGTATCTGATAATGTCCAAAACCCTCCTGGTTTCCTCTTCTGCTCGTTCTAAAGCTCTATCTGGTTCGGCGATTACTCGAAATTCAGCACATATACTATTTTGTGTACTACTTAGACACTCTATCGAAAATTGTATTGTCTGTTTCTTTTCCCCCGCTGTATTCCTAGTAGACGTAATAATAGATTCAATTTTTGTATGAAGATTTTTTATTTTCTCTTTTGTTATGGGATAAAAGGTTACTTTTCCCAGTTTGATACTATCTAATTTCATTACTAATCCGGAAAGAGGAACCAGGACAATCCATTCTTGATTGTAATTAACTAAGCTTCTAATGAGTTTTTCCAGTAAGTCTTTAGCGTCTTTTTGTTTTTCATTCGATTTTATAATTTTTGCAATTATTGTTTGAAGTTCTTTTTTAATGTATTTTTCTGAAAATTTGTCACCCCAGTTTTCTTCTCTTAACAAACTCTTAACTAACTCATCGTATTCATCTACTATCTCATCGATAAGTGAGTATACCACAAATTCAGAACCTATAACTGTTGTTCTTCTTTTACCATGTTTAGTGGGTATATGTGCTTTTTGAGCAATCTCTATAATTTTGTTTTTATATACCTCGAATACATTATCTTGCATCTTATATACTTTTTATAAATGGATATAACATTTACTAGAGCTAGAGTAAAATTTCAAATTAGTCGTCTGTTGAAAATCAACGTATAAAACAGAAAAATTCACAGGTGTCAAGGCGAATCTTCCACGATCCTGATTTCTTCCTCGGTTAACCCGTACAGTTCGTACACCAACTGGTCAATCTGACGGTCGGTCGCGTCTATCTGGCGCTGGATAGCG